>JABMQH010000148.1 GCA_013203355.1 Candidatus Omnitrophota bacterium | reverse complement strand
ATAGATAAGTTAACTGCCGAGCAAACAAATTATCTCTCCAGCTGGGAACTGGGAACGTAACGGCCAAAGTTCACAGTCGGGACAGGTTGAGCTGTGACCAAATTGTTCGATAAAAAACCTGTCCCAACACACGGTTCATGAGGGAATACACACGAAACTTATGAAAAAAATCGCAGTATTAACAAGTGGTGGTGATGCGCCGGGGATGAATGCGGCAGTGCGAAGCGTTGTAAGATATGCTATTCACAATAAGCTGGAGGTATCGGGAATATGCAGGGGGTATACAGGCCTGATAAATGAAGAGATAAAACCCCTGGACCGCCGTTCTGTCTCAAATATTATAAATCGCGGAGGGACTATGCTTAAAACAGCAAGGTGTCCTGAATTTTTGACCGACGAAGGCCTGCAGAAGGCAAAGGCTACGCTTAAGAAAAATGAGATTGATGGCCTTATAGTTATTGGCGGGGATGGGACTTACCGGGGGGCTATAGCGTTGTCAAAGAAATGCGGCATCCCATGCATAGGCGTCCCGGGGACGATAGATAACGACTTAAACGGTACAGAGGCGACCATTGGCTCAGATACGGCAGTAAATACCGCATTGGAGGCGATAGATAAAATCCGCGACACAGCAACAAGCATGGAGCGCATATTTGTAGTGGAGGTAATGGGTAGAGAGTCGGGCTATATAGCCATGCGCGTTGCCCTTGGCGGCGGGGCAGAAGATGTACTTATTCCGGAAAGAAAATTTGATATAAAAAAGATGTGCCAGGATATGGTAGAGGGGAATACGCGCGGGAAGATCAGCTGGATCATTATTGTTGCCGAAGGTGCAGCAAATGCGGAGGCGATAGCAAAAAAGATTACAGACCTGACGTCTTTAGAGACTCGGGTGGCGGTTTTAGGCCATATCCAAAGAGGCGGGATACCGACGGCGGAAGACAGGATAGTGGCTACGCGATTAGGGGCAGCGGCGGTGGATCTGCTGCTTAAAGGGCAGGGTAGCAAAGCGGTCGGGATAATTTCCGACAATATAAATGTTGTGGACTTAGACGTTGCCGTTCAGAAGAAAAAGATACCCACTGACGTAATTTACAATTTGATCAGGGTAATGACATAACGACATGAGACAGAGAATGGAAGGAGAAGGTAATGGGAAGAAGAATTGTTGATATGGATAGGCTGATGCAGGATTTGGTGCTGATTGAGGATTCGGAATCCAAGAAGAAGATAGCAAAGAAGATCTTGGATACCGCATATAAGAGGGGGATTTACCCGGCATCTATAAATGAATTTTATGACGCAAGGGGGAGAGGTGAATTCGGAGGTTTTTGTGTCCCCGCCATCAATTTAAGGACCTTAACTTACGACCTGGCAAAGGCCATATTCCGGGTTGCAAAAAGAAATAATTCCGGTGCTTTTATATTAGAGATTGCAAAATCTGAGATAGGTTATACCGACCAGCCCCCCATGGAATATGTGGCCATGTGCCTTGCTGCGGCGATAAAAGAGGATTACCAGGGCCCGGTGTTTATTCAAGGGGATCACTTTCAGGTGAGTGAAAAGAGGTATAAGGAAAACCCTGAGAAGGAAATGGACGTGCTTAAAACAATAATACAGGAAGCGGTTGATGCCGGGTTTTATAATATAGACATTGATTCCTCCACATTGGTGGATCTGTCAAAGACAAAGATAAAAAAACAGCAAGAATTAAATTTCGGGGTTTGCGCAGATCTTACGGAATTTATCCGCAGGATCCAACCCAGGGGGATTGAAATTTCCGTAGGGGGCGAGATCGGTGAGGTCGGCAAGCAAAATTCAACCCCCGAAGAACTAAAGGCTTATATGGAGGGCTACAGAAGTTCTTTAAGGAAAAATTACAAAGGTATTTCCAAAATTAGCGTTCAAACAGGGACATCGCACGGCGGGGTAGTCCTACCCGACGGACAGATTGCCGAGGTAAAACTTGATTTTGAAACTTTAAGAGGGCTCTCAAAACTGGCAAGAGAGGAGTTTGGGCTTGCAGGCGCGGTTCAGCATGGTGCCTCAACGCTTCCTTCGGAGGCATTTCATAAATTTACAGAAACCGAAACAGCAGAGGTTCATCTCGCAACCGAGTTTCAGAACATGGTCTATGAAAGCAGCGCATTCCCAGGTGAATTAAAGACAAAGATGTACGATTGGCTTAAGCAAAATTGCGCTAATGAGAAGAAAGAAGGCCAGACTGAAGAGCAGTTTATTTATAAGACAAGAAAAAAAGCGTTTGGGCCTTTCAAGAAAGATATTATACGCCTGCCTCAGGATGCAAGGGATGAGATTGCGAAGACGATTGAGGTAAAGTTTGATTTTTTATTTAAGCAATTAAACATGATAGACAAAAAGGCCTTGGTCGATCAGCATGTCACGTTAAAGCGTGTGATAAAAAGGAAGAAATCAGCCCCGGAAGAAGTTGTTCGAGATACAGAAGGGGATGACTAGGACTTATTGATTAAATAAAACCCCCATAGCCCAAAGGTTATATTTGCAAACCATGCCGATATAAAGGGAAAGAGGACTCCATTTTTTCCTAAAGCTATACTGATTGCAAACACGCCATAAAATAATAACCCAACCAGTACCCCCAGCCCAATGCCTAATAGCTTGCCACCCCCCTTTGCCCTTAAACAAACGGCCGCACCTATGAGTACGGCGATAAGGTTGGCAAACGGGTAGGCAATTCTATTATGTGCCTCTACGCGGAGGGACTGCAGGATGAGGCCGCTTGCCCCCGACAGCCTTCTTATGTAATTCTTGAGTTCGACCAGAGTCAAGACCTCGATCCTATATCTCTGATTTTTAAAATCCAGAGGTTTTTCTTTTATATCAAGTAAGCCCCTGCGTTTAAGTGTCGGTTCCTCTTTAATCTTGCCGTGCCTGTCTAATTTGTAACTTGTGATGTTAAAGGCGCGCCACCCCTGTTTGGTCCATCTTGCCTCTCTGGCCGTCGTCTTTGATGTTATGTTCTGTTTTTTATCATGTTTATGAATTACGACATCCTTTAATATTTTTGCCTTCGGGTTATAAAGACGTGCATAAATAATTTTATTTCCCTCGCCGTACAAGGCCACATTTTTTATGACCCTGGATGAGACCTGAGCAATTTTTTTATTTTCAATCTTTTCTTCTTTTATTTTAAGAAACCGCTGTGTGGTTATCGGGACTACTTTGTTGTTTACGATAAATATAAGGAACGAAAGAAAAAGGCCTGTTATCAGGAATGGCTTTAATATATACCATAGGCTTATGCCGCTTGCCCTCAATGCGATTATTTCGTTATGCCTGGCAAGGTTTCCCAATGTGTACATTGTTGAGATCAAAACCGCTATTGGTATTGTCTGAACGATTATGCTTGGGGTGTATGCGAGATAATAGATTAGAAGCAAACCAATCCCCATGTGGGACTTTATAATCTCATCCAGATGGCCAAAAAGATCGACGATCACATATATGGATATAAAAGCGAAAAGACAATAAAGCAACGGCAATAGAAACAAACGAAATATATACTTATCCACCAATCGCATTTTGTCACCTCTTCATGATGTTAAAAAGAAGGATAGCGCCCGTTATGCCTATGGCTATGTTCGCCAACCATATTGCGATCCACGGTGCAAGAGACCCCTTTAAGGCAAACGCTGTGCCGCCGGCCAAGAGGACCCAGTATATCACCAAGAGAGCAAAGCTAATACCAATACCGATAGATTTCTCACTTCGATGGGCCTTTATCGCCAACGGAATTCCGATCAATACGAAAAGGAAAGCAGAGAAGGACATCGCGAATTTTTTGTGAAGTTCGCTTAAAAGCACCTCCGGCTCGATTCCTCCTTTTCTCATCGCCTTCAACTCAGCCCTAATCTCCTTTATGCTCATCTCCCGGGCCTTTTTTTCTAATTTTTTTAATTTTGGTTTATCTTGCAAATTCAAGGTCATATAGTATGTCTTGAAGTTTAATTTGTAGAAACTGGAAGGGTTGTTCAAGTCGGGTTCTTCACTTGTGCCGTTTATAAGCTTAAGTTTTACAATTTCCTTCTTTGCCGCAGTGATAAATTCTCCTTCGCTGGCCGTTATTGTCCGCGTGGGCCCGTCTTTCTGCGGTTGGTATATCCGTATATTTTTTAACTTATTTCCTTTAACTTCGTGCACAAATATTATATAACCTTCAAAATCCTTTACAAAGGTACCGGCCTCTATGTAGGCCGAGGGGCTGCGTATGCCGATTTCCTTTAAGGTCCTCCTTGAGGCAAAATGTGAATTTGCGATGAGGGTATTATTTAAAGGTACTAGAAGAAGACTCACCAAAAAACCAAGTACCAATACGGGAGAGGCTATCTTCATTACGCTTATGCCCAAAGAGCGCATCGCTGTTATTTCGTTATCGCTTGACAACCTCCCGAAGGAGATCAGCGTAGCGGTAAGCATGGCCATCGGCACCGTGTAGCTTAATAGATATGGTATAAGGTAGAAAAACAATTTCGCTATATATATAAACGCAACCCCTTTATTTATAATTAATTCGGCCAGTTTAATGAAATTGCCTACGAGAAGAACAAAGGTGAATACTGCGATGGACAAAAAGAAGGCGTTTGCGAATTCTCTTGAGATATACCTGTTTAATATCGAAGTCGTCGCCATATTTTTTACGAACCTCTCGCAAAGGTAAGGCAGCGTATCGTTTTCGCCCCCGCCTTGCTTAAAACCCCGGCGCATTCATTTAGCGTGGCCCCCGTTGTAAAGAGGTCGTCTACGATCAATAGATTCTTTCCGCGCATCGGTCTAGACCCCGTAACCGCAAAGGTCCCTTTTACGTTATCAAATCTTTTATTTCTGTCTAACCCGCTCTGTGGGGCTGTGGCGGCTATCCTTCTCAAACATCCCGAAAAATCACTCGTATTAAATTCCTTTACAATAGCCTCTGTAAGCATATGCGCCTGATTGAATTCCCTTTCTCTAAGCTTGACGGCATGTAACGGCACTGCCAGAATGCCGTCTATATCTTTGAGGATTTCCGTGTTTTCTCTCAAAAAACCGGTTAACAAAAAACAAAACAGATTTGTAAGGGAAACCTTTTTTGAGTATTTTAAAAGGTGAATAGCATCTTTTACGACTCCATCATACAAAAAACAGGACCAGCTTCGCTCATAATGAAAGCTTCTTTCGCTGCATTCCCAGCAGATCTGGACATTATCCGCTAAACCGCTTAAAGAGCGGCCGCATTTTTTGCAATATGGAGGGGGATTCTTTTTTATCTTGTTAAAACATCCCTCGCAGATTAATAAATCCTGCCTGGTATGCAATACCTTTTTGTTACAAATAACACAAAAGGGCGGGTAGGCTAAATTTACCAATCCGGTAAAACCCTTCTTTGCCAAGCTAGATATATACATCTTAATAAAACCCTTATAATGTAGAATATCATACTTCCTTATCCTTGACAATTCTATTTTTATAATATAATATGAAGGAGATGTTAAAGAGGGCGATGTCATTAGTTGAGGTTGTGATTAGCATGCTGCTTTTAGGCCTTATTGTGGCCGGGATGACCGCAACCTTTAGCGTAGTAGGCAAAGCCCCCGGCCCACTCGGTTCCCTTGAGCTCCAGGGATTGAATTACACAAGGGATACGATCGAGGGATTGAAGAATGCGGTAAGCACAGAGACCGGCGCAGGCCAGCACGGCCAACCTTTAGTGGATTCCGATCCAGACCCAGATGTTGGCACAATATATCAACACGAACTCCCTGATGGAGATTTTAAGGACAACTACGGGGCAACAAGGGGGTATGAAGTTAATGATATAGACGCGGATGGGAATGGGACAGTTGATTATAAACGGGTAGTTGTTACAGTTGAATGGACCGATGACTAGATCCAAAAAAGGCTTAACCCTCCTTGAGCTTTTAATTGCCATAGCACTCTTGACTACAGTGATTCTAACCGCCTCGACCCTTTTGATCAGCTTTAAGAAATTCTATTTTGATTTTATACAAAGGCAAAGCGACATTGGAGAAGTTACCTTGGCTGTGCTGGAAGAGATGGTGAATAGAGTTACCGTTGCAAATAATGTGACCATTACAGGCTCCTCGAGAATCGCAATTAGAGTCGATAACACAGACCCATCCGATCCTGCCGATGATACAATCCATACCTATTGGAAAACCGGCGATATAATTGAATATAAATCTAAAGTAGGTTCAAATCCCGAAGGCTCCCCAATAACTATAGCGCAAAATATAGGGCTTCTAAATTTTGAATTGCAACCCGGAGGAGATCCGGTCCTTAATTGGGTCAAGATAGCTATCGGGATACTACCTCCGGGCGCTGGCGAACAACAGGATTTTGAAACGACAGTCGTAACGCGAGCACGCTCAACAGAATAGTAACTATGATGAAGCAGAAAAAAGCAACTGCCTTAACATTGGTTTTGGTTATGATGATAGTAGTAGGCCTTGGGACTACTGCGATATTGCAGGCAATGATAAGTTATGCGCAGATGAGGATCACTACTATTGAGAAGATAAGGGCGCAGTATTTGGCCGAGGCAGGGATTCAACACGCGCTTTGGCAGTGCAGGAATGGGGATTTTACATCACCGGTGACTATAACCACAGAGGAATGGCCAGTACAGATACTAAAAGAACAAGAACCTGATGGTTCGTATAAGATAACAGTGACCGTTCAGTACCCAGGTATATAAAATGGAGGAATTATGAGAAAGGGGTTTACCTTAATTGAGGTCTTAATAGTTGTTGTTATCCTCGGCGTGTTAGCTACAATTGCGGTCCCAAGCTTTACAAAGATGGTGGAAAAGGCAAAGGCGGATCAGACGATTACTTATTTAAAGACGATACGAACAGGGGAGAAGATTTACTATGCCAGCAACTCCACTTATGTTGAATGTGTCGATGCGAGTGAAATT
>JABMQH010000147.1 GCA_013203355.1 Candidatus Omnitrophota bacterium | reverse complement strand
TCTTTTTCTCCGTTTTCTACGAAGTACCTTACTTTGAAATTTTTGAGAATTGTAGCCAGTCCACCTATATGATCTGTATGCGGATGAGTTGCAACAACCATATCTATTCTATCGATTCCTTCGGAAGAAAGGAACCTGCTTACCACTAATCTGCCCATGTCTACGCCATAGCCCTCTCCCCCATCTATCAGCATCGTACCGCCTTTTGGGAACTGAACAACAAAAGCGTCACCCTTCCCGACATCCAGGAAGGTAATCTTTAAAAGGTCTCCTCGTTTAAAAAGTATATCGCGCCAAACAAAGCAATTAATAAATACGAGTCCTGCGATTAAAAAATATTTTGCTTTTATCCTAAAATGTTTTCTGTTTAAGAAAAATAATAATACTACATAGAAACCTATAATGAAAAACCATGCGGGGCTTTTTACCCTGAAATAAGCAAACGGAAATTGTGAGAACATCGCGATTATCTTCAGAAGGATCTGAATACTCAGGGTGCATGTTTGCGAAAATATAAGCGCCAACGTAGACGAAAAAACGCCAAAAACAAGAAAGGTCAAAGAAACAGCTAATATAAAAAAGATTAAAGGAATAACTAACAGATTAGCAATAACAGTAACCGGTGATACGATGTTAAAATATCTGGCTACAAGCAAGGCACTGCCAAGCCATGCGCAGAAAGACACCGATACGGCACGCAGGAAATAAAGGTTCCGTTTTTCTCTAATAATATCCCTCTTTTTTATAAGAACCCTTTCGAGGTGGGGCGTAAAATAGACTATAGAACCCACCGTCAAAAAGGAAAGTTGAAAACCAATATCAAATAACTGTTGAGGCCTAAAAAACAGTATCGCCAGCGCTGAAAATGCCAGGGAATTCAACAGGTCCTGCTCTCTCTTCAGGAGCCTCCCGAACAAAAATACGAGTATCATGATCGTAGACCTTATTATGGGGGGACGGTTACCTACCATCATGCAGTAGGCAATGACCAAAAAGGTCAGGATAAACACCTGGATCTTAAAAGGTATCCTTGCTAATTTAAACAAGAGCATAAATATGAACACCAGAAGCCCTACATGCAAACCGCTTATTGACAGAATATGAACCGTCCCTGTCTTGATAAAGGTATCTCTTATTTCCTCATCCACCTCCTGGCGCTCCCCTAACAAGATCGCCTTCAATATGAGGGCCTCTTTTGCCGGGATGAATTTATCTATTCTTGCTTTGATCTTCTCTTTGGCCGCATAGGCAAATACCGTTATGGGATTCCTGAAACCACGGCCGATAATTTTCACGAAATCCCTGTCTTTTGCGTTTAAATCATAGAAGATCTTTTTTCTCTCCAGGAATTTTCTATAATCAAACTGGCCCGGATTTGTTGCGCCCCGCGGCAGAAATAATCTGCCCTCCATAATAATTTCGTTGCCATATTGAAGATCGGGCATTCGATTAAATACCTTAACCGATAAGATCCCGGAGCTAGGCTGCCAGTCACCACCGGTCTTAATCGCCTTTAACGCCAAAAGAAACCTTTGCCTATCCTTGTTGTAATGGGTCTTGGTTTTGTCCGGTTTGTCCAAAATCCTGCCTTGGACTAAGATCTGTTCGGAGGAATTTTCTCCGATTTGAACGATATTTTTTATGTGGTTTTTGGGAATGGCGTCATAGCTCTTAAGGGCCAGGGCGCCTAATAAGAAAAAGCCTAAAAATGCAGCTGCCAGAAATCTGGTTTCAGATTTGATGAACAGGATGGATAGAAAAACGAGGATTACAGTGCACCCGAAGACATAAAAAAGAGGGCACTCTACGATCTTTCCTAATAGTATCCCTAAAGAAAACGCAAAAGCTATCCCCAGGAGGGGCCGTTTCATTATTCTATTTTAATGTTATCTTTTATGTTCTCGTACTTGGACTGGCCTATGCCTTTTATATTCTTCAGCTCTTCTTTGGTTCTGAAGGCGCCGTGTTTTATACGATATTCTACAATTGTCTTTGCTAAAGCAGGGCCGATGCCTCTCAATTTTATGAGCTCATCTTCCGGAGCGGTATTGATATTGATAATCTTGCTGTCCTTGATCTCCTTTTCTATTTGCCGGCCGGAAGTTATCTCTATATTCGGCTGGGATCTTAAATTCTTATACGCGATGATCCCAACGCCTAAAAGTGCGCTTGCCATCAAAAATACGATAACCTGCTTTTCCTGCCTTGTCAGTTCAAGCATCCATCCCTCATATAACTATGTTCGCTAATTTGTTCGGTACGACAATAAACTTTTTAACGGGCTTATCCTCTATCCATTTTGTTACCGACGCCTCAGAGAGGACAATTTCTTTTAACTTCTCCTCATTAAGGTCAACCGGCAAATTCAGCCTTGCCCTCATCTTACCGTTTATCTGGACAATGATCACGGCCTCCTTTTGCTTCAGGATATCAGGATTATATTTTGGCCAGGACGCCTTAAGGATACTCTGCTTATAGCCGAGACTCTTCCACATCTCTTCGCATATATGAGGGGTGAACGGCGAAAGCAGCATCACGATGGCCTCAAGCATTGTCTTTGTGGGTGGGGCTTGATAAGCAAAATTAACCAATTCCATAATTGCGCTTATCGCGGTATTGAAATGAAACTTTTCTATATCATCTGTAACTCTCTTTATTGCCAGGTGTATCCTTCTTTCTTCTTCTTTGGTTGGTGTCCCGCTGCCTGGTTTTTGCTCAACGAGCCGCCATACCCTATTAAGGAACCTGGAAGACCCTTCGATACCTCTATCGTTCCACTCCATTTCTGTCTCGGGGGGGCCTGCAAAGAGTATATATAATCTAAGGGTATCGGCCCCGTATTTTTTTATTATTCCATCGGGGTCTACGATATTCCCTTTTGATTTGGACAT
>JABMQH010000146.1 GCA_013203355.1 Candidatus Omnitrophota bacterium | reverse complement strand
CTTTTATATTATTATACCTCTTTGTTGCATCGCCGGAAAAAAAAGTTTTATCAAATATTCTTTTTGCACCCGGTGGTGTGTGTGATTTAAAATTTAATATATGAAACTCCACCGGCGAGCTGGAATGAGCACTAGGGGACATATTTCCGATCGAAGAGCTAGACACCTCTTGGTATTCATCATTAAACCGGCCAGACAATCCTGGATGTTCTTTGATATATTCTCCTACCTGCAAAAATCCGTTATCAAGACATTCCTTAGCCTCTTTGAAGCTTACATTAAACTGCTGAGAAAGATATTCCGGATCTCCGGAATATTGGTTAATCTCGCTTGAGAGAATTTTCATCCAAACAGAAGAAATTTTTTGCTGCCTATGAAGATTAGACACAACTTGAGAAAGAATACCTTTCTTATCTCGAATTAGTACTGCCTTTACTTTTTCTGTATTTGACTTCTCACCTTCAATTTTCTTCCCGAGCGATAAGTGCGTCTTCCGGATTAAGTAAATGCATATTGTTTTTTACATCGCCAATCATATCATCCGCGTTCAATGTTTCTTGTTTAGTAGCTCTGCTGGAATCACCATACGCCGGTTTATCAATATTCACAAAATGGTAGGCTTGATTCTGATAATTTTTCCTTTCCCCTTTTAATACTTCTTCATACCGCTGGTTAATAAATCTGCGCGCATGATCCGGAAACCCGTTTCCGCTTTGATAATCAGGGACATAACTTTCTAAAGCCTGGTATAATGCTGTTGTCCCCTCCTGAATACATTGATTACGACAGTATCGATAACGATATTTTTCAGCTATTTCTTCGGAAAGATAAAGATGCGCTTGAACAAAATAACGCGCAGCCTGTTTACCTAAATTAATATCTTCCTCTGACTGCCAAACTCGGGCATTTAAAATCAAAACTACCAATTGCTGACATGTATACTCCCGCTTCAATAATTCTTCTGCCTGATTCGGAAAAGAAAAATTAGCATTCGCAGTTAATTCTTTGATAAACATCCGGGCAACCTCAACTTCTTTATTTAATGGCCCACAGTAACATAAAAGATACTTTTCCGGAAATTCTGCACAAAACATTCCGTCTAAAAAAGAACGATTAAGATTAGGGTACTGCCTATATAGATCACAAATCCAATAATAAGAATACCCTTTGACTAAAATGTTAGCAATCAAACTGTCAGAAAATCCAAGCTCTTCTTTAAGCCGGCAAACATTAAACACCAAGTATTCCGATAATGCATCAAGCCAATTTTCCTGCTGAAGTATTTCCCGCTTATCAGACTCAATAAGCACACATTGCTGTAAGGTAAATAATCCATTTTCTCGGAAACGCTCTAATCTAGTTTTTAATTTTTCTTTTCCGGAGTTAAAAAATCCGGAAACCATCGTTTCTGCCAATCTTATAATTGCGGTTTTCTCCAAAACTCCTGTAAGTTGTCCGAGCACTCTTTGAATAATTTCTGAAGACAAATATTTTTTTAATCCGGAATTTTCCTGGGCCATAGCCTTTTTTTGCTTCTGATATAGATACATTAAATTATTACTTTGAAATGTGGATATTGTTTTGCTGGCAGTTTTAGCAATCTTTCTTATTTCTCTTTTTGCTTCTACTATTTTATAAACCGCCAAACATACTTCTCTGCTTTTTGTTCCGGAATATACCGCTTCATCTAAATTATCATTCTTAAGCTGAATAAAAACTAAATCTGTTAGCTCCTGTAAAAGGTGATATTTAATCCCAAATTCTTTTTTTAAAGCCTCTAGTATCTCGGCATCCGGACGTGTTTTTGCCAATCGGTTGATTTTTTCCGAATAACCGCTATCTGCATACAGTTTATATCTTGGAAAATTCTCTCCTCTAAGGCGGCTAACGACTCATTCATCTTATGATAAGCTGCTTTTTTATCCTTAAGAATTCTCAGGCAAAGCTTAGATAAGGCAACAATGTCCCGATCGATGCGCTTCGGCGTTAATTCTCTCTCAAAAAATAAACGATAAGTCAATATAACTGGAAGGCCTTCCTTTTGGCTCAGTTTAAATACCTTTTCTTTAAAACTTTCTGCGTTGTTACCGCGAATATACCACTGACAAGCAACGTATTCCGGTATTGAATAAACTTTAATCAAACCTCTTATTTCTTCAGCTAAATTCTCTAAATAACCATCTACAACATTACTGCCCCGCTTAATTAAAATTTGCTTGATGAAATAAGCGGGTAACTTTATTTTTCGGCATAGATAATCAATGTTTTGCGGTTTAAGTTTCCCCAATATCGACTCTGGATTGCTATAAATATTAATGATCATGAGTAATTCTGTTTTATTTAACGAATAATCACTCATAATATTTTTAAACCTTGAATATAAATATCCTCTAGCTACTAAAAACGCGGCCTCCCGAGAAGTAAACAAGCTATTTTCTAAAGACGTTCCTAAATACAATAACATACTGCGTTTTATATTCTCGGATACCTCTTGCGGTTTAAACTTAACTATAAACACTTTAAGGGTGTAATTTTCGATATCCAGCAATATTTTCTTCTTCTTTGTAGTTATAATCTTGTATTTAACTAACCTGTCTAGTTTTTGCGCAATAGTCTGTCTCTGAGTCCATTTTTTTCCGGTAATAAATTCTACTAACTCATTTATTATCTTATCTCTTTCCGCTAAACAGAAAAATGCGCCTATTTTATTTTCTAAATGCTGGCGGAATATGTTTCTATTTTCACAACCTCTTACACGGGGTAAAATTTTTCTTCTTAACCACTTATCCGGATCTTGAGCACGCATAGACTGCACAATTTCGCTTTTCGTAAGATCATACTGCTGATATTTAAAAGCTAAATCACGCACTCCTTGTTCAGAAAATCCCCTTTTTAAAATTGATTCAATTTGCTTTACTGTAAACTGCCAAAAAGAGCTTGTCAGCTTTATATGCTCTTTGGCTATCATTCGGGAAAATCTTTGCCACTCAACATTTTTTCTCCTAACTATCAAACGGCACTCCTCTGATGTTAACAAACCGTATTTTTGGAAAAAACATAGTTTGGCCTTTATTTTTTTCGAATCAACAATCTTAGGACAAACCGCATAAGAAACTGCAGTACAAATATCCTGTGGAATACCTTCCTGCCTCAATAATTCATTAAGAGCGGAAAACTTATCCTGCCGGCTAGATAAATGTTCTTTCTGTTCTTCCTTATCTGAATGAGATATTTTTTCTTTTCTTTCTCGAATACTCTTAGCTTTAACAACAATAACCCGCGGATCTTTTTCTCGAGACTGTTTTCGTATATCTTTTTTTAAGTCATACTCTAATGGTTTTCCCTGAATATCCAAAACCGGATTTCCTTCTTTGTCCTTAATAAAGATAACACTATCTGGTTCGCCATTTGTTATTCTTATTTCAATTTCGCTTCCGGCATCCCGCGAAAATTGCGCGTAAACTTTACCGCCTAAGCGCACTTCACCGTTTTCTTTTAAAATGTATTGCCGAACAGCACGGTAAAAAAGTCCTTTTAAAATCGTTTCAGGAATCTCTGAATAAAAAGAATCTTCTAAAATCTCGGTTTTCCGGTTAACAATAAGGTAAAACAATTCTTCCTCTCTTGTATCTTCGTTGACCACCTTAATAATTCTTCCGTTTTTTACCCCATCCTTTTCGGATATCTGCCCTATCTCAACGTCCACGTATCCATATTCCCATTTCCCCAGTTTTACCCACTTTTTCCGGGCAAATTCAATTCGCCCATTAGACTTTGTCGGAAAATGCTTAAGCGTTAGCCTCTTGCATGCGGACATCATTTTTACAAATTCTGATTTTGTAATTGTTTTAGAAAAAGAATTGATTATTTTTCCCGATAAACTGTCTAAAGCTAAGGTTAACTTAATATCTTCAATATTTTCCAAAAAATAAACCCGACAAATTACTCCTTGTTTAATAAATTCAAGATAATATTCTGACTTATGTTCGAAAAATTTAGTAGTTTTTTCGCCTTGGCCGATAACCACTCTCCCGTCGGAAGCTGATTTTTTTAAAATAACCACTCTATTTAAAGTTTCAATACTCTGATTTATAATTTCTTGGTTAATTAAAAACCGATAGCCGGTTTCTTGTTCCATGTTTCTAATTGTTGTCTCAAATCTCCGGTAACTTTGAGTAGCATTAATTGCCGAAGAACCAGAAACCAACATAATATTTTCTAAACTATCTTTACTTGATAAACAGTTAATTATTCTTTCCTGCTGATTCTCTATCTCTATCTCAGAGCCGTCAAAGAAATATCCGCTAATTGCTGTTCCGTATTTTTGCTCGTTCCTGTTGAGCAAAAATTTACTAATAGATGAGCTAGATTTTTTCTTTAATCGCACTTGATGATTTTCGCCATAGCCTGAAAAGTTTTTCTTTGCTTTTCTGGCAAACATTGCTATCCGAGGATCAATATCGTTCTTTGCGTAATTAATAAATACTTTATTTTCTCGCCAAAGATGCTTATCAATTATCAAAAGTGGAACTCCGTATTTAAAATAAGTTATGTATCCTCTAAACTCTACAGTACAACCTTCTTTAAACAAAACCGGATAATTTTCTACTCGCCCCAGATCTTGAAAATTAAAAAAATAACAGCTATTATCGTTAACCTCTTCATAAGCTATGCGCGCAGGAATCAAAACTACACCTAATGGCTTGCTCCGACCCTCTTTATCTTTAAGAATCTTAAATTGCTCAAGTGTTAAATCTAAAATGAATTGTACCCCTGCCAGATGAATAACTGAAAAAGCATGCTTCATGTAAGATATTTTAGAATCGGGATGGTCTTCGTACAGTCTGCGCATTTCAATTGAAAAATTACCACTTAATATACGAAAAATACGAAATGCTGAAAATCCACAATTCAGAATATTCATTTTCCGTTCAAGCAATATCTTAGGAAGAACTTTCTTAAATCCAACCAACTCCTCATGCTGTTCTTTAGAAATCACGCTTTTGTTTTCTTGTTCAACTATTGCTTTATAGCGCATAAGAAAATTATCTTCTGAAACATTTATGTATCTGGCCAAAACACTATTAGTTGTTTCTGTGTCAGAATTATTAACTGCTGAGCTTGAACTATCAAGAAAACCATAAATCTTATACACATAATCTTTCTGACTTAAATTGTCTAATAAGTCTTCTTTATAAAACTGCTCCTTTTCTTTGAGCAACAGGGGTAACTTTAAGGAATTGTCCAAACAGATAACTTTTATTATTTTTCCTCCGGAAGATTCATTATTAACTTTGTCTATAATTCTTTTTATTATTACACGCAACAAACTGCTGGCATTATAAGGCCACTCTGGCAAAGTAAACCCCTCATAACCAAACCGTCTCATAACAAATATTTTTGCCATTCTGAATAACCAATTTTCTCTGTCTTCATTTTGATAATTTATCGGTGAGCTGGTAAAAATCTCATTCTCTTGAATTGTCTTCGCAAGTTCCCGCACGCGGGGATCAATATCTTCCAGCCACCAGCCAATTCTTTCAATATTAATAATCAAGGGATTAACAGAATTATCACTCACCGGCGAAGAGGCTGGAGGGGTTAAATCAATTGGTCCAAAATACCTAACCTCACGCCTAAGATCAAACA
This sequence comes from Candidatus Omnitrophota bacterium, assembly GCA_013203355.1. Classification (GTDB taxonomy): domain Bacteria; phylum Omnitrophota; class Gorgyraeia; order JABMQH01; family JABMQH01; genus JABMQH01. Next base: position 725 of record JABMQH010000146.1, on the reverse strand, counting down.
GGCGTCTTGCCTCATTTTCAAGATTTATTATTAATACAAAGTCATCTATCTCAAACTTATTTATCTTGCCAGTACGAGCATCAAAGGTGAACTGATTAGGCAATCTTATTATTTCCCCTCTTAATTTTTGGCCTATTATCCTTTCAACAATCGCCTCTCTCATACCCGGGTAATTCACGAGGCTATTGGTATATCCGAAGACAATATCTTCTCCTGCTCCCATCTCTTCAAGTTTCCGCATCATCTCTTTTGTAAAACTTATCTCTTGAAAATCATAATCTATATGAGCAAAAGCAGCGATTTTCTTTACCGAGTCGTACAACAACAGACCTCTGCAAGGACCAATGAGCAATGTTGTTAAAATAGGGTATCTACTATCACCGAGGGTAACGACAAAGCCACCCTGAAGAACAACAAGACCAAAGGCATCCTCTATCCAAATCGACGGTGCTTGCATTTTAATAATTCTTTCCATATCTTCTCTCTTTTCAGAAGACAAAGCCTCTTTCACGGCTTTTAACCTTTGCGGGGCATCCTGAAGTGATAGTTCACGCTCTATCATGGAATTAACGTAAGAGCTCCAATGATCGTCGGTGACCACCGGCGAGCTGGCGGAGCTATCCGTATCTTTTGATTTAGCTCCTGCAATGCCTTTAAGAGTCATTTCGGCAACCCACTGAAGATACTCAAAGTCAACTCTCTTAGACACGTCATTGGGTCCATTT
>JABMQH010000145.1 GCA_013203355.1 Candidatus Omnitrophota bacterium | reverse complement strand
TGAATATATAATCCCTTTAATGTTGAGGCTTCTGTCTTTATTCAACTCATCTGTAAACTGGACTGTCTTGATCCATCCGCCTTTAGGTAAAAGGCGTCCGAGGCTGTTTAATTTTTTTGTTAAAAATAACCTGTCTCCTGCTACAAAATTTTTGAAAAATTCAAGTTTCAGTTTATTCTCATCCTCCATAGCACTCAATTGCACATGAGAAACATCAGGGCTACCCACTGAGGCAACTGTCATCCTTTCGGCTTTCATTTGAGCCTTTTTTCTCTGATGCCCTTCCATGTTCACACTCATAAAAACTTGCAGCAGCGCTAATACGAGAAAGCAAGCAACTCCTTCAATAACAAGCGGCTTATATTGCATGAGGCCCTTAGCAACAGCGCCCTTAGGTTCGGAAGCTACTAAATTTATCCTTGGGCTTGGCTTCTCAAAGGAAGCCATGGCAAGCCCGATAGCAACCATCTGTTTTTTTGATATCTCGCTTAATCCATCTATCTGGTCTTTTAGACTAAATGTTTCAATCTGGGTGGAAAGTATATTTTCCCTTAAATACATTTCTAGTTCTTTAAGCCCTATGTCCCCGCATATAAGTATACTATCTACGCCAACCTCTTTCGTTTCCCTCTTGTAATAATCAACAGATACCCTTATGTTATTCAAGATATTTTCAAGAAATGTATCCTTTGAGGTCAAGGCGCCTAATTCTCTAACCAGGTATATATTACCTTCTTTTATTATGATAATGCTCCCGCGGGAATTTTTTTCCGCGTAGACCACTACGGTTGTCTTGTCTTCTTTAATCTTGTTGCATGCTGAGAGAATCCGCAACAGTGCAATCGAAATAGTATCAATGATTTTTAAACCGACTTTTGATTCCTTAAAAAGATTCTCATATTTTGTCATTACCTGTTTATTAGCTGCAACAAAGAGTACATCCATGCTCTTTTGGGGCTTGAATTCCTTTGTGACACAAAAATCTGAGATTGTATTATCTAACTTAAACGGCAAATACTTTTGCGCCTCGAATTTCACTGCGTTTAGTCTTTCCGCATCCGGCAAATAGGGCATGCGGAAACGGCGGACTATAACCTCATCCTGCGGTAGGCCGAAATTCACGGCTTTTGCTTTAATGCCGCTCATCTCAAATACCTTCTTTATGGCGGGAGGAAATAACGCCATCTTATCCTTTTGGCCGGCGTCTGATGGCTCTGCATAAATCGGGGCACGCGCAGATTTGATAACCCTGGGTTTTTCTTTGGACCCTCCTAAGATTACCAGATCTATAAAATCTACGCCAAAATAAATGCCTACTGGAGAATGGCCCATTAATCCTTTCCTTTAACTGTATCGCCAACTTTTAGTTCATCACCCTGCCACTCAAAGCCTGCCCTTCCAACTGAAAGTTCGTCATAGACCTTTTCTATTGTTATCGCGCCTATTGGCCTCTCTTGTCGATATGCCGTTAGATCCATCCCCTTCTTTATACCGTCGTTCTTCCCTAAATCAATAATGGCGAAATTGTGCTCCCTATCCGCTCTTAATATATTTCCTTGGAATGCCGAAGGTGTTACTACAACTGCCCCAAGCTCAACCTTGGTCCTTGTTAAAAGCCTTTTAATTTTTTCTTGTAGATTTTGTTGGATTCGCTGGAAAGAGGTCAATTGCCCTTGGAGTCCATTCTTCTCCAGGGAAACCATTTTTAATTCGGATTTTAATGTTTCGTTTTCAGCTTTTTGGCCACTAAGGCGAGAATAGAGGGCATCGATCTTTTTATTGTTGCGTATTTCAGAATTCAATAACTGTATAGCCTGTACGGTTAATGCATTTGCCCTTTCTGTCTGATCCTCCAATAAAACCTTATATTCCTCTTGTTGCCTTATAGCAGCCTGCAATGATCGCTGCAGGGCTGCCTTTGAGTTGGAAATCGCTGTAATCTGTTCCCCCAAGACCTTAATATCTCTATTATGCCTTATTTGTAGTTCATATATGACAAGTGCGGAAAGCATCACGGATAAGATTAGCATATATACAGCTAGTTTGCTTATTCCGATTTTTGAAGTTGTTTTAGCTTTGGTTGGCTCTCGTGCATCAACAACTGTTTGAAATCTAGTCTTCTCAATTTTAAAATCGTTCTCAACCGGGATTTTTGTATCTATCATTTGGTTCCCCCTCCAAATCAACTAGGTTTAGACCCGTTCTCAAGCCACTTGATAAGGTACGCCTTCACAAATCGCCAACTTCTGCCAAGTTTATGAGCAGGGATTCGTTTTCGCTGAGCCAAATTATATATTGTAGACTTGCTTAGTTTAAGAAGGCGGCTTGCTTCCTCTAGTGTCAATATCTCATCATTTTTAGTTGCCATTATTTATCACCATCCCTTATTTCTGATAAGTATATCACACAACAAGGGATTTGTCAAATCTAACAGATAGTATTTGATAACAGTTGATAGCTGATGTTAGAAGTAATCACTTAAAAGTTCGCCTGTTTTTCGAAATACCTTCTTAAAAAACTTCGTATTCCCTTCTGTCTGTCTCTTTTGCCTTTTCTTCAACCCAAATTCCAAAAGTCCCAACGAGGTCGTGTAATCATGTCCCGCACTCCCAAGATCCTGCTTCAGGCTCCCAAGATTCTGCTTCAGGCTCCCTCGCTTCACTGTAAACTTAAGGTTTTGATTTACCCATTCCATGATACCTTCCATGTCGGTACATCCACCTGAAATAACCGCGCCTGCTTTTACTACATTGCTAAAGGCTTTAAAATTCCTAATTTCTTGTAATATCATATTGAAGATTGATTCAAGCTGTTCGCTTACAATTTTGTTAATTTCACCTCTTGTAATATTTTGTTTTTCCCCCAACCATTCCACGGGAATAACGTCTTGATTACGCGCATCCTGCTGCGCGCTATCCAGAAATCCATATTTTATTTTCAGCTCCTCCGCTATCTCGAACGGCACATTCAATCTCGTTGCAATCTTATTGGTTATATTTGCCTGTCCTTTTGGAATGGCCTTAAAAAACAAAAGCGAATATTCCTTGAAGATAGATATTTCTGTAGAATCTGTCTTAAGATCTATTAACAAAACACCCTGTTTTTTTTCTTCATCGGTTAGCATAGAATGGGTATTCGCCACAGCAGTCAGAATAACCTCTTCGGCCTCCATACCGCAAAAGTTTACCGCTTTTATAATATTCTGGACCTGATTAAAAGGAGCGGTTACTATCATCACTTCGGCCTCTAATCTGTTGCCGCAAAGACCTAAGGGATCCCTTACGCCTTCCTGTCCGTCGATTTTATACTCTAAAGGGAAAAGGTGTAATAGATATTTATCCATAGGAACAGATACAATTTTGCATGATTCTATCAGGTCCTTAATATGTTTCTGGGTAATTTCGCATCCCCTCTGGGGAAGCGTGATAGCCGAATTGACCAGTTCTTGTTTTATATTCAACCCACTTATATTTACAAATACAGAGCTAATGCCTTTTTCCCCTTTCTGTCTGGCTTCCTCAAGCAGCGTAAGCATTGCCTCTGTAACACTGTCTAAATTAATTATCGCTCCATTTTTTATCCCGTCCTGACAGCGGACCTTTGATGTGAATAATAAATCAAAATTACCGTTTTTTATTTCTGCGGCTGCCATGCTGAGTTTGTTGCGGCTCATTTCAAGGCCTGCCACAATATTTTTTTTGATCATAGATCTCCCCACTCTCTATTGTTTCCGCCTTCGGCGGAGGTTACTTTGGCCCAACTATAACATCACCGAATCTTAGATCTACATACCCAATTCTATTCTTGTCAACTTTTCCGGCATCAAAGGTTTTATTAAACCTATTTAACCTCTCCCCGAATTTCTCCCCGCCTATTTTAATCTCTATGCCGTCCTCAATATATAGAGAGAGATTTTTCTCATCTGAAATATCTATCATGTGGATCTGGTGCTCCTGGGAAAACTTCATATAATTTATAACCCTAAGCAGCGCAAGCGCCCTCTTGAGGCCTAAATAATCATACCTCTTCCCAACATCCCTCATACTCAACCTTTTATTTATCCCCCTGATTATAGGAAAATCTTCGAACACAAGCCCTCGCATTATCGGCAATAAAACACCCTCTCCGTCTATTAGGTAAAAACTGGACGAAACTGCTACTTGGGCAACAGGTCTCCTGGGTCTGATTTTTAAAATTAATTTATTTGGAAAAACGCGATTGATAACAAGCGCTTTAATCTCAGGATACCGCAAGAGTATACCCTCCCTTGCGACCTTCAGATCAACCTCAAAGATACTCTTTCCCTTCTGGATAGCTAAAAGCTCCCGGACGGTCCTATCTGTTAACGATGCCTTGCCGATAATAGCAATTTCAACTTTATCTATCTTGAAATAGGGAGATTCTGTAATAAAAACACAAATCCGATTAAAGCTCCACAAGCCAAGGAGAATCAAAATAAGGGGGCCGATTAGGCCTCTGATCTTAAAAGATTTTGGTAGATTTAACTTCCGCATTCTTCTAACCACTTTTATTAACACCTACTTTCTTTAAAGCAGCCTCTGCTATTTTTAGGCATAGCTGATTAAATGTTATCCCTGCGCAAGCGGCCGCTTTTGGAAGAAGGCTGTGATTAGTTAAACCGGGTATGGAATTAACCTCAAGGACCAATATCCTTTTCCGTACTTCATCTAATATCATATCAACCCTTGAAAAAAATCCACAACCCAACAATCTATGTGCCAGTTTACCCTTAACCTGCGCGGTTTTATAATCTGACTCGCTTATTCTGGCAGGTATTACATATTGCGTTTTCTTGCTTTTGTACTTAGCATTAAAATTATAAAATTGCTCCTGGGCAATAATTTCAATAACCGGCAACGGCTCACCATCCAGCATCCCTACTGTGATATCTCTTCCCTCAATGTACCGTTCTATAATAATTTGATCGCCATAAGTAAATGCCGACTCTATCGCCTTTTTCATTCCTTTATTGTCTCTCACAATTGATATGCCAATACTTGACCCTTCAAATTGCGGTTTTACAATCAAGGGTAACCCGATATCCTGTATAATTGACTTGAGGCGTACTTCATCAAATAACTTTTTATCGAGTATGTTGTATGCAGGAATATCGATTCCGTTTTTGGCAAAAATTTCTTTTGAGGCAATCTTGTCAAGTGCAAGTCTTGAAGCCGAGGGCCCTGAGCCTGTATAGGGGATATTCATGCCCTCTAAAATAGTTTGGATGGTTCCGTCTTCGCCAAATCTGCCATGGAGTGCAATAAAAGCAAGGTCAATACCGGACGCCCTCAGCTGTTCTTTTACCGCATCTTCCTTTCGTATATCTAGAAAAATTACATCGCACCCTATTTCTTTCAAGGCATTAAATACCGCCTTCCCGGATGAAAGCGAAATCTCTCTTTCGCTGGAAGGGCCACCTGCCAAAATCCCTATTCGTCCGAGGTCCTTTGGGCTCATGTTAAGATCTCTACCTCTGTTTCTAGCGTTACTCCGTGTTTCTTCAAAACCTTTTCTTTAATCAAATCTATGAGGGTCATTACATCTTCAAAAGTTGCCTTTCCTGAATTTACAATAAAATTGGCGTGTTTGTCTGAAACCATGGCCCCGCCAATCTTTCTGCCCTTAAGGCCGCACCCCTCTATCAACCTGGCACTATTCAGATTAGGGCACCCGGGATTCTTGAACACGCAGCCCGCGCTGGGTGTTAAAAGCTCTTGCGTCTTTTTCTTATCGGCTAGAAATCTTTTGTATTCACTTAATAAAGCCGCCTTATCTCTCGAGGCCTTTAAACTAAACTCTGTTTCCAGGATCACAAGGTCGCTTAGATTAGATTTCCTATATCCGAAGTTCAGATTGTCCTTCTCTCTATACCTGATCTTTCCTTCGTAAGTAATTACTTTAAGGCGCTTCACAAAATTCAGGATCCATGGACCTTTTAAGCCCGCTCCTGCATTCATCCTGATTGCCCCGCCAACAGTCCCCGGTATTCCAGCCATAAACTCAAGGCCCGAATAGCCATGTCCTAGTGTTTTCAATATAAACTTCTGAAGACCGTATCCAGCCCCGCATAATATTTTTCCCCCGTCAATTTTGCAAAAATTAAACGTGCCCTTAAGTGAAATTGCCATTATATCCAAATCCCTGTCTGCGATCAGAAGATTGCTCCCCTCTCCTATTAAAAATATCGGCTTGCCTTCAGCTTGGGCGAACTCCAGGAGGCTCATTAAATCATCCAAGTCCTTGGGCTCGGCCCAGATCTTGGCTCGGCCGCCTATCCTAAAGGTAGTATGTCTACGCAGAGGTTCGTTGTGTAAAACCTTGCCTTTTATGCTCAAGCTTTTTAACAAGCTCATCCGAAATTTCTCCTATATCACCTGCGCCTAATACAAGAACGGTATCGTTCGGCCTTAACGTCTTCGAAAGATACGGCAGGATCTTTTCTTTTTTAATCAAGCGGATATTCCGTTGCCCATTTTTAACGGCCTCATCATAAATTATCCTGGTGCTTACCCCATCAATCGGTTTTTCGGAGGCACTGTAGATATCCGTAAGGATCAATTCGTCCAATCCCAAAAAACTCTTCCCGAATTTTTCCTTTAAGAATTTTGTCCGCGTATACCGATGCGGCTGGAATACCCCAACCACCCTTCTCCCCGGCCAATTTCGACAGGTGGAAATAGTTGCCGATATCTCTGCGGGGTGATGGGCATAATCTTCGACTACCATTATATCATTTATATTTCCCTTGATCTGAAATCGCCTAAGGGCCCCCGTATAAAGTAAAAGCGCTTTTTTGATCACCCCTATGCCTATACCCAGTTCCAGCCCTAGAAGAATTACTGCCAGACTATTTTTCACATTGTGCCTTCCGGGAATATTCAGCTTAAAAAGACCCAGGTCCCTCCCCTGGAACACAGCTTTAAAAGAGGTGTGCAGCTGTTCCATGCGTATATTCTTAGGGTATATGTCGGCGCCGCTTCCTTCAAAAAGACTATAAGTCAAAAATCTTCTTTTATATTTTTTTAAGAGTTGTTTTATATTTGGGTCATCGCAGGAGGCTATGAGGCATCCGTCTGCCTTTACCGTTTTCATAAAGGCCCTGTTTGCTTTAATCACCCCTTTCAAATCCTTATAATAATCCAGATGCTCTTCGTCTATATTAGTCAGGATGGCATATGCAGGTCTTAAATTCAAAAAGGTCCCATCGCTTTCATCCGCTTCGCAGATCACAAAATCGCCTGAGCCATTACGCCAATTTCCTTTAAAAAAATCAACCTCGCCGCCTATGATGACCGTTGGGTCGAAACCTGCCTTGGTCAAAAGAAGTGCGCTAAGGGCTGTGGTGGTAGTTTTTCCATGGGCACCGGTTACTGCTATGCCCAACTTTGAATTTAGAAGTTCCGCTACGAGGTCTGCGCGATGTAATAAGGGTAACTTCTTCCGTTTTGCTTTAATGATTTCCGGATTGTTGTCGGGGATACTTGAAGAATAAACAACACGTTCTGTCTTTTCTGGGATATTTGACGGTTGGTGGCCGATAAATATCCTGCCTCCTTTTTTCTTAATTTTTTCCGT
>JABMQH010000144.1 GCA_013203355.1 Candidatus Omnitrophota bacterium | reverse complement strand
TGGTATACCACTTGAACAACATATTTCCCCCCATAAGCGTTTCATAATCGAAATAAGTCTGCCAGGCAGAGAAGATAAAATCGTCATAAAAACATTGGTTGTTTGGTGCAGGAGGAATAAATTTCACTGGCAGGCGTTATTTGGCGCTGGGCTGCAGTTTGAAAAGATAGATCCGGAATTAGTCGAAAAATTATTGCAATTCGCGCGCACGCATCAATGGCAAAAGAGCCATTTTGAAGAAAGGTTAGAGAACAGAGAAATTCCGATACTCGGGCAGGCGTAATAATTTAATCATCCAGCAGTTTTTTAAAACTTGTAAACCTCGGGAAATAAGCAAGAGAACGCAGCTCTATTTTAAAAACGAGGTGCGAATTTTTTTATTTGTGTTATTATCAAATAGTTTGGAAAAGTCAAAATATTAAAAACATATGAAACACTATTATGTACTGGAACAGATTTAGAGGCATGTCCTTTTTCCTCCGAGGTTCAGGGATATGTCCTCGCCCAGCCCCTTTCTGAGGGGCTGGGTTCCTTTATTCTTCCATGCGGCGGTAGGGCATCGTCTTAACGCTTGAGTATTTTTGCATATTTTCTATCATTCCCTTTGCGTGCCAGCCAAGTTTTGCATCAGGATTTATGTCAATAACCTTTTTAAATTCACGGTGTGCCATTGATTTTTTATCCAGATAAATGTAACTTAAGGCTAGATTATAGTGAGCACCCTGATCATCAGGTGCCAGTTTGACAAGTTTTCTTCCTTCCCACACCGCTTTTTTGTAATCCCGCAGTATCTCATGATAAATATATACCAGGGTATGTTGTGCGGCTATGATCGCCTCGCCGGCGGTTTCGTCAACTTCAAGCAGTTCCTTAGATTTTTCTTTGAAGATCCCAATTTCCTTAAGGGCCCTTTCGGTGTCTTTAATTCTTGTTAAATATAGTTTTCCCAAATAGTAATGCGGGGTCGGATACTCCGGATTACGCTTTATTGCGGTTTCATAGAGTCCTTTGGCCTGTTTCCAATTTCCTAATTCTTCCAAAGCGATCCCCATATATGTGACGGCGGTTACATCGGAGGGGTTCATCGCAGTCCTCTTTTTGCATAACGCGATTATATCGGCATATTGGCTTTTATCCATTAACTGCGCTATTTCATCAAGCGATGTGGGTAATTTTCCGATAAGTTTTTTAAGATACTTGATCTTTTCAATCTTGTCGCTCATCCCGGATGCGTCAAATAATTTTACCGCTTCTTCATAGCATTTCTTTGCCTCGTCATAATTCTTGACACCTATATATATATCTCCCAGCCTTTGCTGAAAGAAGGGGTTGCCTGGATGGATCTCTAATATCTTCTTATAATGCTCTATTGCCTCGTCGTAAATCATGCTTGAATAATTAAGGTCGGCAAGATATAAATGCGCCTCCAGATTAACCGGATCATGAGATGTAATGTAATCAAAATGGACCTTTATGATCTTGATATATCCGTTTTCAGCAAGTAGGTGTCTGCCTATGCCAAAGTGGGCAGTTTTCAATTTTTCCCGCAAAGCCGTTGTATCAGATGATAATGTTGTTTGTAGCTGATCATTTAAATCTTCGATCTCTTTTAACGGTGCGGCATATCTCTCTAAGATCTCCAGGGCATAGGATGCAAATTTTTTATTTTTTCTCTTCGTCCCTGATTTAAGCGCTTCCTGAAAATAAGATGAGGCCTTCTGATACTGCATCTTATCATAGAATTTTATCCCAAGTTCAATGAAGGCCTCTGCGTTGGTTTGTCTTTTAGGGGTTGCCTCATCCTTTGCCCAGGAAGGGCTTAAGAAAATAAATATGGCTAATAAAATTACGGTAATTTGACGTCCCATTTTAATATTTTAATATCAAAAACTTTATAAAACCCACAACTACGATTGTACCATTATGCAGGGCATGCAGCAAGATGACCATTAGTGTAGATTTTGTTGTTGCCCTTACAACCGTCAAAAAAAGTCCCCCCAAGAAAATTAAGAAAAGTATAAATGGATATTCCTTACATTGCGGAATATGGATAGCCATGAACAATACGGATGTGATCAAGACGGACCAATAAAATCCAAGCCGCTTGTTTAATCCGGGAAATACAAATCCACGAAAGAAGATTTCTTCAGAGATGGGCGCAATTATAACTAATGAGATCATAGTAATAAGGCTGCCGACAATGGAGGACTCTTTAAAAAATAGGTATATTGGCAAATTCGGCGATAGGGGATTTACATCGGTAAGCAGCCTGCTTAGCGCTGAGAAGGCAAAAAACCCGAAAAACAGCCAGAGCCATTTTCTCTTAACAGGCCTGTTCAGGCTGAGCCCGTCTATAAATTGCATTTTATGCATTCGCAATATAAACCAGATAATCGCCACAGCCGATAGTTTTACGATAAAGGTATCAATAAAAACGTATAAATGGAACTGCAGGGCGGGTTCTTTTATTAATATAAAATATTTCCCTCTCAGGATACTGATTATGGAAGAGGTGATCTCAAAATACGTAAGCGCAAAGATTGCCGCAAATACAGCGCAACATAGCACCACCACTTCGGTTAATGACCAAGCAGGGTGCTCCGGCTTGATGTCTATATGCTTTAACTGAATTCGCTTTCTCTTTTTTGCGGAAAGGGGTTTCCTGCAATGCCCGCACCGTATTGCGGTATTCGGTAATTCCCTGTGGCAATATGGACAAGTTTTCATATTGCTAAAAATAGCATATTACACAGGAAAATACAAGCCCTTTAGTACTATTTGACGAATATAGAATTTAATGATACACTATTATGCTTTAATTATATTATAGACATACTTCCTCTAAGGAAAGATAATTTCTTAAAGAAGGGAACTACGTTCCCTTCTTTAAGATGGTCTGCGGCAACAAGACAGTGGCTAATATTCCCGCAAGGAAGGGGATATATTAAAGGGGAAACCC
>JABMQH010000143.1 GCA_013203355.1 Candidatus Omnitrophota bacterium | reverse complement strand
CCGTAACCACATTCCGCACGCCCAGGGATATTTAGCATTCTATATCAAAATGTTAAATGAGCCCTTGGTATTTAGGTACTAAAGGCTTGCCATTACAACACATATTGAATCCTCACCCCTCTAGCTATTGACATCCCCCTGACAGCATTGACAACTTCATATTTAAACCTTATTATATCGAAGCCAGTTAAGTAAGTAACATGCATTCAAAAGAACCTTTGGATTTTATTATACCCCTGTTAAAAACCCCTCGCATCTTTGCTAAAACTGCTAAATCATTATATGTCAAGCATGTTAAAGCTCTGCGTGATTATGAAAAATCAACCGACGGCAAATCGTCAATTAATATCCAGCAGATAAGTATCAAAATAACCAATGCCTGTAATCTGCGCTGTAAGACTTGCGGACAATGGGGTGAGACAGGCTATAACCTGGGTAAGCCTACTTCTGAATTAAAAAAGATCGTACCACTTGAACGCTACCTTAAGCTGGCCGATGATATCAAGAAGGACCGCCCCATATATTATATCTGGGGAGGTGAACCTTTCTTATACCCTAGTATAATGGATTTTACTGCCAGGATAAAGGGAAACAAATCGATCCTTGCCATTGTCACCAATGCCACTATGCTAAAAAGCTATGCCAAAGAGATAGTAAGCCAAAACTGGGATGCATTGATGTTTTCTCTAGACGGACCGGAGGAGATCCACGATAAAATACGCGGAAAAAAAGGCACTTTTCAGAAAGTTGCAGAGGGTATCCAAAAAGTTCAGAAATATAAAAAAGACATGGGGAAAAAGCTGCCCTGGATAATACCGCTAGTCACCATCAGTGTAGACAATGCCGCCTGGCTGGATAAGATATTTGAAACAGGAAAAATCATTAACACCGACTGTATGGTTGTCTACTATTCATGGTTCACCAACCACAAGATAGGTGAAGCACATACCAGAATATTTCAGGAAAAACTGGGGATAACACCGACTGCCTGGCAGGGATATCTATTTGACCATAACGTTGATACTGATGCTTTGCAGGGTTCACTTACCAGGATCAGAGCAACTAAATGGGGTTTCCCTTATATTTTTATTCCCAATCTTAAGAATGAACAGCTGCCTGAGTACTTTAAAAACCCTGGCAACTTTTTCGGTTTCGGGCCATGTATATCCCCCTGGTACGTTACGGAGCTTATGCCCAATGGCGATGTAGCTCCCTGCCGTGATTACCCGGACTATGTAACCGGCAATTTGATGGAAAGCTCAATATATGATATCTGGAACGGTGAAAAATATAGAAAATTTCGCAAGGTACTGAAGGAAAACGGCGGCACCTTTCCTATCTGTGCCCGTTGCTGTGGCCTGATGGGCTGGTAAGAGCCCTGATGGCAAGTTGACTAGGGAGAACTATGCTGAGCGTAATCATTCCGACTCTTAATGAAGAAAAGCTTTTACCGCGACTATTGGAATCCCTTGAGAAACAGGACATAAGGGAGCACGAGATTATTGTGGCTGATGCGGGGTCCGAAGACCGAACACTTGATATTGCTAGGGAGTACGGTTGTAAGGTGGTACAGGGGGGTATTCCTGCCAAAGGAAGAAATAATGGGGCCAAAGCTGCTTCTGGGGATCTTCTCCTTTTTATAGATGCGGATGTTGTCTTCGATAGTCAACTTGCTAAAGCCTTGCAGGAGTTTGAGTACCGAGGGCTCGATATAGCTTCCTGCTGTATGACATTCGACAGATCAAGGGCAGACAAATTTCTGTGCGAGGTCGTGTACAACTTACCTATTCGACTGTTAGAGAATACTCTTCCTCATGGAGCCGTCTTTCATCTCGTTAAAAAGTCCCTGCACATGAAGATAGGCGGGTTCGATGAGGAAGTGAGGATTACAGAGGATCATGATTATGTACGGCGAGCTGCTAAACTTGGCAAGTACGGATTATTACGGTCCATTAAAGTAACTACCTCTACCCGAAGGTATGAAATAAATGGGATACTGAGGGTATGTTTTGTCTACTTGGTAATTGAGTTACACATGGTATTCTTTGGACCCATCAAGTCTGATATTTTCTTGTACAGGTTTGGCCATTATGACAGTGAAAAGAGGATGATAACGAGTCACTGGGCAAAGTATACCGGATGGAAAGCCCCATTTTTCATTATCTGGTTAATCACAGCAACGCTTTTTATAGGTCTCTGGTACATCATCGTTGCACTTCTTTTCATCGGGCTGAATCTCAAATCAGCAATTTTAAACCTACTAAGGTGGATTCGGAGGGCGGACGTCGTGCGCCGACATGAGGACTAGTTACTCAGTTTCGCCTCCGCATGTTCATATTACGGAACAGCAGTACAATTATTTTTCAAACGACTTTGTTCTTGGTGCGGTCAGTGCTCTCTAGGTTCTTATTTTACCCTCTCGGCTAAAT
>JABMQH010000142.1 GCA_013203355.1 Candidatus Omnitrophota bacterium | reverse complement strand
GTATAGTTTTTTTTAAAAGGGAAACGTAGTTTCCCTTTTAATATTTTCCCTTCCTTACAGGACTATTGGCCTCTGTCTTGAGGCCTTAAACCATCCTAAAGAAGAAAACGTGGTTTTCTTCTTTAGGAAATCATCTTTCCTTAAAGGAAATGGGGTTCCCTTCGTCAAGAAATTATCCTTCCTAACAGGAAGTATATTTATCGATTTAATTATAGCATACGACCTCATAAAGTCAATACTTGAAAAGATTGTTTATTTAGATTATAATTAGCACATATGAAATACAGGCTTAAGACCTTAAAGGTCATTATTCTAGGGACTCTTCTTGTATGTACCGTTGCCTTATTGTACATCAATATATTTCTGGCACCGGTTAAGCTAAAAAACTTCCTTACGGAAAAAATATCCCAAGCCACAAACCGGCCCGTTTCCCTGGAATCGGTCCATTTCAGCTTAGTTCGCGGGTTTATACTAAAGGGGCTTACAATATATGAGCCGGATAAAGAAACCGTCTTCATGCAAGTTGAGAAACTCTCAACAACCCTTCTGTTCGTCCCCCTCATAAAAGAGAGGAAGATCATCATCCCATCCATCCACATCAATTCGCCATTGCTAAATATTGCAAAGACCAAGGGTGATGTCTGGAATTTTTCCAACCTCCCCTTTCTTGTTAGAAAAAGTGATTCGAAAAAACCGAAGAAATTGGATTTTTCGGTTTTAGTCCAAAAAGTAATGTTCGAGGGCGGACAAATAAACTTTTTAGACCACACAAGAAGCCCTATCTATAACAAACGGCTTGTCAATTTTGAGGGGGATGCCGCTATCTCCTTAAACGGCCTTGTTCAGTTTAAGGCAACCTCTCAATTGGATACTCCACTAAAAACAAGCATTGCCTTAAGCGGCTCCTACACCGAGGAAGAAAAGCTGCTAACCCTTAAGACGGTTTTAAAAAATCTTTCGCTTTTTGAACCCTATAATTATTTTTACAAGGTTGCGCTGTTTTCCGATTTAAAGGATGGCCTGGCTGATGCCTCTATTGATTTAAAGGTATACAATGGTAAAAATGCTGCTCTGGATGTTAACGCCTCAACAGAGAATTTACACATTTCATCTTCCGGCTATACCCTAAAAGGCGATATAGATATAGAGGGAAACTCTATCTTTGACCTGACAAATATCCTTAAGGGAAATTATAAAGTTCAATTGGACTTAAAGGGTTCTACCCTAAGCGGGATACCTTCACTAAATGAAATTTCTAATTTAGACGGAAAACTCACGATCTCAAACAAAGGGGTGTATTGCAAATATATATGGGGGGAAATCTATAATACCCCTGTAAAATTTAGCGGAGGGATTGATGACTTCAAGCGCCCAGAGGCGAATGTGGACATACAGGCAGACCTGGATCTCGTAAATTATAAGACTTTTCTTCCGGAAAATTTAAAGGCAAAATTCAATGATGTGGATTTGAAAGGGCTTGCCGAAATAAGCGTATCCTTTTTCGATAATTTAAAAGACCCTCAGCCCGTATCCATCAAGGGCGATATACAATTAAAAGGGGTGACGCTTAAAACCGCTATAATCCCAAAAGAAGTTAAAGAGATATCGGGCAATATCTGGTTCAGAAATGATTTATTGTTTGTCTCAAAACTTCTATTCAATTATGACAAACAGCGTTATACCGCAGACGCCAAAATAACAAACTTCTCATCGCCTGACATACGGATAAAAATGTATAACAAGGAAGTTTTACTAAATTCCAGATTCCAGATCCTCGAGGATAGAGTTCATATACTTAGGGCCTTCGGGAATTATTGGAATTCCTCATTTGATATTGGAGGCGACATAATAAAACTCAAGGAACCCGATATCTTAATAAAAGGCGCTGTTTCTTTAAATCTGCTGGATTTCAGAAAGGCCTTCCCCGAAACCTTAAAATATCTGTCAAAATACGATGTTCAAGGAATCTGTAATTTTGACGTCTCGATAAGCGGCCCCTTAAAAGAACCGAAGGATTTCGAGGCTGTCATAAAGGCGGAATCCGATAGGATAACAGTCAAAAGCGTAAAATTTGATAAAGTAAAAATGGGCTTAATGCTAAGGGATCGGAACCTTTTAATCTCTGAATTAAGCGCAAGGCCTTATGGCGGGACCTTTAGTTCCACTTTACGAATGGATCTTACGCAAGAGGACCCCCCTTATGCAATACACCTTTCTTTGGAAGATCTTGATTTGGCTAAACTTGCCGTAGACACCAAGGCAAAAGATAAGCCAATATCCGGCAAGGCCATGAGTAAATTCGAGATTTACGGTCGTGGTAAAAATCCGGAAACCATTACGGGCAAGGGCAACCTTTTTATAAAAGGAGGTTACCTGTGGGAGCTGCCTCTTTTGAAAGGCCTCGCAGATATATTACACTTATCCGACCTATCAAGCATAGTCTTTAACGAAGTAACCGCCGACTTTACGATCGCCGATAAAAATGTTGCTACGTCTAATCTGGTGTTCAAAGCCAAAAATGTAGAACTTTTCGGTGAAGGCGGGGTTAACTTTGATGGAATTGTTGACTTCTTTATTACAACCAAGATATCGGAAAATTACATGAAGGTAAATTCGGAATTCGCGCGCTTCGCGAATGTGCTGCTGGCTAAGGCAGGTCAATTCATAGGGAACATACGGGTAAGCGGCACTATAAAAAATCCGCAATTTGAGCTTATGCCCCCTCCTCTCGACAAAGTATTGAAGGAAGGGTTTAAAGAACTCCTTGGAGGATTTTTTTAGTTTTCTTGAGCGCCTTATAGCGGTGGGAGATCTTATTCTTTATTGACGGCGCAAGTTGGGCAAAATTTTTTTTAAGCGGTGGATAATAAAATACGGGGTCATAACCAAACCCAAATTTTCCTTTCGGTTCAAGGCTTACCACACCACTAACAGATCCATCAACCACTCTTATCAGTTTCCCTTTATAGGCAATTGCAGCAAAACAAACAAACTGTGCTTTTCGTTTATAGAGGGGGACCCCTTTAAGAAGTCGCAAAAGTTTTTTGATATTGGCGATGTCGTCTTGGGCAGGACCCGCAAACCGCGCAGATCGGACACCCGGAAGGCCCCCTAATGCCTCTACCTTGAGCCCGGAATCATCGGCCAAAGTAAGTGCCCCGGTAAACCTTGATATAACAACAGCCTTCTTAATAGCGTTGCCTTTAAATGTCTTCTTGTCCTCCCGGACTTGTGGTGCATTTTTAAAATCGTCCAAAGTCAGGATTTCAATACCCAGCCCTTCCAGCAGGCTTACGAGTTCTTTCTTCTTTTTTCTATTTGTCGTTGCGACAACAAGCCTTTTCGCTAATTTTTCTCTCATATGCTAAAAATATTTTTTAAGGCTCGCTTTTGTGTGGTAACGAGCTTCTTGATGCCGGATTTGGCAAGATGTAATAATTTATCCATCTCCGCTTCGGAAAACGGCAGGCCCTCAGCTGTACCCTGTATCTCTATAATCTTACCCTTGGAAGTCATCACTAAATTCATATCTACCTGGGCACTTGAGTCTTCTCTGTAATCTAGATCTAAAAGCGGCTTTCCGTTCACTATCCCGACGCTTACCGCGGCAAGGTAGTCATGAACCGGGATCTTCGCTATAACCCCATTCTTACGCATTTTTTCCAAAGCCTCAATAAGGGCAATGAAGCTGCCGGTAATGCTTGCCGTCCTGGTGCCTCCGTCTCCCTGGATCACATCGCAGTCAACCCATAGCGTGCGCTCCCCTAATTCCGCCAAATCCGTAACCGACCTCAGGCTCCTGCCGACCAATCGTTGGATCTCGTGAGTCCTGCCGCTGATTTTTCCTCTCGAGGACTCGCGAGGTATTCTTTTATTGCAGGAACGCGGCAGCATTCCGTATTCTGAAGTGACCCAGCCTGTGCCTTTTCCCCTTAAAAAAGGTGGCACCGTCTCTTCTACAGAAACCGTACATATCACCTTTGTGTTTCCGAATTCAACAAGACAGGAACCCTCCGCAAATTTCATGTAATTTTTTTCAATCTTTACTTTTCTCAGTTCACCCGCGCTTCTACCATCTGCCCTTGTCATTATCTTCTCCCTTTTTCACATGATTTTGTTACAAAAAGCTCTTCCCTTTTGAATCTACCCACACAATTGCAGGAAAATCCTTAACCTCTAATTCATAAATCGCTTCCGGTCCCAAATCTTTGAACGCGATTGTCCTTGTTTTCTTTACCCTCTTTGACAAATAGGCGCCGGCGCCTCCGATTGTTAGAAAATATACTGCCTTATGTCTTTTTATTGAACGGATGACTTCCTTTGAGCGATTCCCTTTGCCGATCATCATCCTCAATCCTGCCTCTAAAAGTGTAGGCGTAAAGGCATCCATCCTTGAGCTTGTGGTGGGCCCGCAGGAACCGATAACCTTTCCCGGTCTTTTTTTTGTCGGACCACAATAATAAATTGCCTTGCCCCTCAAGTCAACCGGAAGCCTTTTTTTCTTTTTTAACAATTCCACTAATCTTTTATGCGCCTGATCCCGGGCGGTATACACCTTCCCGGACAATAGGACTTCCTCGCCGGCCTTTAACTGCCTTATTGTTTGCTCATCTATCGGTAAGGCTATCTTTCTCATATGGTTTTGGTTGCGGACCTCATTGCATGACATCCTACACTGACCGCCACCGGCAACCCTGCGATATGAGTCGGATGTGTCAGCACACTCACGCCAAGTGCCGTAGTCCTTCCCCTAATTCCTATCGGGCCTATATTCAATTTATTTATCTTTTTTAACAACTCTCTTTCCAATTTAGAGGAGCGGCCGGTGATATCTTTTATCAATGCCTCCTTACTTAATTCCGCCGCCTTTTCAAATGTCCCGCCGATACCCACTCCTATTACAAATGGCGGGCAGGCATCAGCGCCTGCTTCTTTTACAACCTTGATAACAAATTTCTTTATTCCCTCCAGGCCAGCCGTCGGCTCAAACATCTTTATCTGGTTTTTGTTCTCACAACCAAACCCTTTAGGAACGACAACAACTTTAATCTTGCTTCCTTTTACGATCTTCGTATGAATAACCGCCGGTGCGTTATTATTTGTATTCTTTCTACTAATGGGATCCACTATTGAATTTCTGAAATATCCCTTGCGGTAAGCCAGCTTTACTCCACTGTTAACTGCCTTATCCAAAACACCTCCGAAGAGCCTTACCTCCTGGCCAATCTCTAAATATACACAGGCCACCCCTGTATCCTGGCAGATGGCCAGGCGTTCCCGCTTCGCTATTTTGGCATTCTCTATTAAAACTTTCATGACCTCCTTTGCCTTCTTTGCCTTTTCCCGCTGAATTGCCTTCTTTAAAGCAGAAAGGATGTCTTTCCTTAAGATCATATTGGACTTTATAGCAAGTTGCTCCGTAACCTTTTTGATTCTATTGACATTCACGTTTCTCATTTTTTCTCCGCTCTGTTACTTTTCCTTGCCCTTGTATGTTGCGGTCACCGTCGTTTTAATCCCGCCCCTTATATTAAATTCACCAGTCACGCTGGCCCATCTGGGCCTGCAGGCCTTAACAAAATCTTCTAATGCCTTGTTTATCAGGTGCTCATGGAAGATCCCAATATTGCGGTAAAACATAAGATACTCCTTAAACGACTTTAACTCTATGCACAATTTTGCGGGGCCATACTCTATCTTAATCATAGCAAAATCCGGCAGTCCTGTTTTAGGACAGATGCAGGTAAATTCTGAAGTTTGCAGGTTTACCGTGTAGGCCTTATCTGCATATTTATTCTCCCAGACCTCAATTTTGGGTGTCTTTAATTTTTTGATTTTACCCTGTAAACCCTCGTAAGCCTTCTTCACTTTACCCCCAATATTTTATGGATCTGCGGTATGATAATCACTTCACTTAAAACAGTCTTTGCTAATTTTTGAAATTCAAACAGTTTGCTTAAAGGGACCTTCCTTTTAATCCTATTGGCCGGCGTAACCGGCTGAAGCACAAGCGGTATATCGTAACCGCAATCGTCAATAATCGCAACCGCCTTTTTGATCTCTTCTTTAGTTGTCTTGTTCGTGACTACTGCCTTTACGAAGACCTTCTTTTTTTTAGCGAGATTCAGGAATTCCCGGTGTTCGGTCCAGAAGGCCTTTCCCTTTTTTTGGGCGCTCGGCATTTTCATATCCATTGCGATTATGTCCACAGAATCCAATATCGCATCTAAAGCTGCCGGCAGAGTTCCGTTTGTTTCAAGATATGTCTTAAAATGTCTCTTTTTCAGCTGTGCCAAAAAGGGTTTTAAAAAATCTGTATATAAAAGCGGCTCTCCCCCCGTAATAGAAACACTATTAATAGCATGGGGCGCGTTTATCGTGTTAATCAAATCCAAAAGTTCAAAAACGCTATATTCCTTCCCTCTCTTTTTTGTTGTGTCGCAAAAATCACAGCTCAGATTGCACTCAACAAATCTAACAAAGATTTGCGGCTGGCCGACATATATGCCTTCCCCCTGGATTGAAGAAAAAACCTCTGTTATCTTCGTGCTAACCATTGTATTTATCCACAAGCCCTGCGTCTTTAAATCCTTTAGCGCGCAGGATGCAGGAGTCACAAACCCTACATGGTGTTTCTCCACCCTTATAACAAGACCATGTCAATTCTATGGGCACTTTAAGCCGTCTGGCTAATCTTACTATATCCGCTTTGCTCTTCAAAATAAGCGGGGCCTTAACTCCTAATCGCGATCCGCGGCTGGGCCTTTTTGACCCTACTTTAGTCCCCGTGTTTATAACTTTCTTAAACGCCTCGAAGAATTCCGGCCTGCAGTCCGGATAGCCTGAATAATCAATTGCGTTTGCTCCTATGAAAATCGCTCCTGCCCCGATCGCCTCCGCATAGGAAACAGCAAAACTCAAGAATATTATGTTTCGGCCCGGCACATAGGTTGAAGGGATACCTTTCTTAAATCTGGCGGCATCTCTGTTTTTCGGAATGGCTATGCTGTTATCCAACAGGCTTGACCCTTTATGCGGCAGCTGAATTTTAACTACCTGCGACTCGCAGTTTGCCTTTTTGGCTATTCCTTTTGCCGATTTTATCTCTCTCTTATGCCTCTGCCCATAATCGAAAATAAGGCAATGGCAACTATACCCCTTGGATTTTGCGTAATATAGCGTCGTAGAAGAATCAAGCCCGCCCGATAAAAGAATAACTGCTTTCTTCATACCTCATACGTGGCGCGGGAAGTATCGCTCTCCCACACCGTAACCGATTTCACCTTTATCTCTCGGCTTTTGATTTTATCATAAATGAATTTGGCGATATTTTCTGATGTGGGGTTTGTCTTCTTAAAATAGGCGATCTCATTTAAATTCTTATGGTCCACCTTATCCAATATGGTATTCACCTTTTCCTTTAAGTCCTTAAAATCAAAAACCATCCCCTGCTTATTTAGCTTTTCAGACAAGGCCGAGACCTCAACCTTCCAATTGTGGCCATGGAGGTTTTCGCACTTCCCCTTATAATTTCGCAGCATATGTGCCGCGCTAAAATCTGAGGTTATAATTATCCTATACATACCCATCCATCTTTCTGGCAAATCCTATTTTTCGCCCTAAAAATTTCTCCCCTGTCTTTATGAATTTATCCGGCTCATCGCTGACATAATACCTGTATCTTGGCTTCCTCTTAATGGATGATAGCGAATCCCCCCAGCCAAGGATTTTTTTAACATGGCAGGCAACCTGTTTTGCTGAATCAATAAGAGTAACCCTTTTGCCCATAATCTCCTGTATGACCTTTTTTAAAAGGGGATAATGCGTGCATCCAAGAATAAGGGTATCGATCTTTTTGTCCTTTAAAGGCTGCAAATACCTCTCTGCTATCATGTATGTCACCTTATCATTTAGCCAGCCCTCTTCAGCAAGGGATACGAAGAGCGGACAGGCCTGGTTAAAAACTTTTAAGCGCGGATCAATACCTTTTATCTCCTTCTCATAAGAAGCACTACGAATGGTTGCAGTCGTGCCTATTACGCCTATGCGCCCGCAGCTTGTAGCCTTAGCCGCCTCTTCTATGCCAGGGCCTATTACTCCTATAACCGGAAGCTTAAAATTATTTTTTAAAGTCGTCAGGGCATAACTTGAAGAGGTGTTGCAGGCGACTACGATCACCTTTACCTTGAAGCGTAATAGGAATGATGTATTCTCAACCGAAAATTTTATTACCGTATTCGGTGATTTTGTCCCATACGGGACTCTTGCCGTATCCCCAAAGTATACGATATCTTCGTTGGGCAGATTCTTGATGACCTCCCGCACAACCGTTAATCCGCCTATCCCTGAATCAAAGATACCTATAGGTCTATTCATCTAATAAATCTTCCCATCTTTAATAAGTAAAACCACCTGAATTCTCGAATCTTCTTTTATACTCAAGGACCCCTTCTGTAATCTGTTGCGCTACTCTGGTTCTGTATTTCCGCCCACCCAATTTCGCGCACTCATCCCTATTGCTTATATATCCCACCTCAACCAAAACAGCGGGCATCCTTGCGCCCTTTAACACATGGAATTTAGCTCCCCTAAGCCTTTGTTTTTTTGAGTCTACCTTGCTTAGGATACATTTGGCAAGCTCTATGGAGCTTCGCCTATCTTCGGTAAGCTCAAGGTCCCAGAGGATAGCGTCCAAAGATTTTATGCGGTTATAGATTGAACCTTTGTCAATTTGTAACGTGGCGTTTTTGGCTGCGCTCAATGCCCTCTGGTTGTCATCTATCGCTTCTGAAAGGTAATAGACCTCGAAACCCTTAAGCAATCTTGATTTTGAGGCATTCGCGTGTATGCTTATGAACAGATCCACATCCTCCTGGTTTGCGATTTCAGATCGGCGCTCAAGCGGTATAAAAGTATTGTTATAACGCGTTAAAATTATTTCAATGTCCTCGGCTTCAAGCAAGCCCTTGACCTTTTCCGTAATATCTAAAGTAATATATCTTTCCTTGATGCCGTCTCTGCCAATAGCCCCGGGGTCACGGCCTCCGTGACCTGCATCAAGCACTATTCTTTTGATCCCATAAGGAGAGACAGCGGAAGGCTGCCATGTTCTTTGCCCCTTAATGCTTGCAGGAAAGGGTCCGGTGGAAACAACCGAAAAAAACTTATTAAAGACCGTCTTCAAAAAACCCGAAGGTATGCAAACTGCCCCCTTATGAAATACTACGGGTCGCTCCTGTACATCAATTATACCATTTGTATAAGCTTTGTACTCACCTACTATTAATCTTACTTCTCTTTTACCGTTTTTTAAGCTTGCCGACTTTAAAACCGGATCCCATGTCCAGTCT
>JABMQH010000141.1 GCA_013203355.1 Candidatus Omnitrophota bacterium | reverse complement strand
TCAGATCACTGATTACATCCCCCAAATATTCATCCGGCGTAGAAACTTCTATACTCATTATGGGCTCCAGCAAAACCGGTGATGCCTGCTGGAACCCTTTGTTGAAAGCCCTTCTGGCCGCCATTTTAAACGCAATTTCAGACGAATCAACTTCGTGAAATGAACCATCTATCAATACGACATCAACATCTACTACCGGATATCCAAGTATGGAACCGTTTCTGGCCGCCTCAAAAACACCTTTTTTTACAGCAGGTATATACTCCTTAGGGACTACCCCTCCTATAATCTTATTGGTGAATTGAACGCCTTTCCCCCTTTCGGCAGAGCTCATCTTGAATACCACATGCCCATATTGCCCATGGCCGCCGGTTTGTTGAATAAACTTTCCCGCTACAGATGGAATTGATTTTGTTATCGTCTCTTTATATGCCACTTGCGGCGTGCCAACGTTTGCCTCTACCTTAAATTCTCTCAGCATCCTGTCTATAATAACCTCCAGATGAAGTTCGCCCATACCGTTTATGATAGTTTGGCCTGTTTCTTGATTGTATTTTACATTAAACGTAGGGTCTTCTTCTGATATTTTCTTTAACGCAAGCGCCAATCTTTCCTGATCTGCCTGTGATCTGGGCTCTATAGCCATTGAAATAACAGGCTCTGGGAAATGCATACCTTCCAAAACTATCGGATGGTCTTCATCGCAAATCGTATCACCTGTCTTCGTTGCCTTAAGGCCTACGCAGGCGGCTATATCTCCTGCTGATACGCTTTCTACTATCTCCTGCTTATTCGCATGCATTTTCACGATTTTACCAATACGTTCCCTCAAATCCTTTGTTGAATTATACGTATATTCACCGGATTTCAAAACTCCGGAATAAACCCTGAAAAATATGAGCTTACCAACATATGGGTCTGCCATAATCTTAAATGCCAAGCCGCAGAATGGCTCTTTGTCTGAGGTCTTGCGTATCTCTTCTGCTTGCGTAACAGGATGAATGCCCCTAACGGGTGGGATATCTAAAGGCGAAGGTAGATAATCGCAAATTGCATCTAAAAGCAGCATTACTCCTTTATTTTTAAAGGAGGCGCCGCATAAAATCGGGACAAACCCATTTTTAACCGTTGTATTACGTATTGCGGATTTTAGCTCTTTTGTTGGTAATTCCTTATTATGAATGTATTTATCCATAACAGATTCATCTACTTCCGCTAAGCTTTCTAATAATTTATGGCGATATTCTGCTGCGAGAGACTTAAGATCATGCGGGATCTCTTCCTCTTTATATTCTGTCTGCGAGCCTTCTCCCGAATATATCATCGCCTTCATTGTAACCAAATTTATAATCCCTTTAAAACTTCCTTCGCTTCCGATCGGTAACTGAATAGGGCTTGCGTGGGCACCGAGTTTATTTTTAATCTGCTGCAATGTACCAAAAAAATCAGCTCCCCCTCTATCCATCTTATTTATAAAAGCCAAACGCGGAACTTTGTGCTCGTCCGCCTGGCGCCATACGGTCTCAGATTGAGGCTCAACCCCGCCTACTGCACAGAAAATAACTATACCGCCATCCAGGATCTTAAGTGACCGCTCCACCTCAGCGGTAAAATCCACATGGCCGGGCGTATCAATGATATTTATCCCATGGTCTCCCCAGACGCATGTTGTCGTAGCAGATGTTATTGTGATACCTCTTTCCTGCTCCTGCACCATCCAGTCCATTACGGCTGTACCTTCGTCCACCTGACCGATCTTGTATGTCCTCCCCGTATAGAAAAGGATTCTTTCCGTCGTGGTAGTCTTACCCGCATCTATATGCGCTATTATTCCGATATTTCGTGTATTTTTTAGTGTAGCTTCTTTCTTCATTGTATTTAACTCTTTTACCGAAGTATCGCCAGCTTGAACTACAACACTCGGCATCAACAAACTCATTTCAGCACCTCACCCACTAGCATGCGTATCTTAATCATTACCATTTAAAATGCGCAAAAGCCTTATTGGCCTCGGCCATCTTATGCGTCTCCTCCCTTTTCTTCATTGCAGCACCTTCGCGCTTATAAGCTGCAACAAGCTCATCGGCAAGCTTATCTTCCATCGGGCGGCCCTTTTTTAGCCTTGCGGCATTCCTTATCCATCTCATAGCGATACCAACACCACGGTCCGTCCTCACCTCTATTGGGATTTGATATGTTGCGCCGCCAACCCTGCGCGGTTTAAGCTCCAGCAGGGGCCGAACGTTCTCAATCGCTTTTTGAAACACCTTGAGGGGTTCAGCCTCCTGAACTTTTTTAGATGCCTTATCGAGTGCCTTGTATACAATGGCCTCTGCGGTTGATTTCTTACCTTTCCACATTACCATATTTATAAACTTCGCAATAATTTTGCTGTTAAACATCAGGTCTGGTAAAATGTCTCTTTTTTGTGCCTGTCGCCTTCTCATCCGTCTTTATTACTCCTTATTTGGGTTTTTTTGCGCCATATTTTGAGCGAGATTTTTTTCTGTCCTGTACACCTTGCGAATCTAATGTGCCTCTTACGATATGATAGCGTACACCTGGTAAATCCTTTACCCTGCCACCCCTTACTAAAACAATGGAATGCTCCTGCAGATTATGACCAACGCCGGGAATATACGCCGTTACCTCAACCCCACCTGTAAAACGAACTCTTGCCACCTTCCTTAAAGCCGAGTTTGGCTTTTTAGGTGTCTGGGTCTTGACCTGAAGGCAGACTCCTCTTTTTTGAGGGCACTTCTCCAGGGCTGGCGCCTTCGATTTATATCTTACCCTTTTTCTCCCTATCCGTATCAATTGGTTTATTGTAGGCATTTTATTTCTTCTTCTCTTTCTTTTTTGTTTTCTTCGCTTTTTTTGCCTTCGTAGTCCCTTTTTTGCTGACTTCTTTCTTCTCTGATTTTTC
>JABMQH010000012.1 GCA_013203355.1 Candidatus Omnitrophota bacterium | reverse complement strand
CTCGTATGCAGGAAGCGTATTAGATGCCGCAGCGCAGTACGATATTGTTACAAAATCCGGTGCTTGGGTTATATACCAGGATGAAAAATTAGGTCAGGGGATGGATAATGCAAGGCTGTTCCTAAAAGAAAACCCGAAAATTTTGTCCAAAATCGAGAAAGAAACGAGGGCAAAAGCGGAAGAAAGCTCATAGGATTTGGTGTCAAAGGAGGTTGAATACATGAAAAGGCTTTTTAAAGGAAGAAAGTTTTTTTTATTTTTGGGAGTTTTGACTGTAGGCGTAGTTTGCGGACTTATAATCGCTGTCCGGCTCAATGTTATGCCGGACACACAGGCGGAGTCAACAAGCGCACCAGGGGCAATCCCTAGCGCAATCAGTGCAAGTGAAATCGATTTGAGGACCGCCTTTATAGATGTATCGGAGATGGTTGGCCCTGCAGTGGTAAGTATTTCTTCGGAAAGAGTACATAAGGCACCAGGAATTAGGAGTTTTCAGTTCGGCCCAAAGAGCAGAAGCCCTTTTTCCGGGGATGATTTCTTCGATGATTTTTTTAAAGACTTCTTTGGCGACATGCCGGAGAGGGAGTATAAGCAGGTTGGGCTTGGAACGGGTGTCATCATAGATGCCGGCGGTTTTATTTTAACTAACGAGCATGTCGTAAGCGGCGCTGAAAAGATCACTGTTACGCTACCGGATGGCCGTTCTTTTAAGGCAACGCCCAAAGGGGCGGACCCCAGGAGCGATCTGGCGATAATCAAGATTGACGCAAAAAACCTGCCGGTTGCTCAATTAGGTAATTCCGATTTAGTTCAAACGGGAGAATGGGTAGTTGCGATAGGAAATCCATTTGGATTTGCAGTGAATAATCCAACCCCTACCGTTACAGTTGGTGTTGTGAGCGCCATTCATAGGTCATTACCCAGCAGGACTGGCGGACGAGGAAAGGACCGGTCGTATCTTGACCTCATACAGACTGATGCGGCGATCAACCCCGGGAATTCCGGTGGGCCATTATGTAATCTGGAAGGTAAGATCATAGGCATAAATGTAGCGATAGTCTCAACCTCAGGCGGTTATCAAGGCCTTGGCTTTGCTATACCTTCAAACACAGCAAACGATGTTGTCGGAGACTTAATAAAAGGCAAAAAGGTTGTATATGGATGGTTCGGTGTCACGGTGCAGGATATAACAGAAGACCTTGCGAAATTTTTTGGCCTTGCCGACAAAGAAGGTGTACTTATCTCGGGCCTCTTAAAGGATGGGCCGGCGAAGAAGGGCGGGTTAAAAGAAGGTGACATTATCATCAAGATTAATGGAGAAAAGATAAAAAAAGTGAGGGATGTCCTAAAAACGGTTGGGCGGACAAAACCGGGACAGAAGGTTAATGTCACAATAATCAGGGACAAAAAGACTACAGTGGTTCCAGTTATTGTCGGAGAGCGGCCGAGTGAACCCGGTGCGACAGAAGACCAGGAGGTAAAACCGGAGGTCAAGGAAGAAATAGTCTGGCGCGGCATAAAGGTCATTGATATCACGCCTGAACTAGCAGGGAAGTATAAAATCGAGAATACTGCAGGTGTGATAGTTGCTGAGATAGAACCGGGTAGCCCCGCACCATTGATGCGTGGCGATATCATCCGGGAAATAAACATGGTCCCTATTAAAAACAAAGCAGAATACAACAAGGTTGTAGGCAAGATAAAAGGTGATGTACTCTTGCGGACTGACAAAGGCTATATTATCGTGAAGGAGTCTGAGAAGAAGTGAAGAATGAGGACGAATTAAAAAAAGCGAAGTTCTATGCCCTTAAGGCAATAAATTTTCGGCCCAGAAGCACCGAGGAATTAACCGAGAGGTTAAAAAACAGGGGATTTTTAGGCGAAACAATAAAACAGGTTATCTCGGAGTTTACGGACAGCGGGTTATTGGATGATACGAAATTTTCAAGGCTATGGGTTAATAGCAGAATGGCATCAAACCCAAAGGGGGTCACCCTTTTAAAACGCGAGTTAAAATCAAAGGGCATGAAGCGCGAGCTTATCGAAAAAATAATAGAGGAAACAAAAAAAGACTACAACGAATACGAAGTCGTTAAGCGCCTGGCCGATGCACGGATGGGGCAGTTAAAAGGCCTTAACCAAACGACCGCTAAACGCCGGCTTTTCGGATTTTTAAAACGCCGGGGATTTACGTTCGACACAATAATGAAAGTGCTGGAGCAAGAGTTTAAAAACTAACTTTAATGAAATCTGACGAGATAAGAGAGCGGTTCTTAAAATTTTTTGAAGCGAGAGGGCATAAAATAGTTTCGAGTGACTCGTTAGTCCCTGTGAAGGATCCCTCGATTTTATTTACAGGGGCCGGTATGAACCAGTTTAAAGAGCAATTCCTGGGACGCAACGTTACCTTCCGAAAAGCGGCGAGTTCCCAAAAATGCTTAAGGACGGGAGATCTGGAAAGGGTAGGCAGGACACCTGCCCATCATACATTTTTTGAGATGTTGGGCAATTTCTCGTTTGGGGATTATTTTAAGAAAGAAACTATTGCCTGGGCCTGGGAGTTTTTAACCAAGGAGCTCAAGATCGATGAGAAGAATTTAAAGGTTTCAATTTATACGGAAGACCAAGAGGCATACGATATTTGGGTAAAGGATATTAAGATTCCAAAAGACCGCATT
>JABMQH010000140.1 GCA_013203355.1 Candidatus Omnitrophota bacterium | reverse complement strand
TCCCCTCTTCCATTGTCTGCCCTAACTTCGGCATAATCACTTCTTTAATCATTTTTTTCTCCTTGTTTAATTAACTGATAGAGATTTTCTCCTTGCCTTATACCACAAATCTCAGAAAGTACATAATCAATCCCTTGCTGAGATATCATATCCTGTAGAGCCCTGCTTGATTCATCGCTTTTTTCATTATACCGGAGACAGGCAGAAATTCCAAGGCTTACCAGCGCAGGGTCTCCCCCATATTTTTCAATGAACCTACAGGCCCCAACCAATCTATCTTCGGGCCTAAGTTTACGTAATGGGTCACGGCCAACCCTGGCTACAGTATCAGCAAGGGCCTCGTTACTAAATCTCCGGCAAAGGTCTTCAATATGGTCTTGCAAGTCTCTGCTTAAAAAGGGGTGTTTTTTTATAAGGGCCTTGCCAATCTCCTTTAGCGCTCTCATTATTTTTTCTTTTATCTCATTATCCCTCATTGCTTCATATATATATTTATAGCCTTTTAAAAACCCGAGGTAGGCGGCCATAGCATGAGCAGTATTGTGGATAAATATCTTTCTCTCTTCATATGCCTCGAAATGGTCAGATGGTTTTATTCCCTCTATAACAGAGATATTGCCCTTGAATGCATTCTTATCTACAGGGAGCTCTCTATATTCCTCAGCCTTAATATAAAGGAGATCTTTCTCCTTCATTTCAGGAGGCAGAACCGGAACCATGCGGCTGACTACTGCCAGAACCAATCCAACGCTGTTATCCAGATATTCTTTTGTATCCCTGTCAATTTCCATGTCTAAAAGATTATAGAGCAGCTCTTCTCCTTTAAGCACATTTTCTGCAATAATTATATTTATGGGAGGGGCATTGGATTTACTCCTGAGGTCAAGGCCCGGAGCTAAAAGTTTTGCAACTGAAGGCAGGGCTGCCTTGCCTACGGAGACAGCTATGATATCGGCTTGAGAGATTTCCTCTTTTATCCTTGTATTGTCCGTAGTCTTTAGCGCTTTAATGCCGTCAATCTTATATTGCTCAAACCTTCGCGGGCCGACTATCTCGAGGGTATAGCTGCCTCTCTTATTTATCTCGCTAACAATCTTTTCGTCTTTTTCTACGAAGACTATCTTGTAGCCGGCGTGATGGAATAGTTCGGCTAAAAATCCCCGGCCGATATTTCCTGCGCCGAATTGGAGAAGTTTCATAAAAACACCAGCATGGCGGCGCCTATAATGCCGGCGCGCGCTCCAAGAGCTGCCTTAAGGATCTTCACATCCTTTGCCGGAATAGGCATAGCCTTTTCTCTGAGTTTTTTGCGCAGGGGCGTAAAAAGGACATTCCCGGCATTAGATACACCGCCGCCAATAATAATTTTTTCAGGATTTACAAAATTTACTATTCCGCTAAGCGCAGCAGCCAGGCATTCTGCAACCTCATCCCATACTTTTAACGCGAGTCTATCCCCATGCTTAGCCCGCTTAGCAAGGAGCTCAGGGGTAAGCATAGAGCGTTTTTCTTTTTTAAAATATTTTTTTGCCATATCCGCTATGTATCTGTTGCCGATATAGCGCTCAAGACAGCCAATATTCCCGCACATGCATTTGGGCCCTTTAAAATTTATAGGGATATGCCCGATCTCACCTGCAGAAAGACTTGTGCCGTGGTAGAGTTTCCCCTCAATAATTATGCCCCCGCCCACACCTGTGCCAAGGGTAAGACATACCACATTCTGCGCACCTTTAGCTCCTCCACAAGCCCATTCTGCTAAGGTCATAACATTGACATCATTGTCAACAAAGGCTGGTAAGCCAATCTCCTTTTCCAGAATCTTTTTCAGCGGGATATTAGTCCATCCTGGTATATTGGTATGGCCGCGGACTACACCTTTTACGGTATCTACTAATCCGGGGGTGCCTAAACCCAGGCCAAGGAGCCTGGTTTTTTTTGTTCCGCAGGAAATCTCTTTTATACCTTCTATAACCCGTTTTAAGACCATGCCTTTTCCGAGGTGGCCTAATGTGGGCAGAATTATCTCTTTTAAAATCTTTCCGTTTTTATTAACAAGACCGAATTTTAGATTGGTACCGCCGACGTCTATGCCGATGGCAAG
>JABMQH010000001.1 GCA_013203355.1 Candidatus Omnitrophota bacterium | reverse complement strand
TCGGGTTTTAAAAGGACATTTGTGTATATTGTATTCTTTTGGATCGTTTCCACCATATTTGGGTTAGTATGAGAACTTGTTCCTGGGGCAACTCCGAAAAAACCACTCTCGGGATTAATTGCCCATAGGGCGCTGTCAGAATCAATACGCATCCACGCAATATCATCGCCTACCGTCCAAATTTTGTACCCTTTCTTCTTTAGCCCTTCCGGAGGAAGCAGCAGCGCTAGGTTTGTCTTTCCACAAGCACTCGGGAATGCCCCAGCAATATACTCAATACGCCCATCCGGTTCTTCTATCCCCATAATCAACATGTGCTCCGCAAGCCAGCGCTCCTTTTTTGCAATAAAACTTGCGATGCGTAAAGCGAGGCACTTTTTACCCAAAAGCACATTACCTCCATAACCGGAATTAACACTCCAGATAGTATTATCCTCCGGAAAATGCAATATCAGCCTCTTGGCTATATCCAACTCAGCTTTGGAATGAAGGCACTTTGTAAATTCACATCCCTTATCTATTTCTTTTAAGACAGCATCCCCTGCCCGTGTCATAATCAGCATATTCAAAACAACATATCGGGAATCTGTCAACTCTACTCCTATCTTGCTAAATTCAGAACCTACGGGTCCCATAGAAAAAGGGATAACAAACATTGTCCTGCCGCGCATCGCACCCTTAAAAATTGCTCCTGCTTTGTCGTATGCGTCTTTTGGAGACATCCAATTATTGGTAGGGCCCACGTCATGCTTTTTCTTAGTGCAGATAAAGGTAAGGTGTTCAGTCCGCGCAACATCATTTGCGGCCGTGCGGTGTAAAAAACAGCCTGGAAGCTTCTTTTGGTTTAGTTCTATAATTTCGCCTGCAGCTACCGCTTCTTTTTCTAGGAGTTTTCGCTGCGCATCCGAGCCATCTATCCAGACTATATTCTCCGGCTCACACAATTTTGCCATCTGATTGACCCAGCCTATAAGCTTTTTATTTATTGTAGATATTTTTTTCATTTTCCTCCGCCTTGTATAATTTCCTATCTCATCATAAGCGCGCCGCTATTATATCACTTAATCACTTCCGGTCAAGAAGAAAATACTCGTACCGTTTGGGGATTTCAATTGCCAACTGTCCCCATTCCTGTGCTTGAAAGTGCCCCCCCTTTTTTGTGTCTAGGGACAGTTTCCTACTTGGACCCGAAACAGTTTCCGATTGACGCCAGAAACTGTTTCGCACTGGTATTGGAAACAGTTTCGTGTTAAATAAACATGGGTCAAGAGGAAAATATCATATAGCCTAAATTGTTACTGCGTTTTTGTTTTTTGACGGAAGGTGGAACTTCGAGGCTATGTGTTTCTAACAAGGCCTTGTTACTAAGGATATCTAAGACATCACCCTCAACAACCTTCTGACCTTTGTCAAGCAACACTACTCGAGAACAAACTTCCAAAACCAGTTCCAAATCATGGGTGGCAATTATTTTGGTAAGCTTTAATCCTTTAAGTAAATTTATAAGATCCCGCCTGTGTTTAGGATCTAAATTACTGCTTGGTTCATCCAATACCAGGATTTCAGGATTCATCGACAAAACGGTGGCAATGGAAATCCTTTTCTTTTCACCAAAACTTAAATGGTGCGAAAGTCTCTTCGAAGTCTTTGACATATCTACTGCTTTAAGTGCCGCAGCCACTGCTTCCTTTACTTCATCCTCAGATAATCCCATATTTATGGGTCCGAAGGCAACATCTTCAAAAACTGTCGGCATAAAAAGTTGGCTTTCGGGATCTTGGAAAACCACTCCAACCCTGCGTCTTATTTGCAATAAATTTGTATCGTTCATATCCAACCCGGCAATTTTTATGTGTCCCCCATTTTTAAAAATTCCATTTAAGTGAAGCAGAAGCGTGGATTTCCCCGCTCCGTTCGGACCGATAATGCCCAAACTGTCCCCTTCAAAAACGTCGAAACTCACATCTGCCAAAGCGGATGTCTGGTCAGGATAAAAGTAGTTTAAGTTTTTAATCTCTATTATTTTCGCTGCCATATTATTTCCCAATAACTCTTATACATATTAAAATAGTAAGTACCGCAGATAAAAAACAGATATCCTTACGTGTCAATTTGAAATCATGCATTACCTTTATCTTACCATCAAAGCCCCTTGCGCACATAGCAAAATATACCGATTCCGCCCTCTCGTATGACCTTATAAACAAAACGCCTACCATATTAGCTAGCGATTTGATATGAAAAAGATGCTTCCCTCCCACAGAACGCGATTCCTTCGCCTGAAGCATCCTTACAAGCTCATCTTGTATAACAAATATATAGCGGTACATAAAGGAAAAAATCATAGTAATAATTCTTGGGCACTTCAATTTCTCAAAGGCCTTAAGAAGATCTGAAAACCTTGTGCTGCTTACAAGAAGTATCATGCATAGAATAGATAAATACGCCTTGGCTAAAATATTCCAAAAAATCATCAGACCATCATAAGTAACTGTTAACCTCAAAGTGCCCAAGGAATAACCCCCTGCCACTTCTCCCTTCTTAAAAAATGGAATAAAAGCAGCAGCCATTAACACAAAAGGAATAATTACGAGAGATCTCTTAAGCACATACTGAATAGGAAGTTTGGATAAAAGAACCAAAAGACTTAGAAATATCGCATATAATATAAATGCCATAAACGCATTAGGAGGGGTAAAAATTACAAATAAGATAAACAAAACAAAAGCGATAATCTTAATCCGCGGATCCCACTGATGAAGGAGGCTATCGATATTACTATATTTGTCAATATAAGAATGCCGCATTAATCCTGTTTACCTTTAATCAAAGCGGCTATGCCATATCCCAATCCAAAAACAATCAATGTCCCGGTGATACCGGCAAAGGAGGTCGCTAGTTTCTCATTCTTTAAACCGGGCCAAACATAATCAGGGATTGGTGAAGAAAAGGCTGGTTTTATCTCACCTTTTTCTAAAAACCCTTTATCCTCAGCAATTCTTTCCAGCCCATCCGGAGATGATGAGGCAAATAGGGAAATTGCCGCCGCTAAAAATATTGAAATTATTAATCCGAAAATAATTTCCTTTTTGGTCATAATTTTCCTCCTTTTTAGTATATCAAATCAGGCCTTACCTTAACAACAAATCCTACAACCAGGCACGTAATTACTGCTTCTCCTATTCCTATCAACACATGTACCCCTACCATAGCTGGAAGTGCTATATTAAGAGGAGAGGTGCCCGAAATGGCTAACTCAATAGCGCACATCGACGAAGCTAATACCACGGAAAGCCAGGCGGATATGCCTGCCGCAATCACTACCCTTTTCTTGTCTCCTATAAGCTTTCGAATAAAACTGTAGATATAATAACCTCCTACAGCTCCAATAAAAGACATGTTAAAAATATTTGCACCCAATGCAGTCAAGCCGCCATCTTGGAAAATAAGGCACTGAGCGAGCAAAACTATTGAAATCACAATTGCCCCAGCGCATGGACCAAGTAAAACTGCAGCTAAAACCCCGCCTAATAAATGGCCGGAAGTGCCCCCTGCTACTGGAAAATTAAGCATCTGTGCCGCAAATATAAAGGCGCTCATTACTCCCATCAAAGGAATCATCTTATCCTTTAAGATATTGGAAACCTTTTTTAAACAATAACCGATGCCTCCTATCGAAATCACCCAGGTAGGTACCCACGTATTTGCTGCCAAAAAACCATCTGGTATATGCATAATTTCCCTCCTTTTCTCTTGGTGTCAGGTACTTTTTGAATTGGAGTATCTGACACTTTTGAGATTTAAAAATCTACTTGCCCTCTGCAACCAATCACAGTAATAGTATCATTCCTTCGTGCATTATTTACAACATAATCACTTCCAAATGGATTCCAGATAATCTGGAGATCCGGCGAAAGTGCAAGATGTTTATTCACCTGCCATAAGTAGTATAATTCAAAATGGCCTTCATCATCTGCAGTTAAATTTGAACCGGCCTTTTTGTATTCATCACTGGGAACAACCATACCAATTGCAACTCCGAGATGATCATCTTCTCTGCCCCATGACTCACCATCAAGCTGTCCTCCTATCGACCAGGTCTGTTCCAAAGAATAATTGGCTCCGCTTGAAGAGGTAGCGTCTGGGTCATAGACATCAGGGTCCGCCCAACCATATCTGCCAAATACCGTAAAGATATCCGTAAGTTGCTGGTCAATGCTAAGGCCAAATCCATATCTATCTTCATTCGTCTTCGAAGTGTCAGTCCAATCGGTATATTTTGTATCTTTATACCAGCCATAGATACGGTAATTTCCGTCTCTATTAAAAAATCCTGGTTTTATATTAGTCTGATACGTCGTAAATATATGATCTCCTATATCTTCCCAGTCATTATCGCCATCCAGAATCTGTGCCTCAAATTCAACCCAGGAAGCCTGAGC
The DNA here is from genome assembly GCA_013203355.1 of Candidatus Omnitrophota bacterium. Taxonomy (GTDB): domain Bacteria; phylum Omnitrophota; class Gorgyraeia; order JABMQH01; family JABMQH01; genus JABMQH01. The sequence continues at coordinate 1,444 of JABMQH010000001.1, read as the reverse complement.
TGGTGCAAATAAACCACGTATTCCAGCAGTATTATCGGGAAAATCTATTGTAGGTGCATTTCTAAAAATTCTGCCTAAAAATTGGGTACATTCACAATGCGCAATCTCACTTTGATCTACCTGGACAGTAGCGTCAACCTTCCCTGCTCTTAAACTGAGCTGGTTATCAAATAAATAATGTTCATACCATGCCTCGGTTAAAGCTATATTATTATCTGAGTCATCAGTGTCTCTATTCACATTTGAGAATACTTCTAATTCATCCTCAACACCTGCTCCATCACCGGTTTCAAGATGAACAAATCCAAGTCCGTAGTCACCAAACCCTTTTTCAATTTCCAAATCTATAGAATAACTAGCATCTGTGATACTTTTAGTAGTATCGCTTCCAACAAGTATATCGGCATTATTAGCATCGATAGCACCTTGGACAATAAATGTAGCCCCGGCTCCTACCTGCAAACCTCCAACAAGCTGATACCCCTCTTTTCTGTGCAATAGGTGGGAATCTGTATGCATTTCAGGCTTTTTCTTGTGTAATTTAGTTTCGAGGGCAGTTATTCTTGTTTTCAAGGCAGCTATCTCATCTCTTACCGCTTTCTCGTCAGCGCTACACATTTTTACAGAAATAACACCATTTAGCAAAAATAAAACTATTACTATTCGGAAATACTTCATCGCCCCCTTCTTCCAGATTGTTTTTAAAAATAGCATATATTTTAAAATCGTGTTACTCATAAACAAAAAAATATTCTTTAGCTTATAGCAATTTGTTTCCTGTTGTAGCTTCAGCGAATCCCGTATGCTTTATGCCTTTGGGAGAGCTCAATTTCCCATATAGCTCCTTTATTTGTTTCGCCCTACCTTTTATTGCAATAATCTCTAGGCAATTATCTTCATCCAGATGTAAATGCTGGGTGGAAAGGATATTATTATGGTAATCGTGCTGGATATCCATAAGCTGGTTAACCAGTTCTCTCTTGTGATGATTGTAGACTAAGGTAATAGCGCCGGAGACCTCTTTGTTTTCCTGCCATTCTTTCTTAACCAGGCTTTCGCGGATTAAATCTCTAACGGCCTCGGAGCGGTTTGTGTACCCCCTTTTTTTCAATTGCTCATCAAATTTGTACAATAGTCCCTTTTCTAAAGAAATTCCAAATCTAATTAGGCTGGTCATAAATCAATCCTTTCTTAGTACTACGATTTTAAAAATAATAACACGAATGAGTTTATTTGTCAATAATTATTTTAACCATTTATCTCAGATAAGTACCAGGCGGATGTCTCTTCTAACCTAGTTAGTTTAACCAGGTTAAATTTGGCAGGTTAGAAATCTATTTTAGCCTTAGCCAGAATTCTTCCCATGGGAAATATTTCCCCGGGCATTCTGTCCTTGCGCGGGGAACCCGGCCATGCCCCATGATGTTCCTGGTAGGAATCTTGT
>JABMQH010000139.1 GCA_013203355.1 Candidatus Omnitrophota bacterium | reverse complement strand
GTTCCGAACTGTCTGCCTTGTTGGGCAGGATCCCTTCCGAGACGGGTTATCAGCCGACCTTAATGAGTGAGATCAGCGAATTTCATGAGCGCATAAGGTCCCAGGAAAATGCGGCTATCACTTCGGTGGAGGCGATTTATGTTCCGGCGGACGATCTTACCGATCCCGCTGTAGTAGCGATATTTGCTCATTTGAATTCAACGGTTGTTTTATCCAGGGGCTATGTGCAGCGAGGTTTATATCCGGCGGTAGACCCGTTAGCAGGCAGCAGCGGCTTCATAGATCCTAATATCGTCGGAAAACGGCATTTTGAAGTTGCCCAGCAGGTAATCAGGCATTTTCAAAAGTATCAGGACCTGCAGCGTATTGTTGCGATTATCGGAAAAGAGGAATTGTCAAAGATGGAGCGGGTCATATTTGAGAGGGCAAGAAAATTACAGAATTTCTTTACGCAGCCGTTTTTTACAGGGGAGATGTATATCGGGATAAAAGGGGTGTACGTACCGCTTGAGGAAACCATTGCGGGTTGCGAGAAGATTATTTCGGGCAGGCTTGATTCCGTTCCGGATGACAAGTTCTATATGATCGGCCCGTTGTCGCAAGTAGGATTATAGAGGAAGAAGATGGCTAAAATTGGAGACTTATTAGTTCAGAAGGGTCTGATTACTCCCCAGCAGCTAAAATCAGCGCTAGAAGAGAGTAAAAAGACAGGAGAGATTATTGGTAAGACTTTAGTGAGGCTAAAGTATATTACGCAGGGGCAATTATTGGAGATATTGGCCGTTCAGATGGGGCTTGACTATCACCCCTCCTTAAAGGAATTCCCTATCACAAAAGATATAAGCAAGGCGGTTCCCGCAAAGTTTGTCTGGCACTATAAATTTATGCCGCTTAAGATAAAAGGCAAGACCCTGACCATTGCTGTTTCCGACCCGTTGGCGGTCTGGCTGATGGAGGATTTAAAATTGCATCTGGGGTATGACGTGGATAGGGTGCTGGCCACGGAAGATGAAATAATGGCGTCGATACGGCGGCATTATGGAATAGGGGCGGAAACTGTAGAAGAGATCTTAACCCAGGACGGCACTGCAGTCGAACAGCCAAAGCTTAAAGAAGAAGAGATCGAAGATGTGGAAAAATCTGCGCAGGATGCCTCGGTAATCAAGCTGGTTAACCAGATACTCTCCGAGGCTGTTTCGGCGCGGGCTACAGATATCCATATTGAACCATATCGTGACCGTGTGCATGTAAGATACCGCATTGACGGCATACTTTATAATATGCGCGTACCGGAGCAGATCAGATATCTACATACCGCGGTTGTTTCACGCATCAAAATACTTTCAAATCTCAATGTTGTGGAGAAGCGCCTCCCCCAGGATGGACGCGCGATAATTAAAATTCAAAACACGAAGGTTGATCTGAGGATTTCCATTATCCCCTCCATCTATGGGGAAAATGTGGTTATTAGAATATTGCCGATGCAGATGCTGATAAACCTGCAGGAGTTAGGGTTTAAGGATGATGAGCTTAGGCAGATGGAGGAATTGATGAAAATGCCCTACGGGATTATTTTTCTTACAGGGCCTACCGGAAGCGGTAAGACAACTACCCTCTATGCCTGTTTGAGTAAGTTAAACAAGGATGCCGTAAAGATTATTACCATTGAAGATCCCGTAGAATATGAATTGTCAGGAATTATGCAGATACAGGTAAGAGCGGAGATCGGGCTTACTTTTGCCACTGCCCTGCGCAGCATCCTGCGCCATGACCCTGATATCATGATGATAGGAGAGGTCAGGGATTTGGAGACGGCAGAACTGGCGATACGCACTTCGCTGACAGGACATCTTATCTTTTCGACCTTACATACTAATGATTCCGCAAGCGGCGCTACGAGGCTTTTAGATATAGGGATAGAGCCATTCCTGGTAGCTTCTTCTGTGAATGCCTTTATTTCCCAGAGGCTGGTAAGGATAATTTGTCCGGCGTGCAAAGAGGAAATGCGGGACAAAGACCTGCTTCCGAATATGTTCAAAAATATGAAGATTTATCGCGGGAAGGGGTGCGAAAATTGTAAGTTTATCGGCTATAAGGGCAGGACGGCTATTAATGAAATACTTGTTATCAATGAGGATATAAGAGAACTGATCCTGAGCAAGGCCTCTTCCGCCCAGATCAAACAGAAGGCGCAACAATTAGGATTCAAGACTTTAAAAGACGCTGGGATAGAGAAGATTAAATTGGGTATTACTACGCCTGAAGAAGTCTTGCGCGTTACGGAATTAGCGGAATGATTTTTACCTAAAGAGGGGCAGGATTGCCAAAGTTCAATTATAAGGCCAAGAAGGGATTAAACGAGACTGTAAGCGGAAGCCTCGAGGCAGATAATCATGACGAGGCCTTAAATAAAGTAACTGCGCAGGGATTATTTCCTATCGAAGTCAACGAGGTAGCCGCCCCCGCAGCAAAAGCATCGGGAAAGTCCCTCCGGAAAAAGAAGATCAGTAAAAAGATCTCCTCGAAAGAAGTCCTCACATTTACCCAGAAGATGACTACCCTTGTGCGCGCAAAGGTGGAATTGCTTGCAAGCCTGAAAATTCTATACGAGCAGACGGAAAACGCACGCTTTAAAGAAGTCATTCTGGAAATATACAATCTTACTAAAGAAGGAAAGGCATTTTCGGAAGGCCTCATGCGCTTTCCGCGCATATTTCCTCCTTTGTATGTAAGTATCGTTAAGGCAGGAGAGGTAAGCGGCCGGCTGGATTCCGCCCTTGAGCAGATAAGCGATTTTTCGGAGCGGGACGAAAACCTGAGGACAAAAATACAGGTTGCCCTGGCTTATCCTACACTTCTGGTCTTTGTAGGGGCAGGGAGCATTTTTATATTGATGAATTTTGTGGTACCTAAGCTTAAACCTATATTTGAGGGAATAGGCAGGGATCTGCCGCTTATCACCAAGATTGTTTTGCAGATAAGCGAACTTTCCAATAAAACGTGGTGGATAATTTTAGGGGCAGGGTCTTTAGTGATTTTTATTTTGTACCGTCGAAAAGGCAGTGATTTTTTTAAGCATTTCCTGACGGAATTCAAGACCCACATGCCTATATTAAAGAGATTAACCAAAAATCAGGAAATGGCGCATTTTTCACGCGCCTTGGCCCTGCTTATAAAAAGCGGCGTGCCCGCCCTGCGCTCCTTGGAAATCGCCACCTTTTCCGTCGAGAATGCAAAATTAAAGAAAGGCCTGGAGGAGGCCTGCAAGAATGTCGCATCCGGCCAAACCCTTTCCAGGAGTATGGAGACGTTAACCACCCTGCCTAATTTTTTTACTAAGATGGTAGCCGTAGGGGAGGAATCAGGCAGGCTTGCGGAAGTTTTAGATGAAACCTCCCATTCCTATATACAGCAGGTAGAATATGATATTACGCTTATTACCTCACTTCTTGAGCCGATATTTATCCTTGTTTTAGGGGTTGTCCTGGGCACTATTGTATTGTCTATTCTCCTTCCTACTTTTCAGATAACGCAGGTCATCCATTAAAAGAATGAAATTATCTATAGGATTAGAGATTTGCGAGCAGTATTTCAAGTTGGCGATGGCCAAACCCCAAGGTACGCAGCTAAAACTATCTGACTGCGTAGCCGAGCCTATCCTGTCATCAAATGATGCGCAGATTACAACCAAGATCGTAGATATATTTCAAAAATGGAAGATAAAACCTAAGTCAGCAAATTTATGCCTGGCCAGAAATCTCGTTGCCGTAAGGAACCTGCACCTGCCATCTCAGGATAAAACAGAGATAATGCAAATGATTGATTTGAATGTGGCCCGTATCGTTCCCTACAAGAAGGATGAGATAGTTTTCGGCCACCGCTTCCTGGGGTTAGATGAGATGGGTTACACCAAGGTGATTTTGGCTATTGCGCATACTAATGTTATCAGAAGGCAGGCACAGATATTGGAACAGACAGGCCTGTTCGTAGATAAGATAAGCTTAAGCTCGCATGGGGTCTGGGAGTGGGTTGTTAACAATCACCGCTCTGAAATAAATCAGTCGGACCTATACCTCCTCCTGGATATCGACTCCTCATTTACCGACTTTATTATTTTTTCACAGACCAATCTGCTCTTTACGCGAAGCATAAACATGGGGGCAAATAGCATACGGGAATCTGAAGGGGGCATAGGGGTCACAAAGCTTTTGGGAGAAATTAAACAATCTCTGATTATGTTCTATAATGAAGAGATGAATAAAAAACCCGTCGCGGTATTCCTCACGGGGGCCGGCATGAAAGCGGAATTAACCAAAACTATTGAGGTTGAATTGGGTATGCCGGTAAGGATTGTGGCCAATCCGTTCTCGGGGGAGCTTATAAAGACGAAGGAGATAAATATCCCGCAGGATGTTTCTTTGACGGGGGTTTCAGAGGTGACTTTGCGGGATGGCGAAAACCGGATTTATTTCGTATTACCGGAAATACAGATCAGGAAATCCTTAAGAGAAAAAACGAGGGATCTGGTTATGATGGGGAGCCTCTTAATATATCTCTTTACTATATTATGCGCAATATCCATGGGAAGTATTTATAACAAACAGACCTATTTAGATAGCCTGAAAAAAGAGCATAACATTGTTGAAGGTGACGTCAAAGGACTGTTGGCGAAACTGAACAGCGTGGAATTTGTCAGGGTGTATCTTACAAAACGGCGCCTGCCCTTGTTTGTGTTTTCTGAATTGCAGAAGCTCACACCTGACCAGATATCCATCAGCTCCGTAAGCATAAGAGACGAAAATACGATAAGTGTACGCGGTCAAGCAACACAGCTATCAGACGTTTTTAAATTCGTTAAGACTATTGAAAAAATAGAATATTTTAAGAATGTCGAGACAAAATCCACACGCACAAAAAGGATCAAGGAAAGAAAATTGACCGAGTTCGAACTTAGTTTTATTGCAGGCTGATAAAAAAATGAAATTCCAATTTAAATTAAAGGGGAACAAGAAGATTTTTCTTTATGTAGGCGTCTTTATATGTATGGCTGTTTTTATATTACATTTTCTTTTTTCGGTTTTGGGGAATCGCTTAAAACAGCTTGATAGCCAGGTACGACTGGCCGAGGCGGATTTACAGCAGGTTTTGGGTATCCAGAAAGAAAAGGATGTAGTGAGCGCCAGGTGCGCGAAATACCAGTCCTACTTAGAGGTAGATTATTGGGATGAACGGCGGGCGACAGAAGAGTTATTGAAAACGGTAGAGGAGATAGCCAGAAAGGCGGGGGTAGTTGTTATAAACTTAAGTCCCGATCAAGCAATAGAGGAAAGCAGGGAATATAAGAAATACAAGGCAAATCTGCGGATAGAATCAACCTTAGAGCAGATGCTTAGCTTTCTTCACAAAATCGAGCAGGAAAGCCTTCTGATAAAGGTAGAGCAGGTATCCGCTAGCCCGAAAGACGAAGAGGCATATACAATAAGATCTGAAATAGCCCTCGGCATTGCTGTCCCTGTATCGTAAGCTTGAGAACGATAAGCCAGAACCTAAAACCGAGAACCGAGAACCTAAATAAGAAGAGAAAAGCATGAGCAAAAGAGGCTTTACCCCGTTAGAAAAAATTGCCAATAAACTTAATAACAAAGATATAAATGCAGATAACGGTTTAATGCAAGTACCAGCGTCATCACTTAATAAAAAATTTCTAACGGGGTTTACCTTAGTTGAGATGATGGTGGCCGTTTCTATTTTGGCTATAGGGATAGTACTGATCTCACGCTTTTTCTTGAATACCGTAACTGTTCTGGACTCCCTCAGGAACCGGGTTGCGGCGATAAGCCTGCTCAACACTAAGATCAATGATTTGGAAGAGAAGGTGTTTGAGGAAGGCGGTAGCCAACCAGGGGATACCCAGGAATCTGTAATAATAGGTAGCCGTGATGCAATGCTTAGTTCTGAAATATCTCAGTTGGTAGTTGATGAATTAGGAAGGGAGATAAACGAGGTTAAACTAAAGCTGCTTTGGAACGAAGGAGGTAAAACTAAGGATGAGGTTTTGGTTACGTTTCTACCGAGCGAAAAATAGATGCAGAGGAGCAAAAAAAGGCTTTACTATGGTAGAGACCTTGGTTGTTGCGACCCTTTTCTCTATAGTTGGCTTAGGTATAGCCACCAGCTTTATTTCCGGAATGAAGTTGTGGAACGAAGCAAAGAATATGGGTTTTTCTAAATATATGTTTCTTTTGGATATGGAAACGGTATCCCGGGATTTACGTCAAAGCATCGATCTGCCTACCATTGGGTTTGAGGGGAGCTCACAGAAGGTTTCTTTCCCTGCGCTTTCAGGCGATTCCATTGTTAGGGTTACTTATGAGTTGGTTCCCGACGAAAATGCCCTTTTGAGGACAGAGGTGAAACTGGAAGATATTATTGCAGGTAAAGAGCAAGAAAAATTTGCAGAAGATAAAATCGCTTCCTGGGGAGACCTATCCTTGACCTATTTTTGGTTTGATGAAGAGGAACAGGCCTATGTCTGGATCGATAATTGGGAAAAAGAACAGGGAATATTCTCTGCGATAAAAATAGAGACGAGTTTTAAAAATGAACAGATCACCAAGAGCATTTTTATTCCCATATCGTAATTCCGGAAGTATTTTGGTTATCTCTCTCTGGATCCTTGTATTTTTTTCTATTTTAAGCGTAGGTTTATATAAGGTTGTCTCAGCTCAGGTAAGCTTGGTAAAGAGGGTGGAAGAAAGGGTCCTTTGTGAATATCTGGCAAAGGCAGCCGTCATCTATGCCCAGGATGAAAGGGCCAATAATAAGGTTTCTTTTTATGATTCCTTATATGGGTTGGCCCAGGAAAAGGAGCGGGAGCTGGGAATAGGAGAGTTTGTGTACACGATGACAGATGAAGAAAGCAAAATTAATATAAATTTTTCTTCCGAAGAAGTTATTGCGCGCCTACCCGGGATAGATTTGGACCTGGCTCAAAGGATAATCAGTTCTCCATCAAGGCCGTTTCATGTCAAGGAAGAGCTCTTACTTTTGGAGGGATGCGATAAGG
>JABMQH010000138.1 GCA_013203355.1 Candidatus Omnitrophota bacterium | reverse complement strand
GTCAAAGAGCTCCATGACCACTTTTTTCATAAGGCGGGGCTGTCTGGAAAAAGGAAAGGTCTCCATAACCAATACTTCCGGGATATTAGCTTTTTTAATACGATAAAGTCTGGATCTTTCTTTTTTATCACCATACTCCTTTTCGATAATATCTGTTAAAAATTTTTGGTAAGAAGGCTGTTTCTTTTTAGGCATTGTTAAGATATTAACCCAGTTTTCCTGTAAATGTTTTAACCCTAAAAACTGAAGCTGTTTTTTTATAATTTCATCCATGGCTATTCCTCCATATTTTTATAAAACCCAAAATCTTCCTCCTGTGAAAAGCGTCCCTCCTGATATGCCTCTCTCTTTTCATAATCGTTATTTATAGGCTGGGTTGAAAAATCACAGAGCCCTTTTCCCATTAATTGGCTGGAGATTCTGATGAGTGTTTCAATATTTGCTACACGATATTTCAAAGCCCGTTCAATAGTTGCAATAAATAAAGAAGGCGCCATCTTTTTTCTAAGCCCATAGAGGTCCCGGATAAAGTGGGGCTTTTGTTTTACTTCACTCTGGCTGGATTTAATAAAATCAAGGTACTCGCACAAAATTTTTCCTAAATACCTGAGCTTTCTTTCTTCTTCATGGCAGGGTTTTTTAATGTGTCTGGGTTCATAGGGCGGCTGGATATCAACACCTTGAGGTGGAATTTTTTTATTCCTGGTGCCCCATGCTGGCAAAAGATATTCAAGAGGCGCCTGTCCGGGCGCAAAAACTTTTATCTTGTCAGGATATTCAATAACAGAGACTTCTCCTCTGGACTTGCCGGGGATCCAATAGAAATTGGCATCAAGAGATATATAGCCATACTTATCAATGTCTCTCTTATGGGGCTTGTAAGGAGGTTCTATATACTCAGGTAATTTTATAAGACAGGGTTTCTCCTGTTCAAAAAGGACAATAGGGATAAGACCTGTTTTGGATTGTGGCCTCTTGGCATACCTCACTGTTGACCAGTCAAAACCTTGGTGGTTGAGATCTTCCCAGTCTATAAACATACGGCCAGGTATAAAATTTGTCTCAATAGTCCAAAAATTTCTCTCTTCACCTGCCTTGCGGTTTGCATGTCCTTTTTCATGGGCAATCCACTCAAAGCCATAGGTTTTAGCAAAGGCTATCATTTCAGGACAGAATACTGCATTTTTTCCAGTGCCATGTAAAATTGCAAGACTGGTATTATCAATCACACAGGTCTTTGCAGTATACTTCCAATAGCTCAACGCTTCATAGAAAAAGCATTTCATCTTGAACCTGTTAAAATATGGATAAAATTTAACATAGCGCATTTTAGAATAGCGAAAATAGAGCGCGCTGCAAATAACCCGCGTGATTTTTCCGCCTATTTTTAATTTGTAAGATGTTACATCATGCTGCATCTCTTCCCCTGGAACGTCCCCGACATGAAAGCAGCGCTTGTCTATTTTCTGGCCAATATTATTATGCCGAATCATGCGGGTGAGGGTGGAATACCCGACTTTTATCCCGTACTCCTCAGTAAGAATCTCATAAACACGCTGTACATAGCCATCGCAGCGCTTATAAACATCTCTCAAGAGATCGATGTCCAGTATCTTCTTATCAATGCGCTGTTTTTTGGAGACATCCCCGGCAAGTATCTTCCTCACTGTCTTTGGACTTAAATTAACAAGACGCCCAATCTCTTTTTTCTTTTTACCTTCAGCAAAAAGCGTTCTAACTACTTTTCTTTTGTCTTCTTTTATCATAAAACTCAATCAGTACTTTTACAAAAAAATCTATCTTATCTAATATATTTCCTGTCAATAGATATGCTGTTCCAAAAAACGATGAACTCTTCAGCCTGGAATCCCTGATCTCGTAAGGAACTCTCCCTATGCATCTTTGCATTATTTCCAGATCCTTAAGTGCCCTTGATTCCTGTTCGTTACAGGAATTTGTATCACTGGATGGATCCGGCCTGAGATGCTTTAATGTCCAATCGAGGTTGCCCTGAAGGATCTGGTCCTTTAAGTGAGGCCCTCCATTAAAGAAGCCATGTGCCAGCGTCTCTATTGCCCGGGTGCTTAATCCTTTACCGGAAACTGCATTCACAAAGGCATCTACATCTGACTTTCTGGTTACGCGCGTAACTTTCCGCAGAGTATACATGTAAGACCTTACTGGAAAACGCCCGGAAAAGACAGCCTCTTTTACCAAAGGACTCATCCTGCCAATAATTCCCAGCCTC
>JABMQH010000137.1 GCA_013203355.1 Candidatus Omnitrophota bacterium | reverse complement strand
CCACCCCAAATATAACTAATACAGGGTTAAATTTAAATTCTGCCGGGTTCTGCGGATTACCTATAAACGGCATACTAATCAGGTTCCATACTGTGCTGAATAGGAAAAATAATACTATAATCGCCAAATTCTGTTTTGTGAGCTTAAAACCTTTCCCTATTGCTTCAAATACCTTCATGCACACCTCCTAATAAAGAACTCACCCATAAAAGATCTTACAGTATATATCATTTTAGATTGCGCTAATATTGTTATCATACTTTAACAAAAGCCATAAATAGTGTCAAGTCAATTCCCGTCTTGAATCAATAGCCTTAAGTAGTGTTGCCTGATCGGCATACTCTAATTCAGCGCCTACAGGCATACCATATCCGATTCGGGTTATCTTGATGTTGAAAGGCTTAAGGAGTTTATGCAAATACAGGGCTGTTGTCTCCCCTTCTGTATCGGGGTTGGTGGCGATAATAATCTCTTTGGGCTTCTTTTCTTTTAACCTATGTAAAAGTTCCTTTATCTTCACTTCTTCGGGCCCGATACCGTCCAAAGGTGAAATGGCCCCCAAAAGCACATGATAGACACCATTGAATTTGCCTGTTTTTTCTACGGCGATCATATCGTTTGGCTCCTCAACAACGCACATAACCGATTTATCCCTTGCGGCATCGTTACAAACGCTGCAGATGTCTCCATCGCTTAAGTTGTTACAAATCTTGCAAAATTTTATTACTTCTTTCACATTGATAAGCGCCGTTGATAAATCCTTTACATATCCTAAGGGTGCCTTTAACACAAAAAATGCCAGGCGTTGAGCAGTCTTCTGCCCTATTCCCGGAAATTTTCGAAAATATTCCACCAATTTTAACAGCGACTCCGGCAGACCTGTTGATTTAGCCATTTTTTGACTCACCATTTTTGTTTTTGCTTACTATTGAACCCTTAAAAACAGCCAGGGCATCTTTGACCGTCGGGTCATCCTCTTTTTTATCATCCGGCTCGGTTTCAAATGTGAAGTTATTTTTGCGCTGGAGATTCTCCACCAAATGAAATTCTATCTTCACCTTTTTATTTAAAAGGTCTGTAAGCATTTCTTCGACCATCTTTTGATTCACCGGTTTTTCCAAAATTTCCTTGTGCAGTTGATAGGCCTTCGGGAAATCTATCTTGATTATTCCCGGCTTAAAATCCGTAGGTTCGCCTTCCATCAAAAAAGAGGCAAGCGACGGTTTCTTCGCGGCGAGTACCTTAATAACTGTCGGCCAGATATCACTCAAGCTTTTCAGCGAACCAACCTCTTGCTGCGGCGTAACTGGATTATCTTCCGGCTGTTGTGCGGATTGCTGGGTGGATTTTTTTTCTCCAGGTGCCCTATCTTCTTTCGAATACACTATTTGGATAGACGGAACTTCTTTTTCCAGTTTCTTAACCTTCGCCAGTAATTCGTCTATCGGCACAATACCTTCTCGCCGCACAATCTTAATTAGCGCAAACTCCAAACCGAATCTCACCAGGCCGGTCCTTCTTGAGGTATCATAGGTGCTCGATAAAAGATAAAAGGCATAAATCAAATCCTCCAGGCTAAAGTTTTCGCTCTGGGCGGTTAATTTATTTACCGTATCATCCGGCAAGACAAGCGCAGAGGAGATATTCTTGTTTATCTTAAGAACCGAGAGGTTCCTTATGTGCTCTATAAATCTTACCAGAAACTGGAATAAGTCCTTTCCCTCGTTGGTCAAGGCATCTATCATCTTAAGCGCAGAGGTGATATCCTTCTTTGAAATATGTTCCGTCAGAGTTAACAGAAATTCCTCTTCGATTATGCCCAAAACCTTTACTACATCATTTATCTCGATTTTCTTTTCGCAGAATGAATTCACCTGCTCTAGGATTGATTCTGCATCCCTCATGGAGCCATCCGAGGCCCTTGCGATTTCAAAAAATACGCTCTCCTGGGTATCTATCTTTTCTGCCTTTGAGATCTCTTTCAGCTTCCTGACAATTTCTTTGGAGGGGATCCGCTTGAAATCAAACCTCTGGCATCTTGAAAGTATCGTCGCCGGAATCTTGTGAGGTTCGGTCGTGGCAAAGATAAACTTTACGTGCGCCGGAGGTTCTTCCAACGTTTTCAGAAGGGCGTCAAAGGCGGGCTTTGTTATCTGATGGACCTCGTCAATAACATATATCTTAAACCTGCCGCTCAGCGGGGAAAGTTTTACATTCTCCCTCAGGCTTCTAATTTCATCGATTCCCCTGTTTGAGGCGCCGTCTATCTCGATTACATCCAAAGAATTTGCGCGTGTTGTTTCTTTACAATTCACGCATTTATTGCAGGGGTGAGGTGTCGGGCCCTCTTTGCAATTTAAGGACTTTGCCAATATCCTTGCCGTCGAGGTTTTACCGACTCCGCGGGGGCCAGCGAATAGATATGCCTGGCTGATCCGATTTAGCTTAATTGCGTTTTTTAGTGTAGTTGTAACGTGCTCCTGTCCAACTAACTCATCAAAATTCTGAGGTCGCCATTTTCGCGCAAAGACTACATATGACATCGTACCTATATTAGCTTAGCATCCTTAAGCTCTTTTTCCAGCGCGAGGACCGCCTCTTTTAACTCAGGATATAATTTTACATTTATAGATACCCCTTTCGAAGTGGGGGTCTTTTCTTCTACATCCTGCCTCTGAGTCCAGGTCCTTATATCAATAAGGTCATTGCCCTCATACTCGGTAACGCCAACTCTTATCTCCTGAAACTTGTTCTTTTGGAAGGTCTTTACTACTTTCTGCATCTTTATTTTCTCCTTTCTACGGTTACGCTGTGATATTCTTACGAAACTTTTCGTCGGGAAACATGGTACACCAGAACTTCTGTATTGTCAAGGGATTAAGTATGCTTTTTTATTAAATCCAGCAGTTGTTTCGTATCTATCGGCTTCATGAGATAATCCGTCACATCCAGCGCTTCTGCCTCAAACATTGAATCCGAATCCCTCCTGCCTGTAAGCATAATAACCGGCAAATATCTAGTATCTGCGTTCTTTCTTATCTTGCGCAATACCTCAAAACCATCCCCATCCGGCATCATGATATCCAAGAGGATAAGAACGGGTTTCTCGGAAAATGCCTTCTTTGCCCCCTCCTTACCGGTATTGGCAACTATAACGTTAAAGCTGCCGGACGCCTCTATCCTTGCCTTCATTAAAAAACAGATATCCTCTTCGTCATCGACTACAAGTATCGTCCTTTTGGCCATTTCTGTCTCCGTACTATAAATATCTGTTATACAGCAAAAAATTAGTTAAACAGCTTCTATGGTTGACGGTGGTTTTCTCGTCATATTATAAGTGACGCTTACAACACCCGGAACCTCAGTCGCTATCCTATTTGCTAATTTATCCAAGACCTCATATGGTAATTTCGTAGGAGTCGCTGTCCTGGCATCAATACTATCCCAACACCTGATTTCAATCTGCAGACCAAAGTCTCTTTTTCCATTGCGCATACCGGTTACCCTATCCTGATGCAAAATAGCCATATATTGAAAAGCGCCGCTTGATGCCAGCTCTTCTTCCGTAATAGTGGTCGCAAGCCTTACTGTCTTTATCTTCTCCGGCGTAACCTCGCCGATAACTCTTGCGGCTAATGCCGGCCCGGGAAAGGGCATCCGGCTATATGTGGACTTAGGTAATCCCAACGCCTCGGCTATCTTTCTTACTCCGTCTTTGCGCAACTGCACAAGGGGCTCAATAATCTTATAGCCAAAGGCCTTTTGGGGATCAATGCCTAACTGCTCAAAAACATTATGCTGCCTTTTCACCCCGGCAATGGTCTCGTCCACATCGGTTAAAATGGTGCCCTGCAAAAGATATTTTGCACCGCTTTCTTTGACGAGTTTACCGAATACATTTTTATAAAACGTCTGTGTAACGGCTTCTCTTTTTTCTTCGGGGTCGGTTATGCCCTTTAGCGCGTCAAAAAATGGTTTTTGGGCGTCCAGTACCTCCACGTGAACCCCCAGCTTCTTAAATAGTTCCGCAATTTGCCGAGGTTCATCTTTCCTCATTATACCGTTATCTATAAAATAGGTTTTAAGCCTATTGCCCAACGCCTTGTGGCCTAACATCGTAACCGCGGAAGAATCGACGCCGCCTGACAGTGCGTTAATAGCTAAGCCATCTCCGACCATAGAAGAGATCTCACTTACCTTTTCCTTAATAAACTCCTGAGGATTCAACTCCTGCGCTATTATTTCTTCGGTTTTCATATTTTCTCTCCTAATTTAAAGGTTTCCCTTAATTTTAGCCTTTTTTCAGCGCGGTTAATGCCGTAATAATATTGCCTGCCCAGCGATAGATGTTATTTTCATTGATAACCTTACGCATGCCTTCCATGCGTTTCTTCTTTTCCTCTTCGGGCATCTCTACGGCTAATTTTATGGCCTCGGCAAACTCTTCGATAGAATACGGGTTGATCTGAATAGCATCCGTCAGTTCTCTGGCAGCTCCGGTAAAACTGCTTAATATCAATACCCCGTTTAAATCGCTCTTTGTGGCGACGTATTCTTTTGATACCAGATTCATGCCATCATGCAGGGAGCTTACGATACATATATCCCCAAGCATATAGTATGGCTTGATTTCCTCAATTGAAAAATGCTTTTTTAAATAAATTATCGGCTTCCAGTCCTCGTCCGAATATTTCCAATTCTTTTTCTCGACCAGCTCCTCTATTTCTCCTATTAGTTCATGGTAGCGTTTTATATGTGTACGGCTCGGAGCGGCCAATTGAATAAAAACAAATTTCTTTTTATACTCCGGATATTTCTCTAAGAATCTGTCGATAGCCAATACCCGTTCGATTATACCTTTTGTATAATCGATCCTATCCACTCCTACGGCAACGATCTTGCCGTCTAGATTAAATTCCTTGCGGATCCTTTCTATCTCTTCGTTTTCAACTTTAGGGATATTCCCGCTCAGGTATCCGTTGACGCTTATCGGGAATGCTGAAACTAAGGTCTCTATGCCGGATCGGACTATACTGAACTTCTCGGTATCTACGCGGCATTCTATTAACCTGTTGGCCGTATCAAGAAAGTTATTGCAATGAACCTGCACATGAAAACCTATCAGATCGCAGGCTAACATGCCATACAAGATATCATGCTGATACGGGCATATAGCAAAGGCTTCGGGATTCGGCCAGGGGATATGCCAGAATAACGCTATAGTCGCATCGGGGCGTTTTTCTTTTATCATCTGCGGGACAAGCGCAAAGTGATAATCCTGTATAAAAATAAATGGATGTTTTGCCGGTAATTCTTCCAGAATAGCGTCGGCAAATTTTTGGTTAACCGCTTTATACATCTGCCAATCGGTGTCCCTGAACATAGGGCGGGTATGTGTAACATGGCAAAGAGGCCATAACCCCTCATTGGCAAAACCGTAATAGTACCCCTCTTCTTCCTCTTTTGTCAGCCAAACCCTTTTTAAGATATAACGATTGTCACCCGGTGGAACACCAAGTTTATTTTTAGAATTCACAAAATCCCTATCAGCGTCACCGCTTCCTTGAGCAACCCAAATTCCTCCGCAGGCGCGCATTACCGGGTCAATAGCGGTAACAACTCCGCTGGCAGGCCTGAAGCACTTTGGCTTGCCGGTCTTTTCATCAGTAACGTGCATATACGGTTCCCTGTTCGACACTACTACCAGAGCGTTCTCTCCCAATTTAGCCTGAACAAGATCCCTCAACTTTGCCTCTGTCCATAACTCATCCTTCCGGACACGGGCATGCGCCTTATCAGTAGCAACCTTTCGCGCAACCCTTAAACTCAAAGCAACCTGTTCGATTTCACTTACAAGTTTTCCGAATTCACCTTTATCCTTAAAGGGACGCAATTTATCCGTCTCCCCTTTTTGAAAATGCTTAAACCACTTTGTGAGCTGACGGACGGGTAGAATAAAAACTTGTCTTTGGATAAAGAAGGCTATAAACGCTATCGCTATTATTAAAGTAACTAGAGCAATATTTATACGACGCCATAATTCGGTCAATAGCGTAAACATGTAAGATGTATCGTAAATCACTTCCACTAGGCCTAATGTATTATTCTCGTAATCTAAAACGGGCATGACGTAACTATATACGGAATACTCTCTGAATTTCTCTAAGGAACCGCGGGGTTCTTTGGTGGCCAGGGCTTTTTTAAGGTGGGTCTTATCCTTCTTGCTCCATCCGGAAATCCGCTCGGTAATCGCTAATACCTGTCCTTCTGTGTTGTAAATAACACAGCCCTGCAGCCTTTCCTTTTGTTGAAAACCATCAACGAGCCGCTTGGCCAGCCGCAAATCATTATTTTCAAGAATGCCTTTAGCGGATACCTCTATGCTTTCGGCAACGGTTCTGGCTTCACGCTTGAGTTCAGCCATCAACCGTTCCTCTTCAGAATGAACGTGCGCTAGGCCGAATATGGTAAAGGCAACAGCTACAATAATCAAAATCGGCAAGCTGGATAAGAAAATCCTTCTCATTATCTACCCCTCTTGTTCACGTGCGCTTGTTATAATATAAAGGATTATAATATTATAGATATGCCCTAAATATAGCACTATATTCGAAAATTACCATAGAACAAAAAACCGCCTTCTGCGTTATGCAGAACGGTGGTCCTATATTGATGATTTATTATAACTTAATTTTCCAAAAAAGACAAGGGCTTTCTGAAAAAGAGAGGAAATCAATCAATAGCTAAAACAGTTATCAGGTTTTTGCGTATTGCTCGCTTTTTACAAATTCCTTGTAATAGTCCTGCAAGGACTTTGGTGGGCTTTTGGTCCTAATTACGGATTCGATACCTTGGACGCTGGCTTCGGCAGCTGTCAATGACGTAATATAAGGAACCTTATTTTGTATTGCCGCCATTCGAATATAACTGTCGTCGTGCTTGCTATGGCGCCCAACGGGTGTATTAATAACAAGCTGAATCTCTTTGTTTTTTATGGCATCGGCTATATTTGGCCTTCCTTCATGCAGCTTTTTTATCAGCGTGCTCTCTATTCCTTTTTCTTGTAAGAAACGGTTGGTGTTTTCTGTGGCATAAATATTGAATCCGAGCTTTTTAAACCCTTTAGCGACCGGGAGTAAGGCTTTTTTATCTTTGTCTGCTACAGTCAGTAAAACATTACCGCTTAAAGGAAGTTTGGTACCTGCGGCTTCTTCTGCCTTGTAGAACGCCATTGCAAACGTATGACCAATCCCCATAACTTCTCCGGTAGCCTTCATCTCGGGCCCTAACACCGGATCTACTTCGGGAAACATGTTAAACGGGAAAACCGCTTCTTTTACGCCTACATACGGAAGTCTGTATGTTTTCAGCTCGGGGAAATCCGAAAGTTTTTTACCCATCATTACCTGCGTGGCTATTCTCGCTATCGGTATTGATGTCATCTTGGATACCAGGGGAACAGTCCGTGAGGCACGCGGGTTGGCTTCAAGGATATATACCCTATTATTGCATATTGCGTATTGTATATTCATAAGCCCTACAACGTTCAATCCCTTTGCAATCTGGGCGGTGTATTTCTCTATAGCTTTTAAATGCGCCTCTTTAATATTCCTTGGGGGTATTGTGCACGCCGAATCCCCTGAGTGGACACCTGCAAATTCTATATGTTCCATTACCGCTGCAACAAACGTATCTTTGCCATCGCAAAGCGCATCGACTTCTACCTCTATGGCTTCCTCAAGAAATGTGTCAATGAGCATTGGATGCCCCGGGTTGACATTAATCGCTTCCTTGGCATAATTTCGCAGCATCTCCTCATCATACACAACCTCCATGCCGCGGCCGCCCAAAACATAAGAAGGCCTGACCATGAGAGGATATCCTATTTGATCTGCGATTTTGATGGCCTCTGCTAATGAACGTGCGGTTCCGCTTACCGGCTGTGGGATACCAATGGTGATCATTTTTTCACGGAAGCGCTCCCTGTCTTCCGCCAGGTGTATGTTCTCCGGAGATGTACCCAGGATATTTACTCCGTTTGCCTTCAGCTCCTGAGCTATGTTGAGCGGAGTTTGCCCTCCAAATTGGACAATAACTCCTTCCGGTTTTTCTTTTTCATAGATTGAAAGGACATCCTCGATCGTAAGCGGCTCAAAATAAAGTTTGTCTGAGGTATCATAATCCGTTGATACGGTTTCCGGGTTGCAATTGACCATAATCGATTCATATCCTTCATCACGAAGGGCAAAAGCGGCGTGGACGCAGGTATAATCAAACTCAATACCCTGCCCGATCCTGTTAGGCCCACCGCCTAAAATCATTACCTTCTTATTCGGAGATACCGGAACCGAATCCTTTGCGTTATATGTGGAATAATAATAGGCGGCATCCTTGACGCCACTAACAGGGATAGCTTCATATTGTTCTATTTTGCCTAGGGAAATCCTCTTATCCCTGACACCTTTTTCCTCCACACCAAAAAGCCCTGCGAGATACTTGTCCGAAAAACCCCACTCCTTTGCCTTTATAAATTTGTTGTTGGGGAGACCATGCCATTGATGTTTAAGTAACTCTTCCTCGAATTCCACGAGTTCTTTCATCTCTTTGATAAAGTGGCGACCGATATAAGTAAGCTGATAAAGTGCCTCTACATCCATGCCTTTCCTCAGAGCTTCATACATAAGAAATACGCGCTCGCTTGAAGGCTGCGCCAGCATCTCCTTGAGTTTTTCAAGCGGAAGGCTCTTAAAATCCTTAGCTCCTCCTAGGCCGTATCTATTTATTTCCAGGGACCGTATGGCTTTCTGAAACGCCTCCTTGAAAGTCTTTCCTATGCTCATCACCTCGCCTACGGCCTTCATCTGGGTTCCTATAATATCCTTTGCTTTTGGAAATTTTTCAAATGCCCAGCGCGCAAATTTAATAACTACGTATTCGCCCCAGGGTTCATATTTTTCCAGCGTTCCTTTTCTCCAGTACGGAATTTCATCCATGGTGATCCCGGCAGCCAGCTTTGTAGAAATGCGCGCTATCGGAAAACCAGTCGCTTTAGAAGCAAGGGCGGATGACCGTGATGTCCTTGGATTAATCTCTATAACTACGAGTCTGTCATCTTTCAAGTTGTGGGCAAATTGGATGTTGGTCCCGCCTATAACCCCAATGGCATCAACTATCTTATAGGAAAATTCCTGCATGCGCTGTTGCAGCGGCTTGGGGACCGTAAGCATAGGAGCGGTACAAAAGCTGTCTCCCGTATGAACCCCCATTGCATCTATGTTCTCAATAAAGCAAACTGTTATCTTTTGATTCTTCTGGTCCCTGACGACTTCAAGCTCCAGCTCTTCCCAGCCAATAACTGCCTCTTCAACCAATACCTGGTTTACAAGGCTTGCTGAAAGACCGCGGGTCACAATAGTTTTTAATTCATCTATGGAATAGGCAATCCCGCCGCCGGTTCCGCCCAATGTATAGGCAGGCCTTAAAACAACGGGGTAACCCAACTCCTGTGCTATCTTCTCAGCCTCTGCTACAGAATGGCAGGGTTCGGATTTAGGCATCGGGATCCCGAGGGTTTTCATTGTCTCTTTAAACGCGATGCGGTCTTCACCTCGCTCAATAGCATCCGCCTTAACACCGATAAGTTCAACATTATATGCATCTAATATGCCTTCTTTGTGGAGACTGGCTGCAAGGTTTAGCCCTGTCTGCCCCCCTAAATTGGGAAGAAGTGCGTTGGGTCTTTCCTTCTGGATAATTTTTCCCACGCTTTCTACGGTAAGCGGTTCGATATAGGTTTTGTGTGCCGTGGTCGGATCGGTCATTATCGTAGCAGGATTGGAATTGACCAGAATAACCTCATAGCCTTCTTCCTTTAATGCCTTGCACGCCTGAGTACCGGAATAGTCAAACTCGCAGGCCTGGCCGATAACGATAGGGCCTGACCCTATAATTAAAACTTTACGTATATCCTCTCTCTTTGGCATAAAAACTCTCCTTAATTTTTAGATTATTATCTCACTCATTATACCCTATTTTATAATATTGTCACGAAGTTTTTTTGACTAATTAAACTACAAAAAAGGCGTTTAGTCCTGATAATACCTCAGTATCTAAACGCCTTTTTTTATGCGCTACGCACTTCTTGGGCTGCCACTTACGGGGATTATACATATTTCCAGTTATGTCAATCAAGAATCTTCTCCGCTTCTTCCCTGTAAGCATCCATAACGTAAGGAATTCCGGAAACCTTCGCAGCATCCTCAGTAAGAGATATAACATCCTTTCTGGAAATGACTGGGATTTTGAAGTTCCTCGTACCTGCCATCAGTTGCTGAAGTCCAACTTTCAGTTTTTGGGAGAAACTGTAAATACCCATTGCCCCCATAGGGATCTCTTCTATTCTGTCTCCGTATTTCTCGGCAAGCTCGTTATAACATGTAAATATCTCTTCTGCGGTTTTCCCATATCGAGAAACAGTAGGAGGCAAATCTTTTCCCTCCATCCAATATCCGATATTCTTACCGACCATTCCCGGAATCATAAATGCCCTTCCCAGGCAAACAGATTTTACGTACGGCGCACCCATTGCCAGTACTTTAAATATATGGTCTTCCGTTGAAAAACCTCCCGCAATCGCAATATCGGGGATGCGCATCCCTTTCTTTGCCAGCTTTTCGCATATTTCATAAGTCATGGACTGTAGATAGAATGTGGGAATCCCCCATTCTTCCATCATCCTCCATGGGCTCATTCCCGTACCACCCGGGGCGCCATCTATTGTAAGGAGGTCTATCTTTGCCATTGAGGAGTATTTTATAGCCATAGCAAGCTCTCTCATGGGATACGCCCCCGTCTTTAAGGTTATCCGTTTAAAGCCCAGACCCCTAAGACGTTTAACCTCCGCGAAAAATGCTTCTTCCGTTACAAATCCAAGACGGGAATGTCGTTCAAATTCCCTAATAGCTCCTACCTTGTGGGCCTTTTGAACCACCTTAAGTGTCGGATCGGGCGTAACAATATAGCCCCGTTTTTTGAGTTCTAGCGCCCTTGCCAAACTTTTTACTTTGATTTCTCCACCTATGCACTTCGCCCCTTGTCCCCATTTAAGCTCTATGGTTTCTAATCGATGCTTCTTTCTTACATATTCGGCAACTCCTAAACGGGTATCCTCCACATTCATCTGAACCAAGATCTCTCCGTATCCTTCATGGAATTTTCTATAGGTCTCTATCCTCCTGTCCATGTCAGGCGCCTTCTTGATCTTTCCATTTGAATTCAGCTCTAATTTCGGGTCAATGCCGCAGACATTCTCTCCGCAAACCAGGGTAACGCCGGAAATGGCTGCCCCAATGGCAAAATGTTCCCAATTCTTCCTGGCTATCTCCGTAGAGCCGAGCGCTCCGGTAAAGGCGGGTATTTTCATCTTTACCTTTTTATCCCATCCGTAGTCGGTTTCAGTATCTACCGCAGGAAATATCGCGGTATCAGGATTACCCTCTATGCCTTTAGGAAGCCCCTTTGCTCCCATGGCATATCCCTGAATATTGAGATGGGAATAATCTATAGGGTAATTTTTATCGCCGCCTGCGGAAATCTCACCGAACGGCCCGGGATAAATTACATCGCGGCCCCTGAACGATGCCTTAAAAATCTCGCAATTTCCCTTACATCCATCAATACATCGGGAACAAATACCCGAACCTGGCACAACGTTTCTTGAACGATTAAAGCTCTCTGTCGTATCGTTTGCATTTGGTCTTTGTAGATTCATAACATCCTCCCTAATTTTTTGATTATCAATAAAAATAAAAAAGCGTTTATGTCCTCATCGACATAAAACGCCATTGTTTTAAAAACTCTCTATCTAGCAAACTCTGCTATTAATAAAGAAAGAGTAAAAAATAAAAAGGCGTCCTGTCGAACGCCTTTGTCTCTTTCTTACTTAAGCACTCACTTTGTGCTTTATTACCAAAAATAGGATACCACATTATTTCAAATTTGTCAAGCTGTTATTGATGTTAGACTAAACCTTGATCTATCATGGCATCAGCTACTTTTACAAATCCGGCTATATTAGCACCCTTTACATAATTGATGAATTTACCTTCTTTGCCGTATTTAACACAGGAATCGTGTATCTTGATCATTATCTGATGTAATCTCTCGTCTACTTCCTCCCGGCTCCATGATAGCCTTAAACTATTTTGAGACATCTCCAAACCGCTCGTAGCCACTCCCCCTGCATTAGCTGCTTTTCCGGGTGCATATAGAATCTTTGCATTTTGAAAGACCTTAATTCCTCCCGGAGTAGTGGGCATATTTGCACCTTCCCCAATAGCAATACAGCCATTCTTTACCAACGCCTTCGCATCACTCTCGGTAATTTCATTCTGTGTAGCGCTCGGGAAAGCAATATCACATTTTACGTTCCAAAGCCTTTTGCCTTCATGGTACTTGCATTTAAACTCCTTTGTGCATTCCTTTATGCGGCCGCGTTTCGTGTTTTTAAGTTCAAATACAAACTTCAACTCTTTGGTGTCAATCCCGCCCTCATCATAAATAAACCCTCCGGAATCGGATAACGTAACTACCTTTGCTCCTAATTCAATGAGTTTTTCTGTGGTGTATTGCGCAACATTTCCAGAACCAGATACCGCACACACCTTTCCCTCCAAAGACTCTCCTCGGGTCTTTAACATTTCCTCAATAAAATAAACACAGCCATATCCCGTGGCCTCAGGTCTAATCAAGCTTCCGCCCCAATTAAGTCCTTTACCCGTGAGGACTCCTGTAAATTCATTTCGCAATCTCTTGTACTGCCCAAACATAAAGCCAATTTCACGACCTCCTACGCCGATATCTCCTGCGGGAACATCCGTATTAGGTCCGATATGTCTTTGAAGCTCGGTCATAAAGCTCTGGCAAAATTTCATTACCTCATCGTCAGTTTTTCCTTTAGGGTCGAAATTGGAACCGCCTTTTCCTCCCCCCATAGGCAGTGTAGTGAGAGCGTTTTTAAACACCTGCTCAAAAGCCAAGAATTTAAGAATACTCAGATTAACACTAGGATGAAATCTCAACCCACCCTTGTAGGGACCAATAGCGCTATTCATCTCTATGCGGTACCCCCTATTTACCTGGATTCCTCCTTCATCATTCAGCCAGGGCACGCGAAACATTACTACTCTTTCCGGTTCTACCATTCTTTTTAAAATCTCTGCCTCTTGATATTTCGGATTTTTCCCAATAAATGGCGTTACCGACTCTACTACTTCCTGCACCGCCTGATGAAATTCAGTCTCGCCAGGATTTTTCGCAATGACCCCTTCCATAAAGTCTTCTATTAGTTTCTTTGACATATCTCTCCTCCTTCTTAACTCGTGGTTTTCAATCTTTAGACATAAATAAAAGGCGCCCCTGTCTCATGAAATCTGGACGCCTTTGTCCTCATAATATAAGCAATATATGATAGTACCATACGGGTAAATTGTGTCAAGAAGAAGTTTATATACTTTTTAATTCCTTTGCGAGAATTATTGCTTCCGCGATTTCGCGCATTGTCCTACGGGTATTCATGCTCTGTTTTTGTATTTTTCTATAGGCCTCTTCTCCCGAAAAGCCCATCTCTTTCATCAGAATATCCTTTGCCCTCTCTACCGCCTTCCTAGTCTCCAGTTCTTCCTTGATAACTTTTGATTCAACTACTAATCTGAAATTTTCGATCACTACAGCGGCCTGATTTGCTATTGATTTCAAAATATTTATCTCATTTTTAGTAAAGCGGCGCATCTTCGCTGTATAGGAGTTCAGTACTCCGATAACATTACCTTTAAACATAAGAGGAACACTTAATAAGGAGCGCAGATTCTCTTTTTGGGCAATCTCCCTATTTATATAACGCTCGTCCTTGCGTACATCAAGAGCTGTGATGGGTTTTCCGCTTCTAGCAACTTCTCCGGCAATCCCTTCGCCCAGTTTTATATTGGGCTTCTTATTATAGCTTTTGCTTACAGATTGCGTGGCCTTAATTTCAAGTTCTTTAGTAGCCTTATCTAATAGCATAAGCGAGCATATCTTAGAGTCCATCGCTTCTGCGGTTACAGTAACGATTAACTTCAAGATATCCTCTAGATATAGATCAGAGGTAATAACTTCACTTATTTTACCTAGGGCATCTATAACTTGTTTGCCGCTTGTCGCCTGTTCAGCGTTTACTTTTCTTTCTTTTTTCGCCATATTTTTTCCTTTATTTTACTTCATCTTCCTTTATATGATACCGCCGAAATAGAAACAAGTCAATTCTAAAAACAAGGGGACGTTCCTTCTCGGCAACGTCCCTAAACTACACTATTAAAGGTGTATTTTTAAGCTATTTTCTCGGTTTCTTCTTCTGGCAACCGCATTTTTTGCACATCTTCGGCACCTCCTTCATAGGAAAGTATATATTCTTTTTTGTAAAAAATCAAATTATTCGCCCTTTATACCCCTTCTTATTTTAAAAGTGACGCTATAGTAATCGATTTCATCTCGCTTATTACAAGTTTTTCTATCCCATCTAATTTTTTCCTTAAGCTGCAAGTTTTTATATTCGGGCATTTTCTCTTTTTAAAAATGTGTTCGCCAAGCTTTACCTGACCTTGGAATATCTCGATTAAGCCAATTAGTGTTATCTTTTTGGGGTCTCTCTGAAGCACAAAACCGCCCCCTTTTCCTTTATATGACTTTATGATCAGGTTCTTATTCAGTATCTG
>JABMQH010000136.1 GCA_013203355.1 Candidatus Omnitrophota bacterium | reverse complement strand
AATTTATCATAAGCAAGGCCTTGTCTGCCAGAACATACGTTAATATTTTACGAAAGATACGTTCGATTGAAGATCTGAGCTATACAGCCAAATTAATGTGCATACCGCTTAGCATGCTGCTTCGGATAGTTCGCGGCAAGCAGTTGTCCAATATGGCGATAAGAAGCAAGAAAGAGAACGAACTTAAACCCATAGAGAAAACCCTGGAAGATGAAAGATAAGACATTTAAACTAGTCATGCTATTATTTGCTTTTTTGATTGTCATAATGACTTATCCGCTTGTTTTTAGAATTACTACACATATCCCCGGGTTCTTTTCCACGGATGAATCTTATTCGGTATTGTGGAATGCCTGGTTTTTAAAATTTTCTCTGGCGCATAAACTTTCTATAACAAAAACCAATTTGATTGCGTATCCTTTTGGCATGAACACTAGCCCGCTTGCCTACATATTTTTTGCGGTCAACTATATATTGGCTATACTGACTACCCCGGTACTGACCTACAACCTGCAGATACTGATGAATTTGTTCCTGGTGGCGGTATTTAATTACCTGTTGGTATATTTTCTTACCAATAACCGGCTGTGCGGTATATTTTCAGGAATAATTTTCGCCTTCTGTCCTTATATATTTGTGCGCGCCTGGCAGCACTTGGGGGAGACATATCTATGGATGATGCCGATGGTTTTATTAGGCGTATTTATTCTGCGGGAGAACCCTTCAAAAAAGATAAAAACCTTTTGTGTATTAGGCCTTGTATTGACCACATTAAACTTTAATGTCGTGCATTATATGATCGTTGCTCTAACAACTTTTATTGCCTACCTGCTGTTTAGCTACTTGGCGCACAGGAAGAGGCGAAAAAAGAATATCTCAAATAAGGACAGAAAGCATTTAAAAAACGTTTTTATAGTATCCTTATTGGCGCTACTTGTGGTTGTGCCTCAATTCTATCCTATAGTCAAGGGTACAGTTTTATCAAAGGGGACAACCCCTTCGGCGTTTAACTCCTACCGCCGCCCGTTTGATGATCTGTTTACCCAATCAGCAAAGCCCTTAAGTTATGTTTTGCCTGCCGCTATGCATCCGGTGTTCGGGAACTTTACCAAATGGTTTATCGGATCCCCGCTCTACGGAGTCAGTTATACCGAGCACACACTATATCTGGGCTGGATCCCGCTTATTTTCGCCTTTATCGCCTGGAAGAAGTGGCGAAAAAGAAAAAAGGCCAAGGCCAAAAAACAAGAAACCATAAGTACCGGAAACGAAAACTTTTATATCGGATTCTTTGTGCTCCTGGCCATTGTGGCATGGCTGTTTTCACAGCCGCCATATTTTACGTTTCCATACTTCAAGATCTACATGCCTTCGTTTTTTATGTATAAGTTATTGCCGATGTTCAGGGCATATTGCAGGTTTGGGGTAGTGGTTATGCTGGCGGTTTCGATTCTGGCGGGATTCGGGTTGAAATTTTTCCTGGGAAAATTCAGACGTACAACAACTAAGATAATAGTTACAGGGCTTCTTAGCGGCCTGGTCTTATTTGAATTCTGGAATTACCCTCCTTTCAAAGTTATAGACGTGACAAAATATCATACGGTTTATAATTGGCTTAAATCTCAGGAAGGTGATTTTGTGGTTGCGGAATACCCCCTGGATGTGGATAGCCCGAATGAATATTATAAATTGCGCCAGATTATTCATGAAAAGAAAATTATTAATGCTACTCTTCCGGGAAGCCCCGCAAATAAAATCGCTAAAACCATATGGAAACTATCTGCACCTAAGACAGCCGGAATTTTGCGTTGGATGAAGGTTAAATATGTTTTAGTGCATTTAGGTTCCTACGAAAAGTCTAATGACATGGAAATAGTAAATGAATTGCGGAAAGTTAAAACAAAGAGATTGCCGGGGTTAAGGCTTATAAAAAGCTTTGATGATGTCGATGTATATGAAGTACGCGCAAAGGCGATAGAGCCAATTAAAAATGACTAATATAGCTAATACAGGAGAAAGAATTATTTTGGAGAAAGAGACGCCGCTTATGATCGCGCGGCATTTCTCTGCATACAGATTTGCCGCAGAGTATGTCCATAATAAAGTTGTGTTAGATATTGGTTGCGGGGAAGGATACGGGAGTTATTATTTGGCCGATTCCGCCAGGGAGGTTTTGGGTATAGATTATGATAAGACAGCAATTGAGTACGCAAAGAGCAAATACCAGAGAAAAAATCTAAGGTTTACCGCAATGGATGTGAAAGATATAGATTTGCTTCGCAACAAGTACGATGTAATTTGTTCTTTTCAAGTTATAGAACACATAGCAGATGCAGGTATTTTTTTAGGAAAAGTTAAGAACTTATTAAATGAAGGAGGGGTTTT
>JABMQH010000135.1 GCA_013203355.1 Candidatus Omnitrophota bacterium | reverse complement strand
CCAAAAATATCCGTAATCTCTCGTCTTTTTGGCGTAACATCTATTTCCAGCGTCCTTACCCCCGACCGGACTGGCCTTTCTATCACCAGTACCAGCTTGCCTTCCTTTTTATTATGGATTATTTCCGTAAGCTCATCCCAATACTTCGTCGGTTCCCCGTCGACAGAAATTATTCTATCGCCTTTTGCTATATCGGAGCTATGGGCAGGGTAATCCTTCAGGACATCCCCCACTTTATTGGTCAAGGTAGGAGATCCTATAAAAAATACCATCCAGAATAATAAAAACCCTAATACATAATTTAGTAACGGACCAAGAAATATTATACTAAATCGCTGTCCGACAGATTTTGAAAGAAACTCCCAGGGTTTTCCCTCAGCGCAAGTCGGCTCATCCCCTGCCAGTTTAACATAACCGCCCAACGGAACCAGCGAAATAACATATTCGGTATCGCCTCTCTTTATTCCGAATAGCTTAGGGCCAAAACCGAAAGAAAATTTCTCGACCTTGACCCCTTGTTTCCTTGCGGCAATAAAGTGGCCGAACTCATGAATTACAATCAGAACACTCAGGACAAATAAAAATGCAATTATTGAAAACAAAGCGCCTTAGCCTCCTCTCTTGACCACTTGTCGGCTTCTAATATATCTTTTAAGGCCGGTTTATCTTTGCTGCGGTGCCTGGAGAGCACCTTCTCAATTACCTCCGGTATCTTTGTAAACCTTATCCTGCCATCCAGGAAGCTTAGAACCGCCTCTTCATTGCTTGCGTTTAAAACTGCCGGGTAGGTACCTGCGTCCCTTGCAGCGTGATACGCCAATTTCAAGCAGGGGAATTTTTTTAAATCCGGTCGGCTAAAGGTAAATCCATTTATCTTTTTTAAATCAAGTCGTAGGTTAAACTTCTGGGGCATCCTCTCCGGATAACCCAAGGCATACTGTATGGGAATCCGCATATCGCAAACGGCCATTTGGGCCAAAATAGAACCGTCGACAAACTCCACCATAGAATGCACAACGGCCTCCGGATGGATCAAGACCTCTATGCTATCCAGATCAATTGAAAACAAGCGCATCGCCTCAATAACCTCAAGGCCTTTATTCATAAGGGTTGCGGAATCAACGGAGATTTTTTTACCCATGCTCCACTTCGGGTGGTTTATGACTTCCTCGGGCACCAATGCATGAAATGCCTTTTTTGAAAGCCGCCTTAATGGCCCGCCGCTGCCGGTTAAGTAAATCTTTTTAAGGGACCTCTTGTGATCTCCATTCAGGCATTGGAATATTGCGCTATGCTCGCTGTCTACCGGAAGAATTTTGACATTATTTCTCTTGGCAGCTTTCATTACAACCTCACCACCGCTTACAAGGGCCTCTTTGCTCGCCAGCGCAATCTGTTTCTTCGCTTTGATGGCCTCAAGTAAAGGCAAAAGCGAAATACTTCCGGCTATTGCAACCAAAACAAGATCCACATCGGAATGGGTTACGATTTCTAAAAGGCCGTCTAGCCCTACGACAATTTTGGTACGGCTCTTGCCGATACTATTTTTAAGGCAAGCGGCTTTATCTTCGGACATTACGCAGGCGATTTTCGGACGGAAGCGCTTTATCTGTTCGGTCAAAGCGGAGACGTTTGAGTTTGTAGATAATCCGATAACTTTAAATTCATCCCTCAAGGCCGAAATAACGTCTAAGGCGCTAACCCCTATTGAGCCGGTGGAACCTAATATCGCAATCCTCTTCACAAAAACATCCTCACATAAAAATAGAATATAGGCGTGGTGAAAAGCAGGCTGTCTATAATATCCAAAACACCTCCAAGTCCCGGCAGATACGTAGCCGCGTCCTTGACTTGACAGTCCCTCTTAATAAGAGATTCGGACAAATCTCCGATTTGCGAAAGTACTCCCAGGAGTACCCCTAAAATAACCAAATCCACAAAAGATGAATTGGGCAGGAAGCCTCTTACGATAAATGCCGTAACCATGCTAACGGCAAACCCGCCCACCGTGCCCTCAACCGTTTTATTCGGGCTTATCCTTGGAATAAGATTATGTTTTCCGAAGAATCTCCCGACAACATAGGCGCCGATATCTCCCATCTTTGTTACTAGCAAAAGGAAGCTTACTAGGTATACGCCGTCGGGAAGATGCCTTATCTTTATCATAAAACTAAAAAACCAGCTTATATATAAAATTCCAAGCAGGGTAATTGAAATTGCCGTAAGCGCCTGGGAATTATCCCGCCGGACAAACTGCAATACGAAGACAAAGAATGAAATAATGACCAGCAGGAACGGTTCCATGTCAGGGGCAAGTCCTCCATAGTTTAGATATATGATTATTGGTAAGATAATCCCCATGATGGTTCCGAAATACCTATATACAAAAATGCCTTTCTTCGTAACCATCGCAAAGAACTCATAGAGCCCGAAACCAATCAGGGTGCTTACAACGATACAAAAGAACCATGCAGGAAAAACAAATATAGTAGCAATAACAAACAGCATTAGCGCTATAGATGTTATTATCCGTCTTAATGGATTACTCATATCCTTTACTCTCCGTATTTGCGTTGCCTGTTTTGATATTCTTTGATTGCCTTCTCCAGATCTTTTCTGCTGAAGTCAGGCCACAATCTTTCCGTGACATAGATCTCTGCATATGAGATTTGCCATAGTAAAAAATTAGAAATCCTCATCTCCCCGCTTGTGCGGATTAAAAGGTCCGGATCCGGTATACCCTTTGTATATAGATAACGGTTAAAGCTGTCTTCAGTAATTTCTTCGGTTTTCAGGTTCCCCTGTTCTATATTCTGTAGGATTTCTTTTACTGCATCGACGATTTCTGCCCTGCCTCCATAGCTTAAGGCGAGATTCAATACAACCCCGGTATTATTCTGCGTAAGCTCAATGGCCTCTTTTAATTTTAATTGGACACCTTCCGGCAAATCTTGAGTACGCCCTATTGTATTTACCCTTACATTATTTTTGTGCAAATTTTTGGTCTCTCTTTTCAGCTGCTCTTCAAAAAGTCTCATTAGACCCCCGACCTCGCTCTTTGGCCTTTTCCAATTCTCTGTGCTGAAGGTATATAAGGTAAGATACTTGACGCCTAAATCGGCGCAGGCCTTAAGGATATTTCGGATGGCCTCCGCGCCTTTTCTGTGCCCCATAATCTTCGGAAGGCCTCTTGCCTTGGCCCATCTTCCGTTGCCGTCCATTATTATCGCTATATGCGTAGGTACGTTATTCTTATTTTTCATTAGAAAAATTTGGGTGAAATTACAAAAGCACAGATGACTCAGCGCTCCCTGTCTTGCGGCAGGCAGGTGTGATCATCTGTGCCTCACATCCGTGATCATCTGTATATAAAACCTTTAACCTATTTTATCTTCTCGTATTTTACCGGCTTTTGGCTTTTTGTAATGTGCTTCTTTTCGCCCTCTCTTTGCTTAAACATCTTCGGTATGATCACAACCTCAACCCGTCTATTCTTCTGTCTCCCTTTAAGAGTCTTATTTGAAACAATGGGCCTGTATTCTCCATAGCCAATGGCAGAAAGCTTTTTCGGATCCAGTTTCCCTTCATTAACTAAATAGTGCAAAACACTTGTTGCCCTTGCGGTTGAAAGCTCCCAGTTAGATTTCCACCCGGAATGTTTTATCGGGTCATTATCCGTATGACCTTCAACGCCTACCTCTTTATCATAGGCCTTATCCTTTATAACTTTTGCTAGCTTACCTAAGACCTTATGGGCTTCTTTTTTGACATCCGCCTTACCGGAATCAAATAAAACCTCTGCCACAAATGTTATCACAAGGCCCCTCTCCGCCATTTCCAGGCTTACTTCCTTGTCGCCAATCTCCCCCTTCAGCCTCTTTTCGAGAAGTTCCATCGCCTCCTGGAGCTCCTTCCTTTCCTGCTCCCTCAGCTTCTGGAGCCTGTCGACCTCACCGGAAAGTGCGCCGATCTTTGCCTTGTCGGAAGGTCTCCCTGAATAAATATTTACCGCGCATCCTGATATTGTAAACGCAAGAATCACTACCGCTATCACACTATAAAATATACCTTTTCCCCTCATTTTTTGCTACCTCCTCATTTTTAATTCACTATAACATCAATTCTCTTTTTAGTCAAGCCTTGCCCTATTTCATCAAGGCATGCTTGATAACAACCGCGGCAAATACAATTGAAACCATTGACATTAATTTTATCAGGATATTAAGCGAAGGGCCTGCGGTATCTTTAAACGGATCGCCCACTGTATCCCCCACAACAATTGCTTTATGTGCCGGAGAACCTTTTCCTCCGTGGTGACCTTCTTCAATATACTTTTTTGCATTATCCCACGCACCTCCGGAATTTGCCATCATAACCGCCAAGGCAAAACCCGAAACCATCGCACCGACCAAAAGCCCCACTACGCCATCAACACCGATGATCAACCCTATAATGATAGGGGCCATTATCGCCATAAGCGCCGGGAGTACCATTTCTTTTTGTGCAGCTACGGTTACGATCCATACGCACTTAGCGTAATCCGGCTTTGCCTTACCTTCCATGATGCCTTTTATCTCCTTAAATTGTCTTCTTACCTCAAGCACAATTGAACCGGCTGCATTTCCGACTGCCTTCATGGTAAGAGAACAAAAAAGAAACGGGAGCATTGCACCTATAAAAACCCCTACCAATGTCCTGGGATTCATAAGGGACAGGTCTAAATTCCCGCCCAAGATCTCAATTCTACCTTTGTAAGCCGCAATCAACGCCAGTGCGGTGAGCGCAGCCGAGGCGATCGCAAACCCTTTTCCTGTTGCTGCCGTCGTATTTCCGAGAGAATCTAAGGCATCTGTTCTTTCCCTAGCCTTTGGTTCCA
Organism: Candidatus Omnitrophota bacterium; assembly: GCA_013203355.1. Lineage (GTDB taxonomy): Bacteria > Omnitrophota > Gorgyraeia > JABMQH01 > JABMQH01 > JABMQH01. The sequence continues at coordinate 10,518 of JABMQH010000135.1, read as the reverse complement.
GCCCTGACATCTGGGCGTTTCCACCGGCATTGTCGGCCACCGGACCATATGCGTCTGTTGCGAGCGTAATACCTAATGTACTAAGTAATCCAACTGCCGAAATACCGACTCCGTAAAGGCCTAAATTCGGGTCACGGGCCCCACCTGCTAAATAATAACTTGCAAGGACCGCAGCACCAACAACAATAACGGGAATAGCGGTTGAAAGCATGCCGACAGAAATACCGCTTATTATTACGGTAGCCGGACCTGTAAGACTAGCCTGTGACACTGAACGCGTCGGCGGGTATCCTTGGGAGGTAAAATATTCTGTTGAAAGACCAATTAGTATCCCTGCTAAAAGACCTGAAAAAACCGCCCAATATACACCGATATGCTCAACACCTAAAACATACCTAACTAAAGGGTATGAAGAAACTGCTATTATACCTGCCCCTACGAAAACACCTTTTCTGAGGGCAGCCAAAAGAACACCTTGCGTTGCCTCTTCTCCGGAACGCACAAAAAATGTACCCACTATCGAAGCCACAACACCAATAGCCGCCATGCTAAGAGGAATAGTGACACTTTGCAGTCCCAAACCGAACTTAGAAAATGCAACCGTCCCCAGGATCATCGTTGCGACAATCGAACCTACGTAGGACTCATATAAATCAGCGCCCATGCCGGCAACATCACCGACATTATCGCCAACGTTATCAGCTATAACAGCGGGATTTCTTGGATCATCCTCGGGGATTCCTGCCTCAACCTTGCCAACCAAATCCGCACCTACATCAGCTGCCTTTGTAAATATACCTCCGCCAACCCTGGCAAAAAGTGCCTGCGAGCTTGCCCCCATGCCAAAACAGAGCATCGTGCTCGTTATCGCCGTTATCTTATCAATGCCAGCGGGAACAGGATTATTTGTGTAATACCAATCCAGAAAATAATACCAGATGCTTAAATCTAAAAGCCCTAACCCTACAACCACAAGCCCCATTACCGCGCCGCTTGAAAAGGCAACCCGTAGTCCGCCGTTCAGGCTCCTCATTGCCGCGGCAGCAGTCCTATTGGAAGACCTTGTGGCTATAGTCATCCCTATAAATCCCGCAAGCCCTGAGAAAAACCCACCTGTCAGGAAGGCAAAGGGAACAAAAATTACCATATATCCCTTTAAAGCCAAAAATAATAAAATAAAAAACATCACCGCAAAGAATATCGCTACCCCCGCATATTGCCTTTTTAGATAGGCCATTGAGCCTTCCCTGACGTAAGCGGCGATTTCCTTCATCCTCTCTGTGCCTTCATCTTCTTTTAGAATAGTGTATGAAAGATAACCGGCAAACAAAAGCGCCAGGATAGAACCTGCCGGCGCAAGCCATAAAAGATCAATCATTATCCCTCCTTAAAAACTAAACTTTAATTAACTGCTTCCGCTTTGAACCCGTTGAAACCATCGAAACCCTTACTCCAAGGAGCTCCTCCAGCCTCCCGATATACCTTTTTGCGTTCCGAGGCAGTTTGCTGAAACTGCCTACGGCTGTAGTATCATCCTGCCAGCCATCACAAACTTCATAAACGGGCTTACAGTTTTCCACTATATTCATCTCTGTGGGGAATTCTTTATAAAGTTTTCCTTTATGCCTATACCCCACGCATATCTTTATCTTTTCCAAATCATCCAAGACATCCAATTTTGTCACCACGATCTCATCGATCCCGTTCACCATCACGGAATACCTACCTATCACGGCATCAAACCAGCCACACCTGCGCGGCCTGCCGGTGGTAGCGCCATACTCCTTGCCTTTATTCCGTATTATTTCCATTAATTCACATTCGAATTGTGTAGGAAAAGGGCCTTCTCCGACCCTGGTCGTATATGCCTTTAGGACTCCTATTATCTTGTCAATTTTGTTAGGGCCGACCCCAGAACCCGTGCAGGCACCTCCTGCCGTGGCGTTACTTGAAGTAACGTACGGATATGTACCATGGTCAATATCCAAAAGCGCGCCTTGCGCGCCTTCAAAAAGAATCCTTTTTTTATCCCGAATGGCCTTATTTAACAGGAGGGGGGTGTTTGCAGCATATTTTTTAATCTGTTTGCCGAATTTCAGATATTCATTATAAATTTTGTTAAACGAAAACCCTTTGAATTTATATAAGGCCCAAAAAACCTTATTCTTTTCCTCTATGTTGGCCTTCAATTTCTCTCTGAGAGTATTTTTGTCAAATAATTCCTGAACCCTTATTCCGCATCTTGAAACCTTATCTGCGTAACAAGGACCTATGCCTCTCTTTGTAGTGCCGATCTTGCTTTTTTTGGTTTCTCGAAGAGAATCCAGCATTTGGTGATAAGGGAATATAACGTGTGCCTCATCGCTTATAACTAAATTCTTACCAACCATTATACCTTTGGACTTTGCCATCTTTATTTCATCCAGGATGGCCTTTGGATTGATAACAACGCCGTTTCCGATCACGCAAATCTTGCCCTTGTGCAAAACCCCTGAGGGGATAAGATGGAAAATAAACTTTTTCTTACCGACCACAACTGTATGGCCCGCATTATTACCGCCTTGAAATCTGACGATATAATCCGCATCTTCGGCTAAGATATCGATAATCTTGCCCTTCCCCTCGTCTCCCCATTGTGCTCCGACTATCACTATATTAGCCATGGCTATTTATCAGTATCCTCTCGCCCGGTCTTCCTGCATCTTTCCCTTTCCATCTTCTAATCCCTCTCTCTCCTGCAACGTCCTTTCTGCAGGCTCAGTTTCTGCTACTCCTGGTGCCCCACCTCCGCCTCCGCCAGGCAATGTCGGTACGACAGGCACGGCAGGCGGTTTTGGGATTCTTAAATGCGCCGGATTAGCGGGTAACTCGGGAGGCCTGGTAACCGGCGTAACCGTTGGCGCAGTAAAAACCCGTGGAACTTGCGGACTTTGCGGGGGCCTTGGCGGAACTTGAACTCGAGGAGATTGAACTTGAGGAGGCCTTGACGGAATTTGAGGAGACCTTGGCGGCAATACAGGTAATACCGGCGGTCTTGTGGCGCTGCCTCCTCCGCCGCCTCCGGCAGATTTTTTAACAATCTCTTTTTTTCCAGTAACCCTCGGGGCAATCTTTGGCTTTACCTTCTTTTCTCCCCTCAACCCTGCCCCTGTTTGACTTGGTGGCGCCTCCACTTCCTTCTTCGTTATTCTCTTGTATAATCTGCTAAAAAAACCTTCCTCTGCTGCTGCAATTCTAATATTAACGAACATAAACAAAAAAATAACGGCAAAAATGGCAGTTTTTCTTATCATTTCCAGCCCCCTTAATCTTTTAGTGAGACGGATGCGGTGGTTTCTCTTGAGCCTCTTTGTCTCGCTTTAAACGTTCCAAAACCTGCCTTAGTTCCTTTTGGTCTTCTAAATCCCTGGCCTGTATTTGTAGGTCTTCAATATCTTCTTGAGCCACCCCATCGCCTCCTACAACTATAACCGACTCCGCTGCTTCTTCCTTAGCGGGCTTTTTCTTTTCAGTTTCCTCTTCAGCGGATTCTTTCCTTTCCGTTACTTTTTCGATTGTTTTTTTCTTAAAGAATTTTCGCCACAACCTCTGCACTAGTCCGATCTCCTCTTCCTGGGCATACGCCGGAAAACTGACCACTGTTGAGATCAGTATTGTTATGATCAGGAAAGATATACGTGCAATTCGTAATTTTTTATTCACGGCGACATCGTAAATATCTTTGTTGCTATATCGGGATATTGTGCAATAAACCGCAGCTCATCATGAGTGAGCGGCTTTTGGGTATGCACATTTGCATACCTTACAAGCTCTAAAATCTTCTCCGCCTCTTTGTCGTTTCTGAACTTTATCTCTAATTTCTCGTAGACATTCCTAAAACCTTTTATCCCGCTGTATTCGCCTGCGGTTATTTGTCTGCCGGTCTCAATAATATCCGGTTCGCCTCTGCCGAGTTCTTCGTAATCGTATAACTCATAATTCCTCCTGGCCTTAAGTGCGCCGTCGGCATGTATCCCGGATTCGTGGGCAAATGCATTTGCGCCAACGCCCGGTTGATTGATCGGTATAGGCACGCCAAAGGCATAAGAGGCGTATTTTGCAATCTTCCAGGCACGATTAAGTTTTATCCGTTCATCCAAAATATATTTTCCGCTCAACCCGCTTGCATATTTAATAGCCAATATAACACTAACCAAATCGGCATTTCCTGCCCGCTCACCCATCCCATTTACTGTTGTGTTTATATAGGCATCTTGCCCCGCATCTATCGCCGCCTTTGCCCCTGCAACGCTGCAGGCAACAACCATCCCCAAATCGTTATGGCAGTGTAGTTCTATCGGAAGACCAACCCTCTCAGCTAAAAATCTTACCCTATCATAGATACTAAACGGTGAATCATAACCTAAAGTGTCACAGTATCGGATCCTGTCAGCACCGGCATGTTTTGCCGCAAGCGCAAATCTTACTAGATAGTCAAGTTGTGAACGCGACGCATCCTCTGCGTTAACTCCGATAGTTTCTGCGCCGAGGCGTCTGGCCCTTTTTACTGCCTCTATCATCCCTTTAATAACATCTTCGTGGTCCAGCTTTCCCTTAAACTTGTGGACTATCATCTGATCGGAGGTAGAGATAGACAAGTTCAGGTGCTTTATTTTTGGGGTTTTGCTGAATGTCGTTTCAACATCTCCAACGGTGGCCCTCAGCCAGCCTTCAAGTCTAATCGGAGACAACGCACCCTTCCTGGCTAATTCCAAATTGGCATTCAGGTAATTTGTCTCATGGCGTGTAACGGGAAAACCAAGCTCGGATTGGAATACTCCGACTTCATTCAAATAAATATTCATCATTGTTTTCTGCAACTTCGCCAAACAAATCCTGGATGTCTGGACCCCATCCCTATTTGTTACATCAATAAGATAAATCCTATTTTCCTTTTTCTTCTTCATTGGGCTCCTTGCTCCGTTATAATCTTACTAATTTCGCGTCGAATATATTCTTGGCTGACTTTATCTGCGCCAAAACATCTTTTGGCACAACACTATCCACATTCAAAACCGTTATGGCCTTTCCTCCCGGCGCTTCTCTTCCGAAGCTCATCCCTGCTATGTTAATCTTATTCTTGCCTATCAATGTGCCGATCTCACCGATGATCCCGGGCATATCCTTATTGGAAATAACCAGCATGTATCCTGTAGGGGACGCATCTACATAAAAGCCGCCTATCTTTGCGATCCTCGGATCCACCTTTGTAAAAAGCGTTCCTTCCACATTCAGCTTTGCCTTATCCGTCTCGATTTCAATGCTTATTAGATTCGCGAAATCCTCTATCTCAGCCGTCTTCGTTTCAGATACCTTTATCTCCCGCTCTTTTGCGATCATGGGGGCATTTACAAAGTTTACCGTCTCCTGTAAAATAGGCGCCAGCATCCCCTTTATTATCGCAATAGTCAAAGGTGACGTATCATAGCTCGTGATCTCTCCCGTATATTTTATCTTAACATTTTTTATATGGCCTTCCACTAACTGCGTCCCCAGGGAACCAAGTTTCTCAGCCAGGTCAAGATACGGTCGCAGGGTTTTTAGCAACTCAGTATCTACACAAGGCACATTCACAGCATTCCTTATGCATCTATTCATTAAAACATCCAGCACGATTTCCGCTATATCAATAGCAACATTCACCTGTGCTTCTTCTGTAGAGGCACCAAGGTGAGGTGTAGCTACAACATTATCCATTTTGACCAATGAAAAATCCTTAGGCGGCTCACTTTCAAAGACATCCAGGGCACAACCCGCCACCTTGCCTGACTCAATAGCTTTTTTTAATGCCTTCTCCTCTATTATTCCTCCTCTTGCGCAATTTACAACCCGCACACCTGTCTTCATCAGTTTAAACTGCTCATCCGATATCATATAGCGGGTATCTTCAGTAAGAGGCGTATGTACGGTGATATAGTCGGATGTTTTAAGTAAATTTTCAAAGCTCGAGAGTTCGATCCCGATCTTTTTTGCCTTTTCAGCGGATAAAAACGGGTCATACGCAATAACCTTCATCCGGAAACTAAGGGCCCTTTTCGCCACTTCTGCGCCAATGCGGCCCATACCAGCGATACCTAAGACCTTTCCGTATAATTCAACCCCCATAAACTTTTTGCGATCCCACTCACCGTTCTTTATGGAGCGGTCCGCCTTTGTGATGTTCCTTGAAAGTGACAGTATGAGGCTCATTGTATGTTCGGCTGTTGAGATTGTGTTCCCGGCAGGTGCGTTTACAACAACTATCCCTTTTTTGCTTGCCGCCTCAATATCCACATTATCAAGCCCTACGCCTGCCCTGCCTATGACACGCAGTTTATCGGAGGCCTCGATTACTTCCTTTGTAACCTTTGTAGCGCTTCTTACGACGATAGCATCGTAGCCCTTTATCTCCTCTTTTAACTGCGCGGGCGTCTGTTTTGTCTTGACCACAACCTCTATGTCCTTTTCGCGCTCTAATATCTCTATTCCCTCTTTTGCTAAAGGATCACTTACCAATACCTTTATCATCTCTAGGTATCCCCTTTCATAGTTAGTCTAAAAATACCTTCTGTGTCGCTTTTACGCCTGCGCCTAATTCGAACTTATACCCCATCCTGCTTAATACAATTTCCAAGCAAGAAATAGCGATAATGACATCGAATTGATTCATGTATCCCATGCTTGCGATCCTGAATATCTTACCTTTGAAATCCGCTTGACCGCCTGCGATACCAACACCATATTCATCCCGCATCGTTTTTACTAATTTCCCGCCATCAATGCCTTGCGCTACTTTGATAGCAGTTACCGCGTCACTCGCAGCGGTTGGGCTTAGCAATTCAAGGCCAAGCGCCTTTGCTGCTTCTCGAATAGCCTTTGCCATCTGTTTATGCCGGGCAACCACGGAGTCAAGTCCTTCTTGCCTGAGTATTTTTAACGCAGCATTCAAACCGATTATAAGAGAGATAGCCGGCGTAAACGGGGTATCTGTTTTCTCTATCGACTTTTTTGATTTTTTAAAATCGAAATAATACTTTGGGGATTTATTCTGCTCGATAACCTTCCAGGCCTTTGGGCTTACAGCCGCAAACGCAAGTCCCGGAGGTATCATAAGGCCTTTCTGCGAACCAGACACAACAACATCTATGCCCCACTCATCGGTCTTACACTCAACTGCGCCTAAAGCGCTTATCGCATCCACTACCAAAACCGCCTCGGTTTTTTTGACAACCTCGGCAATAGCCTTTATATCCGTTGCCACACCCGTCGAGGTTTCGCATAATGTAGTAAATACCGCCTTAATAGCGCCTGTAGAAAGTTTCTTCTCTATTACTTTTGGGTCAACTGCCTTCCCCCACTCTACATCAATAGCAATAGCTTCTACGCCATATGCCTTGCAGATCTCGGTCCAGCGCTCTCCGAATTTACCGCCTTGGACGGTTATTGCCTTATCACCAGGTGACAATAGATTACAAACCGCACCTTCCATCGCCCCCGTTCCGGAACTCGCAAAGATCAATACATTATTCGCGGTCTGGAAGAGATATTTCAAATTTTCCTCAACCTCTTGTAGGATCTTTTGAAACTGCGGCGTCCTATGATGAATTATAGGTTTGGCCATACTTAACAGAACCTCCGGCGGAACCGGCGTAGGGCCTGGTGTCATTAAATAATTTTTAATCATTTTGTAAGTATACCCCTTTCTCTTTTAGGAGGTTTTGTCCCAGAAATAACCTCATCTACGAGACCATATGCTTTTGCCTCCTCGGCTGACATAAAATAATCTCTGTCGGTATCCTTTTGAATCTTTTCTAACGGCTGGCCTGTATGTTTTGCCAGGATATTATTCAACTTCTCTTTAAGTACATTGATCTCTTTTGCCTGAATGGTAATATCTGTGGCGGCACCCTGCGCGCCACCCCATGGCTGGTGAATCATTACGCGGGAATGCGGAAGGGCATAGCGTTTCCCCTTTGTGCCTGCTGATAACAAAAGTGCGCCTAAGCTCGCGGCCTGACCAACGCAGTAGGTGTTTACATCCGGCTTAATGAACTGCATGGTGTCATAGATCGCCAGGCCGCTCGTAACCGAACCGCCTGGTGTATTTATATAAATGTTTATTTCTTTTTCGGGATCCTCCATCTGTAAAAATAAAAGTTGGGCAATTAAAATATTTGAGACATTGTCATCAACAGGGGTACCGATAAATATAATCCTTTCTTTAAGCAATCTCGAATAGATATCATAAGCCCGTTCAAATCCCTTTGAAGTCTGTTCAACAACCATCGGAATCAATATGCTCATTTTTGTTTCCCCTTCCTTGTACGCGTCATTGCGAGGAGTCCGCCGAAAGCGGACGACGAAGCAATCTCTTAGAGATCGCCACGGTTGCCTTTGGCAACCTCGCGATTGAATTCGGACAGATGACTTACACCATCCTGATACCTCAAGGCTCCGTAAGTCATGTCCTCATTCAATTTTTGCTTCCTTTATCAAAAACTCTAATATTTTACTATGTCTTATGTCCGAACGCAAGCTTGATATTAAATCGTTTTTCTCATAATGCTTCTCTATTTCTTCCTTGGATTTATTATACTGCCTTGCTATCGCCTCCAATGCCTCATCTACCTCTTCCTTAGATACATTTATGCCTTCCTTGTGCGCGATCTCGTCCAGTATAAACATATTTTTTATCTGTTTTACTGCCCAGGGCCTCATCTTGTCCTTAACCTCTTTCTCCTTGTTCTTAATATCGTCTTCCTTAAGCCCTTGCTTCAAAAGTTTGTCCTTCTCCTCTTCAAAAAGATGTTGGGTCTGTCTTTCAACGAGAGAAGTTGGAACGTTAAATTTAGAGCTCCCTAACAATTGTTCCATAATCTGATTCTCCAAATCCTGCCTTATCTGTCGTTCAGTCTGGTTTCGTAAAAGGGCCCTGAGGGAATCCCTTAGCTCGGCAAGGTTATTATACCCCGCATCCTTTGCAAATGCATCGTCGATTTCCGAGAGGATTTTTTCCTTTATCTCCTTTATTTTAATCTTAAAAATCGCCCTCTTGTTTGCGTATTCTTTATTTTGAAAATCTTGGGGCATGGTGGTCTCGATTTCTTTTTCATCTCCGATTGCTGTCCCTACCAAACCGGCGGACAGATTCGGGATATAGGATTTCTCTTCAATGGGCATCCAGATATTTTCTCTCTTTTTTGCAATTGATTTTCCATCTATAAAAACCTCTGAATCACATATAATGTAGTCGCCGATCTGAACCGGACGGGCTTCTGTATTTTTAAACTTAGCGGTTGATTCCTGCAGGGTTTTTGTTGACCTGTCCACATCCTCTTCTTTTACTTCGATCACTTTTTTGTTAAGCTTCAGGCCTTTATATTGTTTTAATTCGATCTTCGGCCTTATATTAAACTCCGCCTTAAAAGACAGCTCCTTCTTATCGTCTAATTTTACGTCGCTTATTTGCGGAAAACCCAACGGGATAAAACCTGATTCCTCTATGGCCTTTTGATAAGCATCACCTATCAGATCTTCTGCCGCCTCTTTATTGGCGTGATCGCCATAGTGTTTTTCCAGCAGGTCCTTAGGTATCTTCCCGGGCCTGTAGCCGGGGACCTTTGCAACCTTCTCAATCTTCTTATAGCATTCCTCTATCCGTTTATTAACTTCTTCCGATGGGATTTCAATCTCGAAGAGTTTCCTGCATTCCTCTATGTGTTTGATTTTCTTTTTCATAATAAGCACTTACTCGGGTACGATAAGCCCGTAGTTTTCATCCTCCCTCTTGTAGATTACATTTATCTTTTCGGTCTGAGAATCTCTAAACATTAAAAAGTTGTCCTTAAATAAATCCAGCTCCATGCAGGCCTCCTCAACAGACATCGGCTTCGGTTGAAATCGCCTCTTTATGACCCTGCCCTTTTTTTCTTTTTGGGTATCCCTGCCGGCCTCCTCTGATTTGAACAACTCACTAAAAAACATCGCCTTGCCTATGCCCCCGCCTCTATGTTCCTTAAGGCGTTCCCTGAGCTTTAATAGCTGCTTATGAAGGTTCCCTAATACCTTGTCAATAGAAGAGTGCATATCGCCGCTTTCTTCGGTGGCTGTTAACTTGACATATTTTAAATAAAGCGTTACTTCCGCAATGTGCCGGAACTTCTGTATTTCCAATATTACGTGGGCCTCTCTTAGCTTTTGCGCATACCTTTCGAGCTTCAACAGTTTCTTGTTCACATGCCTTTTTATCGGCTCTGTAACATCAAAATGCCGCCCCACTATCGTAATCTGCATCCTCTAAGTTTCCTCCCTTTGAATTTCCATCAGATCCTTCGTCCCTCCTGCATGGGGACTCGGGATGAAATACGGACCTATCACTTATGCCGTCCTCATTTCACATACTAAATCTTTCACCTAGATAAATCTTTCTTGCACTTTTGTTTGTTGTCAATTCATCCGCCGTGCCTGAAATCAAAATTTTTCCCTCAGCCATTATGTATG
>JABMQH010000134.1 GCA_013203355.1 Candidatus Omnitrophota bacterium | reverse complement strand
TTATGGCGCAATGCTGAAAGATAATACCCGCGATTTCTTTAGCAATAACAATATGGACACAATACATCTGACGCCTTTAGGCAATAAGGTGTTAGCTGAGATTATCTCAAAAAAGCTACAATTATAATACCTACACATCTGTTTAAACCTGCCTAAATTATATGAGCCAAATATACACACCAATCGATCATTTTATGCTTGACTTATCTACATAAGATATTATAATATCTGCTACCCCCTTTAACACCCCTATTTAGGGTAATATAGCAATATATGACAATAAAGACAAAAAAGACTGTTTTAATTACTGGTGGCGCAGGGTTCATAGGTTCCTACCTATGCGAACTCCTTTTAGATAAGGGCTTTAAGGTTATATGTATGGATAACCTTATCACCGGGAGCCTTTCAAACATATCCCATCTGCTTAAAAGGTCTAATTTTGAATTTATAGAGCACGATGTTTCTAAGTTCATTGGCATACAGGAAAGGGTTCATTATATCCTCCATTTTGCCTCTCCGGCAAGTCCAGTAGATTATCTGAAATTTCCAATACAGACATTAAAGGTCGGGTCTTTAGGGACCCACAATGTTTTGGGGGTTGCCAAGGCAAATAAGGCGAAATTTATATTGGCCTCTACAAGCGAGGTGTATGGCGACCCATTAATCCACCCGCAGCCCGAGACCTATTGGGGGAACGTTAACCCTGTAGGGCCAAGGGGGGTTTACGATGAGGCAAAACGCTTTGCCGAGGCCATAACCATGGCTTATCACCGTGTGCATAAGATAGATACGAAGATAGTGCGTATATTTAATACCTACGGACCTAAGATGCGTAAGGATGATGGCAGGGCAATACCAAATTTTATAAGCCAAGCCATAAAAAATAGCCCTATCACCATATATGGGGAGGGGCTACAGACAAGGAGTTTTTGTTATATTACAGATTTAGTGAGCGGTATATATAAATTAATGCTTACAAAAATTCACGATCCGGTCAATCTTGGTAATCCTAAAGAAATGACTATATTGGAATTGGCTAAGGAAGTTATAAGATTAACCAAGTCTAAAAGTAAGATTGTTCACAAAGCCCTGCCGCAGGATGACCCCAAAACACGGCAACCAGATATAGCTAGAGCAAAGAGGCTTCTGAACTGGAAACCAAATGTGAGTTTGCGAAGCGGTTTGTTGCAGGCCATTAAATCTTTTAAGAAAGAAGGTCTTAGGTAGGCATTTTGAGCAAAAGTCAATTTTTTTTCACTCTAATTATAACTATATTTTGCATAGGGACATTTTTGCCAAGTTTGGCTTTTTCTTACTCTTCAGCTGATATCCCCATCCATCACTGGTCTTATGAGTCATTGGAGAAAATGGCTATATCAGGCCTCTTAAGTCTTTCAGGTATTGATACAAAACCAATGACAAGGGTCCAGATGGCCTATAAGATAAAAGAGGCTATGGACAACATTGAAGAGGAGAAGATCCCATATTATCTTTCCCTGGACAGAGAACATATTATATACCTTCAAAATATCCTGTATAAACTAATAGATGAATTTAGACAGGAGCTTATTCTGATTGGGGTGACCACAGCTCAAACGCACCCAGAAGTCGAAAAATCTAAGCTGGAGAAAATTTTCGATTTTAATATAGGCGCCCCGGTTAGAACCGAACATAGATTTGTAAATGTAAACTCTGGAAGCGATATGCTGCTGGAGAATGAAAATGGCATTAGACTGGAAGATGGCTATAACTTAAGGACAAGGGCCTATCCATGGATGAATGTTTTGGATACCTTCACGTTTAGCGCAAGGCCTGTATTAAGAATTACTGAAAACGATACAGAGATATCCTTGGATGAAGGGGCTGCAAAATTATCTTTGTTTAACGTTGAACTATCATTGGCCAAGAGCGCAATGTGGTGGGGGCCCGGGTTTCATGGCGCGATGTTAATGAGCAATAACGCCAAACCCCTAAGCCTTGTAAGAATTCGAAGTATAAATAACTTCAAACTTCCCTGGGTGTTTTCAAATATGGGTTCTTTCGGTGTTAATTTCTTTGCAAGCAAGCTTGAAGAGGACAGGAACATTCGAGAGCCAAAGTTTGTAGGACTCCGGATAGAGTATTCACCATTACCATATCTTTGTTTAGGCGCAAACCGTACTTCTATCATGGGAGGAAAAGATCGTCCAAAACTTGATCTTGGTGATTATTGGAAGATATTTATGGCTAGAAGTGCAGATGAATTTTCTCCGGGAGAAATAAGAAAAACGGATACGGATCAGCTTGCTTCTTTTGATATTAAGTTCACAATGCCCCTAAGGCCGGAGGTACGTATTGCCTCTGGGCTGGAGGTTTATGCTGAGTGGGCAGGAGAGGACAGGTTCTCTTTTTGGGAAAATGAATCCCCCGGTCTCTTGGCAGGATTTTTTCTGACAGATCTTTTTAGAGATAAAGGTACGGACCTCAGATTTGAATATGCGAAAAACAAACCCGCTTGGTACAGACATGGCCTATATAATGCATCAGTTTCCGGCACCGCCTATACTTATGAGGGCGAGATCATGGGGCACCATATGGGGGGGGATGCAGACAGTATATTTTTTAGAATCTCAAAGGATGTGCCGTTTTTGACTACACCTTATTTTGATTCCGTCAAGGTAGGTGCACAGATAGATAGAGAAAGGCATAGGCTTAATGATCCAATACAGGAGGAGAAGGTAGAGGTAGCCTTTGACACGTCATGGGCTCATTCCAGCACCCTTTTCTTTTCTTTAAGGTATGAATTTGAGAAGTATAAAAATTTTGATTATGTATCTGGGAAAGGTTCGGAGAATCATATCTTCCTAGCGGAAGTAGATATGAAATTTTAAAAATACTGGAGGAATAAAAAAATGATAAGAAAGATTGTGATCTTTGCTATGATATTTTCTTGGGTTGTGCACGGACCATTAGCTATGTGTGCTGAGGATTTTGCAATTGACAAGATGGCAAGCGAACTTACAGTACGCAGAAATGTCCCCAAATACGAAGGGGGGTACGAGAAGGTTAGTTGCCCCTCCTGCTTGAAAGAGTTTGAGATCGTGGTTGACCCAAATGATAAGGAATTCCAAAAAGGGATTAAAAAACTAACGTGTCCTTACGATGGTACGCAATTTTTCCCCGTTAAACTTACTACAAAGAAGCAGGAACTGAGATACGAAGAGGTTAAATGCCCAACTTGCGGCAAGGAATTTAAGGCCTATATAGATATAAAATCTATGTTGCTTGGTCGTTCTCAGATATTAACCTGTCCGTACGATAAAAAAACGTTTCATTTCAAAGGGGAGCGGATTAAACCGGTAGAATTTACATGGGCAAATTTGTATATCGTAATGTGCCCTAGCACTAGAAGGACCTTTAAGGCGTATATAGACTTTGAAGATCCAAAAGAGTTAACTTCTCCGTATGATGGGACAAAATTTTTCCCTACCCCTGAGCTGATTATTTCTAAGCCC
>JABMQH010000011.1 GCA_013203355.1 Candidatus Omnitrophota bacterium | reverse complement strand
TTCCGAACCTAAGGGCGCTGTTGCTAAGGGCCTCATGCAATATAAGCCGCTTGTTATTGAAGGAGTTGCTTGCTTTCTCGTATTAGCGCTGCTGCAAGTTTTTATGAGTGCGAACATGGAAGGATATCAGAGAAAAAAGGCTCAACTGAAAGCCGAAAGGATGACAGTTGCCTCAGTGGTTAGCCCTGATGTTTCTCATGTGCAATTGAGTGCTATAGAGGATGAGAATAAACTGAAACTTGAATTTTTCAAAAATTTTGTAGCAGGAGACAGGGTATTTTTAACAAAAAAATTAAACAGCCTCGGACGCCTTTTACCTAAAGACGGATGGATCAAGACAGTCCAGTTTACAGATGAGTTGAATAAAGACAGAAGCCTCAACATTAAAGGGATTATATATTCACAAGATAAGAATGAAGCTATTCTCGCAAACAAGATGCTTGTTGATATGAAAGCCCTGAGAGATTTTTATTTTGGATTTAAGGATATTAAATTAAGCTCTTTAAGAAGGGAAGCGTTTTATACGCAAGAGGTCTTGGCCTTTTCGGTTGATTGTGTCGGCCAGCCGTTAGATTCATCAGGTGTGCTGACCGACAGCAAAAAGAAGAGATAAAAGTGGACTTAAACGTAAAATTAAGTTTTACAAAAGAGGATTTCCTAAAGAACAGGATACTAATAATCGGGATTGCGATCGCGCTTATTTCTGTTTGGCATGGGTATAATAATATCTATAAAGCGACAATAACCTCTATCCAAAAGGTGAAAAAAGATATTTACAACGAAGGAGTCAGCATAGATATATCGAAAAGACTGAGCGCTCTTAATAAAGAAGTCAAAGGCTACGAAGACTATTTTGCGAAAGAAACAGATGTATTATGGCTTATGGATAAGGTCTCAAGGTTTGCTGGTGATTCGGGGCTTAAAATTATCTCTGTGAATTCTCGTCCCTGCAGCCCCTTAAAGACCTTTCTTTATTGTAATGTAAATATAGTCACAACAGGGACCTTTCACCAACTAGGGGATTTCATATCCAGCATCGAGAGCTCCAATGAATTTATGCATGTTGAAAAATTGTCTTTTGATAAAAGCAACGAGTCAGCTTTTAGAGGTGGAGAAAAACCTTTAAGCGCAAATATTGTTATCGCGACCTATTTTCGAAAATAATATGAGAAAGAAAGAGAAGAACGAATTAATAATCTTAGGCGTTGGGATAGTGATATTGGTTTTTTTATGGATGTATGTGCAAAAACCAGCCCAAAAGGCGCCTAGCATACCGCCGTCTTATAAACCCGAAAAGACAATCACCTCTTCTATACCGTCCCAAAGATGGAATGTGAGAAAAAAGGTTGGCAGAACCGCTTCGGCTGAAAAGGTTGAGTATACCGGCAGAAGGTATAAAGATCCTCTGGAGAGCGAATTATTAGATCAGATGTCAAAAGCGGGTGAAGCAAGAGAAGAGGCAGGTGCGCTGGAAAAGCGTTTTTTGGTTTCAGCCATCATTTGGGGCTCGGAGCTTCCACAGGCTATCATAAATGGCAAGATCGTCAGCAGTGGAGAGGCACTAAACGGCGCAACAATCATAGGGATAGATAAAAAAGGCGTACGTATTAATCTTGAAGGGAAGGAGGTGCTGTTGTCGATAAAATGAAGATAACAGATTGGTTATTAGGGTTTATTATAGTGTGGGTATTAGGTACTGCTTGTTTTGCCGGAGAGGTAAAACAAAGCGCATTACCGCAGTTACCTCAAACAGATGTACGCGTTTCAATGGACTTTAGAGATGCGAACGTCAAAGATGTCTTGAAGGTGCTTTCCAAGCAGTCGGGTATAAATTTTATTCCGAGTGAAGACATCCAGGATAAAAAGGTCACACTTTATCTGGAAGATGTGCCGGTGAAAAATGCGATAAACTCCATAGTAGAGGCGAACAGGCTTACATATGAGCAGGGCCCCGACACAAACATATTTATAGTAAGACCCTCCGGAGAGGTGAGGATTAGAACCATTACCAAGATTTATACCTTAAATTTTACTCAAGTTTCACCTTTGTCAGTACAACCAATACCTAAAACCGAAGTAGGCACTCGCGCAGATTCCCTGTCTTCTAGATCTTATGGGTCGGAGAAGATGCCCACTTCAGATGTTGGCAGGACCCCGGGTATCGTAGATATCTTGAGTAAACTACTAACCCCGGCAGGAAATATCGTTGTTGATCAGAGGACAAATAGTCTTATAATCAGCGATATCCCGGAAAATTTTGAGCTCATTGAGGAAATGGTCATAAAACTGGACACCCCCACTCCGCAAGTTTTTATTGAGGCAGAGATCGTAGAAACGAGTTTGGGTGTGACGGATAAACTTGGCCTGGATTTCGGGGGTTCCGATGGGTCATGGAGCGCAACGTATTCAGGACCGAGTAAGAGTTATAGTTTTCCTTACGATAATAAGTCATTTAAGGCGCATGGTTCGAGCACATCATTTACGTTTGGAACCTTGTCGTTCGGGGACCTGTCGGTTACCCTCAAGGCCCTGAGATCCGATGCTGATACTAAATATTTGGCTCGTCCAAAGATATTAACGCTGAATAATGAAACGGCTATCATAGACATTACCTCCGACACATACGTAGGTTCTTTGATCACGGCTACGCCTGATACGCAGTCAAATACAACGTCGGCAGAAAGAATAACTACAGGGGTGAGTTTGAAGGTTACCCCGCAAGTAAATGCCGCAGGTTTTGTGACAATGCTGCTTGAGCCATCTGTCTCAAGGACAGAGGCATCCAGCGTCAATAGTAATTTTCTGAACCCGATAACGCGGAGCGCAAAGGCGAAGGTCATGGTCAAAGACGGGGAAACTATTTTTATAGGAGGTCTTTTAGATAATCAAACCACTGGTACGAAACGAAAAGTACCTATTCTAGGAGATATCCCGTTGATAGGGGCGTTGTTTAGAAGTGACACTACGACAGATACACAGACAGAGATATTAATATTTATCACACCTCACATAGTCAGAAGTCAAGTTACCCCAGAATCAAGGGTTCTTTCCGAAGAAGAGGTGTCGCAAGAAAATTCCAGGAATGAACTGATAGAAGAAATGGTCAAACAATTAGAAGAAGGCAAGCAATAAACGAAGGGTACGCAAATGCCGCGATTGCAATTTAAATTGGGCGAGATACTAGTTAAGGAAGGCTTGATTACTAATGAACAGCTAAATGAAGTATTAGCGGTGCAGAAGCAGGACCCCAACAGGAGGCCTATAGGCGAAGCATTGGTATCTATGGGTTTTATATCCGAGGAAAATCTCGCCCTAGCATTGAGTAAGCAGCTGAACATACCGTACCTATCTGTCCAGAGCGGGACCTTAAAGATCAAAAAGGACGCGGATGTTCAAAAATTAGTACCAGAGGAATTTGCCCGCGAACATAGAGCCCTACCGTACAGCAAGACATCAAACACAATAAATATAGTTTGTAGTGATCCTTTAGATATAGTGGTAATAGATAATCTAAAAATGATGACGAATTGTGAAATTAATCCGGCTATAGCCACGTTAAGTGATATAAAAAAAGGTTTGGACGAATTATACGGAAAAGAAGATTTATATAGGAAGACGGTTGCGCAAATAGAGGCCGCTGCTCCCAGCGGGGAAGGCGATTTGTCCCAAAGGGGTGCATCAGAAGTAGCAGAAGGGATAGACGATGACGCCTTACGCAAGACCGCAGAAGAAGCCCCCTTAATAAAACTGGTAGATCTCATCATAATGGAAGCCATTAATTCTAAAGCCAGTGATATTCATATAGAAACGTTTGAAAAGAAGGCCGCTATTAGATACAGGATAGATGGTATTCTTTATGAAATCCCGCCGCCCGCAAAACAATTCTACCTTCCACTGGTATCGAGAATAAAAATATTATCCAAAATGGATATTGCAGAGAAACGCCTTCCCCAGGATGGCGGTTTTATGGTTAGGACTAAGGATAAGGTCGTAGATCTAAGGGTGTCAACTATGCCCACCATTTATGGTGAGAAGGTTGTTCTTAGGATATTAGATAAGTCTCAACTGAAGGTTGGGTTGGAGCACCTGGGCCTTGAGTCGACTACCTTGACAAAATTCAAAAAGGCGCTCAAGAAGCCATACGGACTTATTTTTATAACAGGGCCAACCGGTTCCGGGAAATCCACCACGCTTTATGCCTCTCTGAACGAACTACGTACACCTCAAAAAAATATAGTTACAATCGAAGACCCTGTTGAATATAGGGTTGAAGGAATAAATCAGGTTCAGGTGAAACCTCAAATCGGCCTGACATTTGCAAACGGGGTTAGAACATTTTTGCGTCAGGATCCGGATATAATAATGGTAGGTGAGGTCCGGGATTTGGAGACTGCAGAGATATGTATTAGGGCGGCATTGGCAGGAAGACTTGTATTATCTACTCTTCATACAAATGATGCCGCAAGCGCTGCGACGAGATTGATAGAGTTTGGATTGGAGCCATTTCTGGTGAGTTCC
Source organism: Candidatus Omnitrophota bacterium (assembly GCA_013203355.1). Classification (GTDB taxonomy): domain Bacteria; phylum Omnitrophota; class Gorgyraeia; order JABMQH01; family JABMQH01; genus JABMQH01. The sequence goes on along the minus strand of JABMQH010000011.1, from coordinate 11,343 downwards.
TCTCTGATTATGATAGAGGCCCAGAGGCTCGTAAGAAAACTTTGCCCCCACTGCAAAAAGGAATACGAGCCGGATGCCCAGACACAGAAAAAATACAACCTGCCCAAAACGCCGATCTATAAAGCGGTTGGCTGTGATAAATGCCGCCAAATAGGATATGTCGGCAGGAGCGGTATGTATGAGGTTTTGGTGGTGACCGAAGATATCAGACAAATGATTCTGAAAAAAGTATCTGCGACCGAAATTAAAGACTTGGCAATAGAGAAAGGGATGAAGACACTGCTTGACAGCGGTATTGAAAAGGTTAAACAGGGTATTACGAGCTTAGAAGAAGTGTTGAGCATAGTCTTTACTGAATAAATGTCTATATTTACGTATTCCGTAAGAGACCAAATAGGGCAGTTGATTAAAGGTTCTTCCGAAGCAAAAACAAAGGAAGAGCTGATACGTTCTTTGCAGGTAAAGGGTTTAACCGTTATTTCTATGGCGGAAGGTTTGAAAGGTACCAAGCGGGCGAAGACCCGAAGAAAAGTACACAAAAAGGTAAACTTAGATGACCTCACTCTTTTTGCAAGACAGCTGGCTGTGCTTTTGGAATCGGGCGTTACGATATTAAGAGCCATAACGGTGTTGACGCAGCAGATCGAAAGCGAACTCCTGCTTGAGGCCTGCGAGAAGGTAGAGATAGATTTAAAAACAGGCGTTTCCTTAAGAGACGCGATTGCAGAGCATCCTAAAGTATTTTCGCAAATGTGGCTAGATTTGATTGAGACAGGAGAGGCAACGGGCCAGTTGGCATTCGTGCTGCGGGAGCTTGCCGATTATCTTGAAGAGATGAGGGCGCTTAGAAAAAAGATAATCTCTGCTTTGATCTATCCTGCCGTATTAATCGTCGTATCTGTTTTTGCAATTTTTATTTTTATGTATAAGGTAATACCGATATTTTCGGGGATTTATAAGGGTTTAGGGGAAATGCCTGCTTTGACAAGGGCGGTAATTGGTTTTAGCGACTTTCTGACAAACCATATTCTTAAGGTTATAATACTTGCAGCAATCTTAGGGTTTGCTTTACGCAAATATGTAAAGACGCAAAATGGCAGGAAGCAGTTCGACAGGTTTAAATTGAAAATCCCGATTGTCGGAGATATAATTCAGAGCGTAGCTATAGAGCGATTTGCGAGATCCTTAGGGATGTTGCTTAAAGGTGGGATCTCGATTATCCATGCGCTTGATATCGCTATAAAGTCTACGGCCAACAGGGTAATGGAAGAATCTCTCGAGAAGGTGAAAATAAGCGTAATGGAAGGTAAGCCCATTTCTGTACCTTTGGCCCAGATGGGAATTTTCCCACCTCTTGTAAGCCAGATGATCGCCGTTGGAGAAGAATCAGGAAAGTTGGCCCAACTTCTAGATGAAGTTTCAAAATTTTATGCAGAAGATATATCAACAAAGGTTTCCAGATTAGTGACCCTATTTGAACCGGCCCTTCTTGTGATAATGGGTCTGGCTATTGGGACTCTCGTCGTGGCAATGTATATGCCTATATTTAAAATGGCAACTTCGTTTGGAGGGGGTTGACGTAAACATATTTCTGGTGTAATATAAAGATTGAAATCGGAAGGGGGTGAAAAGAAATGCAGAGTAAAAAAGGTTTTACGCTAATCGAGCTTTTGATTGTCATAATTATCATTGGTGTTCTTGCTACACTGGCGATTCCTCAGTATACAAAATTAGTGGAAAAGGCAAGGGCAGCAGAGGCGCTTACTATGGTAGGTGCATTGAGAAGCAGTGAGGCTTCCTATAAGCTTGAGAGCGGTTCGTACACTAACGATCTTACTAAGTTATACGTTGGGGGGTTAAGCACAAGCGATTCAACCGCTCAGTATTGGTGGTATCAGGGCTCAGCTGCTTCTGCGGATGGATATTCAGTCATAGCTACCAGAACAGCAAAATCGTCAGGGGGAGAAACAGGCAACACAATTACATTTATCTGGAATGATGCTACAGGTGCTTCTTGGACCGGAACCCATATAGGTGTGCCCAAGCTGTAGTGAAGCTATAAAGTAATTTCAGCTGATTTTAAAGCGCACATTGCGCTTGGGGGTCGCTGTCTAAAAAGGAGGTTTCTGTCTTGGCTGGCTCTTGAACAGCATAGTCGCCATCGATAAAGCTATATGATTAAAATAGAAGAGTTGCTTCGCCTTGCAGTAGAGAAAAAAGCTTCTGATCTGCACGTTTGTGTTGGTATTCCTCCGGAATTAAGGGTAGACGGTGAATTGATTTCGACGGACTTAGAGCCAGTAATACCAGAAGTCGCCAACAGTCTCGCAACTAGCATATTAAGCAAAGAGCAGGCAGCGACTTTTGAAAGAGAGAAAGAGCTGGATTTCTCTTTTGCGATAAGAGGAGTCAGCCGGTTTAGGGTAAATCTTTATAGGCAAAGGGGTTGTGTGGGTATGGTTGCAAGGGCCATTCCATTTGACGTCCCGCCTATGGGAGAATTAGGTGTGCCTGATATAGTAAAGGAATTTGCCGATAAACCAAACGGACTATTTTTGGTAACAGGTCCCGTCGGATCAGGAAAATCCACTACTTTGGCGGCAATGGTTGAGTACATAAACAACACAAGAAAAACCAGGATAATTACTGTCGAAGACCCAATAGAATATTTATTTAAGCATAAACGAAGCACCATTGATCAGAGAGAGATTGGTCCTGATACATATTCGTTCAAGAATGCCTTGAGGCACATCTTCAGACAAGATCCGAATATTATCCTGCTTGGAGAAATGAGGGATTTGGAAAGTATGCATATAGCCCTTACGCTGGCGGAAACAGGACATCTGATACTGACTACGCTCCACACAACAGATGCCACTCATTCTATTAGCAGGATTATAGACACCTTTCCTTTATATCAACAGGCGCAAATCAGGCTTCAGCTTTCGATGGTACTCCTAGGAGTTGTTTCGCAGCAGCTTATTCACTGTGCGGATGATAAACCAGGCCGAGTACTAGCAACAGAGGTTATGAGTGTCACTCCTTCTATCAGAAACCTTATAAGAGAGAACGATATTCCTCAGATTTATTCCACGATACAGACAGGTAAAAAATACGGTATGCATACAATGAATCAGAGCCTTGCAGATTTATACAGGAGAGGGAAGATCTCATATGAGAATACGCTTCAGTGCTCTAATAATCAAGAAGAGCTCATGTCGCTCATAGCGTCTATCTGATAATAACGATGACCAAACGATTGGAAAATAAGATAGCTTTAATAACAGGCTCCGCCCGGGGCATTGGGGAAGGGATAGCAACGCTTTTTGCCCAAGAGGGCGCCAACATTGTCCTCAGTGATGTAAACGATGTGCTTCTTAAAGAGACGGAAGCAAAGATCAAATCTCTTGGTGTTGAGACCTTGGCCCAAAAGGTAGATGTAACGGACCCAAGTCAAGTAGATGAGTTAATTAAAAAAACAGTTGACAAATTCGGTAAAATAGATATATTAGTCAACAATGCAGGTATTACCAAAGACAGACTTTTGATTAGGATGTCCGATTCTGACTGGGAATCCGTTCTTTCAGTGAATTTGAAGGGTGCATTTTTGTGCACCAGGGCCGTTTCAAAAGTAATGTTAAAACAGAGATCCGGTAAAATAATAAACATGGCTTCTATTATTGGCATTACGGGTAATCCTGGTCAGGCAAATTACGCAGCTTCAAAAGGCGGGTTGATCGCCTTTACGAAGAGCGTAAGCAAAGAGCTGGCATCTCGCAATATCAATGTAAATGCGGTAGCCCCAGGTTTTATAAAGACCGAGATGACAGATAAATTACCTGAGGATTCTAAAAAGGCAATGCTGGAAAGAATCCCTTTGCATAGATTAGGTAAAGTTGGTGATGTGGCCTGTGCAGCACTCTTTTTAGCGAGCGAAGAATCAAATTACATTACAGGTTGCACCATCCAGGTGGATGGAGGAATGGCAGTATAATAAAAAGGAGGTTTAAGTAAATGGCAGTTCAAGCGGATAAGATAAAGACAATCATAGCAGAACAGTTGGGTGTTAAGCAGGAGGAAGTGACAGACCAGGCCAAATTCATCGACGATTTAGGGGCAGATTCCTTGGATACGGTTGAGCTTGTTATGGCTTTAGAGGAGGAGTTTGGTATCGAGATACCAGATGAAGATGCTGAGAAGATGGTCAGTGTCGGCGACGCGGTAAAGTATATCGACCAGAAGGGTACTAAGTAGTTTCAAAGATAAATGTATAAAAAAAGAAGGGTGATGGTGACAGGTAGTGGTGTCATCTCCCCTGTAGGTAATAATAAAAAGGATTTCTGGGACGCGCTTGTACAGGGAAAAAATGGAACTGCAATCCTCACGGCATTTGACCCTTCCAAATTTACAACCCGGATAGCGGCGGAGATAAAGGATTTCGATTTCTCCAAACATTTCTCTTCGAAGGAAATAAGGCGCATGGACAGGTTTGTCCAGCTTGCTCTCGTTGCTGCAAGGGAGGCCTTAGCGGATAGCGGGATGGACCTTACTAAAACCGAAAGGGAAAAGGGGGGGGTCTTGATTGGCTCCGGTATCGGAGGTTTGCATACCTTTGAAGTCCAGCATTCGACTTATTTGGAAAAAGGGCCTTCCAGGATCTCGCCGTTTTTGATTCCCATGCTGATTGTAAATATGGCTTCTGGTGAGGTCTCAATCGAGCTCGGGCTTAAGGGCCCTAATTCTTGCGTCGCGACTGCCTGTGCTTCCGGGAACAATGCAATTGGTGATGCGTTTAAACTCATCCAGCAAGATAAGGCAGACGTGATGTTTGCCGGTGGTTCCGATGGCTGCTTAACCCCGATGGGTTTCGGAGGATTTTGTGCCTGCAAGGCGCTTTCAAAGCGAAATGACGACCCGAAAGGTGCGAGCCGTCCTTTTGATAAAGAAAGGGACGGCTTTGTCATGGCGGAGGGTGCCGGTGTTGTAGTTTTAGAGGAATACGAGCATGCAAAAAAGCGAGGCGCAAATATCTATTGTGAAATAATTGGTTATGGGATGAGCGCAGACGCTTATCATATTACTGCCCCGGATCCCAATGGTGACGGCGCCATACGATGCATGGAGGCCGCCCTCTCGGATGCAGAAATAAACTACAATGAGATAGATTATATAAATGCCCATGGCACCTCCACTGTGTTGAATGACAAGATAGAGACCCTTGCGATCAAGAGCGTTTTTAAGGATCACGCGAATAAACTTATGGTCAGCTCTACAAAATCAGTGACAGGGCATCTTTTAGGTGCGGCAGGCGGCGTAGAGGCGATCGCGTGTGCTTTGGCCATTAAAGAAGGAACCATCCCCCCAACCATAAATTATAAATATCCCGACCCAGACTGCGACTTGGATTATGTCCCGAATACAGCCCGCAAGGCTGCGATAAAAAGCGCCCTCTCCAACGCCTTAGGGTTTGGCGGACATAACGCTACAATTATACTTAGGAAGATATAAGGATTATTAGTTGCACCTGCCTATTTTCAAAATCGCGAAAATATTTTGGTTTACTTTTTTTGTCTACTTTGTATATACTTTTTTATTTTTGACTTTTAGACATATAATGATATAATTAGACTAATAATAGGGGACTTAGCACCAATGAAAAAGACATTGCGAATAGGCGAGATGCTGGTTAAGAAAGGCCTGATAAGTATCGCTGACCTGGAAAGGGCCTTAACGGAACCTAAGGGTGCCGGGGAGTACTTAGGTACGGTTTTAATAAAACTTGGGCTCATAACAGAGGAAGTTCTTATCCCGGTCCTTGCGGAACAACTGGGGATAGATTATGTAAAGATTGTTAACGTAAGTATCGAGCCATCTGTTATTAAAAAAGTACCCGCAAAATTTGCCCACCACTACAAAATGATGCCGATAAGTTTTAAAGATAATGTCCTGACCATCGGTGTTTTAGATCCTACGGATATACATACCTTGGATGATATCAGGCTGCTATTGGGGTGTGAGATCAAGCCCGTTCTTTGCGAGGGGAGGGATATGCTGGATGCCATAAAAAAATATTATGGCATTGGCGCGGATACCTTGGCAAAAATTACGCCCGAGATAACCCCAGAGAGTGCCGAATTCTCCATGAAGGCAAGGGATGTGGAAAATATTGAGGATTTGGCAAAAGACGCTTCGATAGTAAAATTTGTAAACCAGATTATCTTGGGCGCATATCAGGAAAGGGCCACTGATATTCACATCGAACCTTATGAGGATGAGTTAAAGGTTAGATATAGGATTGATGGCGTGCTTCATGATGCCGACATTCCACCTAAAATAAAACAGTTTCAAGCAGCCATCATCTCCCGTATCAAGATTATGGCAAGTATGAATATAGCCGAGCGTAGGTTACCCCAGGATGGGAGGATTAAAGTAAAGGTTACGGGCGGAGATGTTGACTTAAGGGTATCTGTGCTGCCCACGCCGTTTGGTGAAGGGATAGATATAAGATTGCTATCTACGGGACTAGTTTATAGCTTGGAAAGCCTGGGGCTTTTAGAAGATCATTTAAATTTCTTGGAAGGGTTAATTAAAAGGCCGCACGGAATCGTATTTGTGACAGGGCCCACCGGAAGCGGCAAGACAACCACGCTTTATGCTTGCCTCAACAGGCTGAATAAGAAAGAACTGAAGGTTATAACTATTGAAGATCCCATAGAATATCAGGTGGCAGGAGTAACGCAGATTCAGGTAATGCCTAAGATTGGATTGACGTTCGCTGCGGGATTAAGAAGTATGCTAAGGCATGATCCGGATATAATGATGATCGGCGAGGTAAGGGATTACGAAACTGCCGAGATAACCATCAGGTCCAGCCTTACGGGACATCTGGTGTTTAGTACATTGCATACTAATGACGCAGCCGGTGGAGTAACAAGGCTTCTTGACATGGGTATAGAGCCGTATCTGGTCGCCTCTTCTGTTGAATGTTTTATTGCCCAAAGGCTGGTAAGGCTAATTTGTCAAGACTGCAAAACTCAAGTCCCTCTCACGAAAGAGATTATGCGCGAACTCAATGTTACAGAGCGGCAGACAGGTTCCATTAAGATATTCGAAGGTAAAGGATGCAAGCAGTGTAAGTTTACCGGCTATAAGGGCAGGACAGCCATCTATGAATTTTTGGTTATGAGTGATCCTATCAGAGAACTTATTCTACAAAGGGTCTCAAGCGATAAGATAAAAAAGAAGGCTATAGCTGAAGGGATGCGTACTTTGGTGTCTGATGGCTGGATCAAGGTGAAGGATGGTCTTACAACTCCAGCTGAGGTTTTACGTGTTGGACAGGAAACAAGTTAAACCGTATAATGCCAAGTTTTCTTTATAAGGCCAAAAAGGGACCAAAGGATATCGTAGAAGGTTCGATTGATGCCGAATCCGAATCGCAGGCCCTTTCAAAGATTAGCGCAATTGGGTTATTCCCGATTTCGATAGATAGAAAAGGGGAAGACGCTGATAAGGGTAAGGGGGCCTTCCCCTTTTCTTTTTTTGGAAAGATTAAAACCTCAGATATGGCGGTGTTCACAAGGCAGCTGGCTGATTTGCTGGAGGCAGGCGTGACAATAGTGAACGCCTTGAGTACGCTTTCAAAGCAGACAGATAACAAGAGGTTGGCGAATATCGTAGAAGATATTCGCGACGACATAAAAGGCGGCAATAGCCTTGCCGCTTCTCTCGGACGCCACCATTCAGTTTTTTCAAAGTTGTACATAAGCATGGTTAATTCCGGAGAGATAAGCGGCACGTTGGAAGGTGTGTTGAACCGTCTTGCGGATTTTTTGGAAGAACAGGAAGAATTCAAGGCAAAGGTTCAGGCGGCACTCGCCTATCCGATTCTTATGGCCTTTGTTGGCACCATCACCGGGATAATATTATTGACATTCGTTATGCCGCGGGTGGTAGGGGTCTTTGAGGATATGGGGCAGACTCTACCTTTTATTACATTACTTCTTCTTGGCATCAGCAAGTTTATAAGGGTATATTGGTATATCATAGCCGCAGTAATCATTTTTTTGTTTGTTGTGATGAGGCAGATAAAAAAAACCCGTCAGGGCAGGTCGCTTCTGGATAGGGTCAAGAACGGAATTCCCATAGTAGGCCTATTTTTGAAAAAGGTTGATATTGCCCGCTTCGCAAGGACATTGGGAACACTTCTAAGCAATGGAGTTACGATATTGCAATCTTTGGAAATCGCAGGGGATATAATGTCAAATGAACTGGCAAAAAGGGAATTAAAAGATACATTCAACAAGGTAAGAGACGGTGCACCTTTAGCAAAGGCTCTTGCGAGCGGCACCTATTTCCCCGTGTTTGTTACAAATATGATTGCAGTAGGAGAGGAATCAGGGCAGATGGAACGTAATCTTTTGAAAATAGCGGACTCCTACGAGAGGGAAACCGATAAGACGATAAAAATAATGTCAAGTCTCATAGAACCTATTATGATTTTGGTTATGGGTATTGGGGTCGGATTTATAGTTATTTCGATTTTGTTACCTATATTTCAAATTAGCTTAATTGCAAGATAGAAAGAGAGGAAGGACATGAGATCAAGATCGCGGATGAAGGGCGTTACCCTAATAGAACTAATGCTCGTTGTGATAATTATCGGCGTGCTTATTGCGATGGTCATGCCAAGGCTTGCCGGGAGGTCTGAACAGGCCCGCATGGTTGCAGCAATGGCGGATATAGAATCCAATATTTCCGTGGCACTGGATATGTATGAGCTTGATAACGGTAACTACCCTCCAGACTTGGACGCGCTTATAAAGGAACCGACGCCGGAACCCCCAAATTGGAATGGCCCATATTTAAAAAAGAATCCAATGGATCCTTGGGGACAGAGGTATAATTACAAGCTTCCTGGCGAGCACAATGAAAATTCTTATGACCTATGGTCGAATGGGAAGGACCACTCTGAAGGCGGCGGGGATGATATTACAAACTGGTCTGATGAAGAGTCTGAAGAAGAGGCTTAGCAGTAAAGGGTTTACCCTAATAGAGTTATTTATAGTTTCCGTTATTATCTTAGTGTTGATTTCGATTTCAACGCCTCTTTTTAGGAAAACCTTTGCTGATATGGAATTGAAGGAAACTGCTTCCCGCCTTGAGCGTTTTATTGCATTTGCGCAGCAGGAGGCAATAATTAATGTGACCGTTTATAGAATGTTCTTTGATTTTGAGAACAAGACGTATCAGCTATTTGTAGATACGGGCGAAGAAGGGGTAGGGTTCGAAGAGGTAAGGGATAAATTTGGCCGAATCTTTAATTTGCCGAAGGGTATCTCTATTGAAGGAACCGCAGAGGAAATTCTTTTTTATCCTGACGGACATTCCGATAAGGTTGAGTTAACATTGACGAATGAGAATGATAAGACTTTAAAGGCTACCACAACGGGGATATTGGGAAATGTTATTATCGCAGAAGAAGAATAAGGGGTTCACCCAGCCCCTGCGCGCAGAGGCTGGGTTCATGCTGCTTGAGGTTATAATGAGCGTTTTAATAATTGCTTCCGGTATAATATTTGTAGTACGCGCATACTCAACTTCCCTTAAGGCCACAGAGACAGCGAGGGTTTTAACAAAGGCCTGTTTTCTTTTAGAGGAAAAATTATTGGAATTGGATATCGAGGGTTTTAAGGAAGGAGTTGAAGAAGGAGAGTCAAGCACTACTATTGAAGAGGAGCAACATTACAGATGCAACCTTGCGGTTTGGCCTTTAGATGATGAAGAGGGACTTAAGATGAATAAGGTCAATCTGAGCGTGGAATACAGAAAGGGGAATCAGGGCAGGGAAGCTACAATTTCAACATTTCGTAAATCCAAAGAGGGATGATTTAATGAGAAGATTTAAGGCCTTTACCCTGATGGAGCTTTTGGTTGCGGTTTCCATATTTTCGGTAATCATACTTTGTTTGTATGCGGTTTTTGCAGGCGGCATAAGAGTCTGGCGCAGGCAAGAAGAGGGCTTTAGATACACCCATACCACAAGGCTGGCTTTAGACAAGATGGCTAAGGAGTTAAAAAACGTAATAAATTATTCTGTCCCCGAAGAAGGGGACGAGCCAGGAAATGAGAATCTTCAGTTTATCGGGGAGGGAAACAGGGTATCTTTTATGACCATTCTCGGAGCCGATATTGCTAAGGTTAGCTATTTTTTTGAAAACAATGAAGGTGGAGATAACGTGCTGAAGAGAGTCGCCGTCCTTCAGAAAGAAGGTTTTAGCGAAGAAGCTCAAAAGGAAGAAATTTTGGTCAGATATCTAAGCGAGGTGTCATTTAAGTATGTGTCCGAAGGAGGCGAATCCGCTTCCCCGGTTACCTGGAAGGATTCTTGGGTAGCGGGAGATGGCGAGCAAGAAGCTACAATTCCAAAGGGGGTAATGGCCACTTTGGTGTTTAAAGAGGACGAGGCGGAACAGGGTGAAGCTGAGATCTTTAAAAAGGCGATATTCATACCAATAGGGACACTGGAAGAACGTGAGGAATCTTAAGCGATGGTCAGGAATAACAAGGGAGCAGTCCTTTTGGTTACGCTCTGGATTTTAGCTATATTGGCACTCTTAGCAGTCGGAATTGGTTTCAGGGCATCCCTTGAATTAAGATTATTAGGATATCAAATGAATAACCTAAAGGTATACGAGATAGCGAAGGCAGGGGTCATAAAGGCCATAACCGAACTGGAAAAGGATGAAACGACAGATACCGATACAATTTGGGAATGTGGCATCGCCTTAAAACCGGATGAAACTCAAGAGGAGAAATTTAAAGATATAAGGATAGGGGATGGTTATTTCGAGGTCTCTTATGTCAACGAGGCAGGAGATAAGATTTATGGCATTGAGGATGTGCGCGCTAAAATAAACATAAATACCGCATCCGGCGATGTTTTACAAAGGTTGTCTCCGGAAATAACAGAGGACATCGCCGCTAACATAAGGGCGTGGAGGGGTGATGAAGAAGGCATTGAAGCTGCGGATTATTCCGATAAGCCATATTCCTGCAAAAATGCGCTGTTTGACGTAGTGGGCGAACTTTTATTGGTAAAGGATGTTACTTCCGAGATTTTTTATGGGACCCCCGAAGGAGAGACAGAAGCAGCGATAAATAACCTTATTACAACTTATGATCCAAGCGGAGAATTCAAGATAAATATCAATACAGCAGGCCGAAGGGTGTTAGAATCGTTAGGTCTTGGTGACTCCGCGCAAAATATAGTAAATCATAGAGCGGGTGAAGACGGGTATATTATGACCAGCGATGACAACAAGGTTTTTTCAGATATAGGGG
>JABMQH010000133.1 GCA_013203355.1 Candidatus Omnitrophota bacterium | reverse complement strand
TACCTAAGAGCAATGTTTTAGCCCTCTACCCTATTCCTGCCATTTGTCTTGGCCTTGTAAAGCGCTTTATCCGCCATCTTGATAAAATCTTCCTTTGTAAAGTTTGCTTTAGCCCGGGTGAACAGGCCTGAACCAAAGGCTACATCGGCGCCATCAAAAAAACCTATTCCGATGCTTATCATGATCTTTCTGTCATCCTTAAGCTCCGTAGACTCTACGGCCTTCCGAAGCCTTTCCGCAAGCACTCTTGCCCCTTCCGTTCTTGTTTCAGGCAGGACTATAGCAAATTCCTCTCCGCCATATCTGGCGATAATATCAACCTTTCTGGTGAACCGTTTAAAAATTTCGGCTAAGTTTATAAGGACCTCATCTCCGTCTATATGGCCATGAGTATCGTTATATTCCTTAAAATGATCTACGTCTACCATGAGGAGGGAAAGCGGCCTTAAATACCTTTTTGAGCGCTCTAACTCCTCCTCCAACCGTAATTTGAAATATTTGTGGTCATATAAGCCCGTAAGCCCGTCCGTTATGGCTTCTTTTAACAACGTCTTATAGTGATGCTTCCCTTTAAAATATAGAAAATTACCGATCTGCTTTTCAAGATTTTTATTGAACTTGGCCACTATATACAAAACAGTCAAAAGCAATACTCCGGAAGTGCAAGAGGCTGTTGAGTAGTTTACATAAAAACCGTCTTGGAATGTCTTAATGATGAGTGTATGTATCAATAGGACTACACCTATAAACGCCACTAATACAAAAAGAAATCTTTCTACAATAAATCTTCCGGCCATTTTCGATCACCCCTTTTTAAGAACAACCCTATTGCGACCCTGTGTCTTTGCTTTATACAATGCCTCATCGGCAGCTTCTATTAAATCCATGCCCGTTGATCCGTCATCCGGGAATGTGGAAATACCTGCACTTATCGTAATTTTTAACATCTCGTCATAAGCCTTGAAGGTCTGGTCCGCAACGGCCCACCTTAACCTCTCTGCAACAAGGGCGGCGCTATCTTTATCCGTCTCTGGGAGCAAGAGCGAGAACTCCTCTCCTCCGTACCTTCCGAGGAGATCGATCTCACGAACATTTTGCTTTAAGACCTTGGCCACCTCCCTTAAAACAACATCTCCCACTAAATGGCCAAAGGTATCATTACATTCTTTGAAACGATCCAGATCTATCATAATAAAAGATAGTTTAAATTGGTGCCTCAGGGAACGCTCGAATTCTTCCTTGAGCATTTCAAGAAAGTATCTGCGCACAAACACACCTGTCAAGCCATCGGTAATGGCCAGTTTCTGGACCTTCTCGTATAGCCGCACCTTTTCTATTGCAAGACTAAACTGTCTTGATACTATTAGAAACCTCTCCAGCCCTGCCTTGTTTAACCCATTCATACTCAACGCGCCTATTATTCTGTCCTGACTCATAAGAGGCGCGGCAACAAAATCTTTCATGGATACAACTGCCTTTTTTCTAAAAACCTCTTTTAATATTTCCTTATCTATTGATTCCGGCGCAACGCTATCTGGTGAACCGCTCTCAATCTTATAAACCTTCTTTATCTGTCCGACCTCCTGATCTTGAGGGGCTAAAATAAACCTGCAGGTAAGAAAATGGAAGTTCTTTTTTAGAAATTCACTGAAGATTTGAAATATCTCGCCAAACAGCAGCGTCGAAGACATCCCTTTGGTTATTTCGTATAAGGTTGCTATTTCCGAAACCTTTTTATCCAACTCCTTCGTTTCTCCATCTTTTTTTGTATCCTCCTCCCTTACAACCCCTACCCGCCTTTCTGATTTTTCCAGATCCTGGACCATGGAGTATTGCACATTTTTAGAAATGCTTTTCAATACCCAGAATACAATAGGGGTTGCGCCGAACGCAAACAGTATTGGAATCGACGATGCAAATTTTACATTTACATAAAGGCAATACAAGAAAAAGGATAAAATACACACAGCAGCTCCTATCAGCCCAAAGGCAAATCCCTCTAGGTACGCCAAGACCCCCAAAGGTAAAAGTGCAAAATTGGAAATTATAGGATACACCCCTTGCGGGAGCTTAATCCAAAAAGGTAAAGCTAAAATCGCCAAAATCGAAATTATCAAATAGAATTTGGCCATACCCTGTTTCTTCCATCCTGCTTGGCTTTATATAAATTCTCATCCGCTTTCTTAAGCAGCGGCTCCGCCGCACATCCGTCATCCGGGAACGAGGAAATCCCAATAGATATTGTTACCTTGACCTCATCTCTTCTTAGCTTAAAAACGGTCCCCTCGACCGCCTTTTTAAGATCTTCAGAAATCCTTATGGCCTCTTTCTTGTCTAACCCAAATAAGAATATCGCAAATTCCTCTCCGCCATACCTTGAAACTACATGCCCTTCCCCGACACCTGCCTTCAAAACCTCTGCAATCTTTACAAGAAGAACGTCGCCTGCTGCATGGCCATATTTATCATTACACTCCTTAAAATAATCTAAATCTATCATGAGGATCGAAAACTTCTTTTTACTGGATAGGGCCCTTTTTAATTCTATGCTCAACCTCTCTTTGAAATACCTCTGCACATAGAGTCCGGTAAGCCCGTCGGTTATGGCCAGTTCATTGGTCCTTTTGTAAAGCCTCGAATTTTCAATACAGGCTGCGGCCAGGTCTGATATGATGTTCAGAAGCCGTAGATCATCCTGAGTATAGACGCATTTCTTCTTAGCATCCATGCGTAGAACCCCTATGACCTTCATCCTGCTGATAACAGGGGCCCCTATAACTGATTTGAATTCTCTGTCTTTGGGGTCCCCTAAAGCCTCAGGCGCGAACCTGAAATCATTATCCATGTCCTCGATTATCAAGGACTTCCTCTGTTTCAATATCCAGGTATCGAACATCTCTCCTTTTTTTGCCTTTACCACAGGCAATCTTTCGGTCTGCTTCGATGCACAAAGTTCTAACTCTTGCTTTTCTTCATCGATCAGAAACAGAAGGCCCCTGTCTGACCTACCGATAATATTAAAGGCCTTTTCAACTATCATGGTTGCCATATGCTCTAGGTCCAAGGTAGAGCTCAAATCTTCCGTTATACCTTTTAATGCGACGTATCTCTGGGCCCTTTTTTTAGAGGCGTCTATCTCATTCTGCCTTTGCGAAAGCGTAGAAAACAATATATTCTTATCAACTTCAAGCGCCTCAAGCGTCGCTAGGGATTGGTGTTTAGACGACACCATATTCAAGAAGAGCCTGTAGCCGATGAAGGATGAAATACCGAAAAACAAAATATAGATGTTGTAATACAGAATACCGTATTTAAGTACAATAAAGATTATCGAAAAACAAGAAAAAACCAGTATCAGGACACCACCTATCTGACCCAGCGTCAGCCAGCTGATTATATTCATTGGGATAAAAAATGAAATATATGCCCCGATTATGTTCCTGTGAAACAATGAAGAAGTTTTTAAAAATGGCGAGAAGGCGATGATGACAAAATACAGAAATAGGGAAAATGTGATTATCCCTACCCCTATCGAAAATTTAACCGTCAGATAACTTTTCTTAAACAATTTTCTTTTCGGTATCCTTATCGAAAAAATGGACCTTCGGCATATCGAAAACTAGTTCCACATCTTGGCCCGAGCCCGGTTTTTGAGAGCTCGCAACCTTTGCGGTGAATCTATTCTCCTTGGTCTTAAGGTACAGGTATGATTCCGAGCCCATAGGTTCAACGACTTCTAAAAATACCTTAAGCGTATTTTCGGGCGGCGCCTCTGATACAAAAAGTCTGTCATAAATATCCTCGGGCCTTATGCCGAGGATTATTTTCTTGCTTACATAATTTAAAAGCGACTTCCTTGACTCTTCTGAGACCTTAACCTGAAACAGGCCTTCGTCGAAATATAGACGCCCTTCTTTTTTTATGATTTTTCCATTGATAAAATTCATGGGGGGGGATCCGATAAATCCGGCGACAAATTTATTCACAGGGTTATTATAAATAGATACGGGGGTGTCTATCTGAAGGATTTTTCCGTCCCGCATAACTGCGATTCTATGCCCGAGCGTCATGGCCTCAAGTTGATCGTGCGTTACATAGATCATGGTCGTACGCAGTCTTCGGTGTAGGCGATGGATCTCTGCGCGCATCTGAACCCTGAGATTTGCATCCAGATTGCTTAGCGGTTCATCGAATAAAAAAACGAGTGGTTTTCTTACAATCGCCCTGCCTACCGCAACGCGTTGGCGTTCTCCACCGGAAAGCTCGTAAGGCCTTCTTTGCAATATCCGCTCCACCCCTAATATCTGGGCTGCCTCTTTCACCCTCTTTTCTATTTCCGGAACCGGATAGCCCCGCAGCTTTAATCCAAAAGCTATATTCTCATAAACATTCATGTACGGATAAAGGGCATAATTCTGGAAGACCATTGCGACGTCCCTATCCCTTGCGGCCATGTTGTTCGCAAGATATTTCCCAATATATATCTTCCCCTCAGTGATATCCTCAAGCCCCGCAATCATCCTTAATACGGTGGTCTTTCCACAACCGGAAGGTCCTACTAAAACCATAAGCTCCCGGTTCTCAACCCCAAGATTCAGATTCTGGACTGCTATGGTGTTATTTGAATAGATCTTTGTTACATTACAGAGGCTTACTTGTGACATAGGTCACCCCGTTAAGTAGCTAAGTAATTGGCGTAGAGTTTCTTTTAAATTTTTTCTATGGACTACCATATCTATAAGACCGTGTTCAAGTAGAAATTCGGAACGCTGAAATCCCTCCGGGAGTTTTTGATGTATCGTCTGTTCTATAACCCTCGGCCCGGTAAAACCTATTAGGGCCTTAGGTTCTGCAATTATAACATCCCCTAAAGAAGCGAATGAGGCCATTACCCCTGCCATGGTTGGATTTGTCAATACGGATATGTATAAAAGTCCCGCTTTTTTATGTCTCGCAGTCGCCGCAGAGGTCTTTGCCATCTGCATCAAAGACAGTATCCCTTCATACATCCTCGCGCCTCCGCCTGAACCGGAGACGATAATAACCGGCATCTCTTCCTTGGTTGCCTTTTCAAATGCCCGGGTAATTTTCTCTCCCACGACAGACCCCATAGAACCCATGATAAACCTTGAATCAGTAACGGCGACTATTACTTTCTTGCCGTCTATCTTGCCTTCACCTGTTACCGCCCCCTCTTTCAGGCCTGTTGCATCCTGGTCCTTTTTTATCTTGCTTTTATAGCTCTTGGTTCCAGAAAATACAAGCGGGTCTTTTGAGGCCATGTCAGCGTCATGTTCACTGAAACTATCTTCATCTAATAATATCCTTATTCTGTCCTGTGCGGTTACCACAAAATGGTAATCGCACTTTGGGCACACCTTGAGGTTCTCCTCAAGCTTTTTGTTATAGATGATCTCCCCGCACTCATCGCACTTAACCCAAAGGCCTGAAGGGATATCCTTTTTCTTGGATACCTTCACCACCGTATATTTAGGCTTTCCGAATATAGCCATATATTCTCCTATATAATATTAAAATGTTACCATATAGCATATGATAATTCAATATAAAAAGAATATTATACTATATATCTATATATAGCGAAACCCAGCCCCTTTTCCTATTGGAGAGAATTGCGGGCTGGGTATTATTGGTTGGTATATTATTAAAAAATCTTGTCCGGGTTTAAGATGCCCTTGGGATCTACTATGCCTTTTATGGATTTCATAAACCCGATTTGCTTTTCATCCAAAAAATCAGCCAGGTATTCTTTTTTCACAAGCCCTATGCCATGCTCGCCGGACACCATCCCCCCTCTTTTCTTCGCATCTTCATGAATGAGGTCCCGCACAACAGGATAAACTTGTTGCCAATCCTTTTTTACAGAAAAATCGGGGCGGCCGTCTTTAAAGCCAAACTTCATTATGTGGGTATGGGCATTCCCGTCACCTGCATGGCCATAGGTGGGGAGCCAGATCTTGTGTTCTTTTTCAATTTTATGCACTACCTCGACATGATTTACAACCTCTGATATCGGCACTACTATGTCCAGTGTTTCAATGCAATTTGGCTTCATTGCCTCATACATCTGGCTGCGGAATTCTAAAATCTCCTTCTGTTTGGTCTTGCCATCTGCAACAAAAACATCCTTGGCGTTATTCTTAAGACACATATCCGCTATCGCCTCTGAAATGCGCTCAACCTCATCTTTTTCTCCGTCGACAATGATCAAAAGGTATTCCTTTGTCCCGTTAGACACCCCACTTGCACTTCCATTTGCACTGTAGTGTCTAACGGGATTTGCGTTTTTTACTGGCCAGTCTTTACCCGTAAATTTTTCAGTCAACTCTATTGCATCCGCTTCTATAAATTCAATCGCTAAGGGCAACGCATTATTTTTCATAATCGTAGGGACCGTTTTTATTGCATCATGGATTGTATTGTATGGGACAACCAGCGTTGAAGTTTCCTTTGGTGGTGCAACCAAGCTGATAGTCGCTTTTGTAATAATGCCCAACGTCCCTTCCGAACCTATTAAAAGATGTAAAAGGCTAAATCCAGTACTATTTTTTATAAATTTGCCGCCAATATTTATTATGTCTCCCTGCGGCAAAACTACTTCAAGGCCTCTTATAAAATTTCTTACTGTCCCATGTTTAACCGCTCTTGAACCACCAGCATTGGTAGCAACAACTCCGCCAATAGTTGCGGTATCATCTCCGGGGTGTGGCGGGAAAAACAATCCTTCTTTCTCCACGCAAGCGTACAGGTCTTTTAATATTACCCCTGCCTCTACCACTACCATAAGATTTTCCTTGTCGACCTCTAACACCTTGTTTAGATTGTCGAATAATATCAGTATACCGCCTTTAGCAGGCACGCAACCGCCGCATAGGCCGGTACCTCCGCCTCTCGGTGTAACCGGAATGTTTTCTTTATTGGCAAGTTTTAAAATTTTTGAAATATCATCAGCGTTGTTAGGCCTTACGGCAACTTGAGGGAGGTTCTTTATGGTAGGAAGCGAGAATTCGTCGTGAGAATAGTCCTCTAATCTATCCTTTTCGGATATTACGCCCTTTGCGCCTACGATATCCTGTAGTGCTTTTATCAATTTATCGTCAGCCATTAAGTTAGAATTTAGCACAATCGGGTGTTTTAATCAACAGAAAAGAGAGCGCCGGCGTGCTTGGTTACTGTTTTTCTTTTTCTTCTTTGGCTTTTTTGTACTCTTCGAGGATCTTTTCTGCAATTGTGTTGGGGACTTCGATGTATTTCTCAAAGTGCATTGAATATGTGGCCCTGCCACTGCTTAAAGAGCGCAGGGTTGTCGCATACCCGAACATCTCTCCTAATGGTGCCTCGGCGGATATTATCTGGTGCTTTACCTTCATCTCCATACCAAGGACCTTCCCTCTGCGGGAGCAGATATCTCCGACAACAGGGCCCACGGACTCTTCAGGTGTAGTCACTTCAATGGACATATGCGGCTCAAGGAATATAGGAGCGGCCTTCATAAAGGCCCTTTTAAACCCATTTCTCGCGGCTGTTTTAAAGGCCATTTCCGAGGAGTCTACGTCGTGATATGAACCGTCGACTAGGTCTACTTTCACGTCAACAACAGGATAACCCGCGTAGATTCCCTTCTTCATTATCTCAATAATGCCCTTTTCCACTGCAGGTATGTATTCCTTGGGAATCCGGCCTCCTACTATTTTATTATTGAATTCAAAGCCTTGCCCTGCATCAGTAGGAGATATCTCGATTACTATGTGCGCGTATTGACCTTTACCGCCTGTCTGCTTGATGTGTTTGTAGTTCTCCTCTGAGGATTTGAGTATTGTCTCTTTGTAGGCAACCTTCGGTTTCCCTACAACCGCTTCGACATTGAACTCATGCTTCAACCTATCCACTATAATCTCAAGATGCAGTTCTCCCATACCTGAAAGTATTGTTTCGTCGGTTTCCCTATCTGTCGATACGATAAAAGTAGGGTCTTCTTCCGCAAGCTTTATAAGGCCCTTACCCATCTTTTCCTGGTCAGGGCGGCTCTTTGGATTTATGCTCAAGGAGATAACTGGCGCCGGGAATTCCATCGCCTCCAGTATTATCGGATTCTGCTCATCACAGATAGTATCACCCGTTATAGTGTAATCCAGTCCTATTGCAGCTGCTATGTCACCGGCAAATATATCTTCTCTTATCTCCCTTTTATTCGCGTGCATCTGAAGGATTCTTCCAATGCGTTCTCTTTTATCTTTGGTTGAGTTATAAATATAAGAACCTGCTTTAAGAGTTCCTGAATAAACCCTGAAATAAATAAGCTTTCCCATGTGGGGATCTGCCTGTACCTTAAAGGCCAGTGCAGCAAATGGTTCTTTATCATCGGCCTTGCGAGTAATGGCCTTGCTTGTATCTTCCGGGTCATGGCCTTCCACGCTACCTAGATCTGATGGCGCAGGAAGATAAAGGGTTATCGCATCAAGCAACTTCTGTACGCCCTTGTTTTTAAAAGCCGAACCGCAAAGAAGCGGAACGACCTTGTTGGCGATAGTGCCTGCCCGCATAACGCGCGTAAGCTCTTCCTTAGTAATTAAATCTTCCGATTCAAGATATTTCTCCATAAGTGCGTCGTCGAGCTCAACCGCCTTTTCGATCATGATGTGGTGATACTTTTTCGCAACTTCTTTATAGTCTTCTGGGATCTCTTCTATGTGAAAATTCTTCCCTAAAGATTCGTCATCGTAAATATATGCCTTCATCTCCATAAGATCTATTATCCCTCGGAAGTCCTCCTCAGCCCCTATGGGGATTTGAAGAGGCATAACATTTGTTCCAAGATCTTCCTCTATATTTTTCATTACCCCGAAAAAGTCCGCACCAATGCGGTCCATTTTGTTGATAAAAGCAAGTTTCGGGACTTTATACTTATCGGACTGGCGCCATACGGTCTCAGACTGCGGCTCAACGCCTCCAACAGCACAGAAGATAGCAATAGCTCCATCAAGCACGCGCAAACTGCGCTCAACCTCTACGGTAAAGTCAACGTGCCCTGGGGTATCGATGATATTTATCCTGTGATCCTTACAATAGCAGGTTGTAGCAGCTGAGGTTATGGTAATTCCCCTCTCCTGCTCCTGTTTCATCAAATACATCTGCGCCTTGCCGTCATGGACCTCTCCTATCT
>JABMQH010000132.1 GCA_013203355.1 Candidatus Omnitrophota bacterium | reverse complement strand
GCCAAGGGCGAGGCATTGTAAGTATCAACTTTTGCCTGGCAACTATCAAGTAACGCCAAATATTCCGTCCAGATTAATGCATTATTATTATCCCAGTCATAGTCATCGCCTCTTGAGTAGCTAAGGCCGTGAGGTTCAACATCATAGTGTATGCCGTCAAAACGCTCTGCACCAAAAGAAGCGCCCGTGTTGAAAGCAAGTATTGCATCGCATTTCTCTTCACCCTTTATGCGGCCTATCCATGTCTCATCAATAAAACGCGTAGGCGTTGCCCAGGACTTATCACCCGTAAGACAATCAACCCTAAGTCCGCGGGAGTGGGCAGCAGCTAAAAACCCTCTGAGTTCTTCCGGAAAACTGCTGATCAGGTCTATGCCTCCTGCGCTACTTGAAAAATAGATAATAGTAACCGCTTTACTGGCATCTCCGTGAGGGGCTTCACAAAAGCTAAAAAATTCAGCCCTTGAGCCTGCCGGATCATCCAGCACAATTTCCTCGGACATGCCCCAGACCCACATCGCCCTCTCAGCGGCATAGACCTCTCCTGCAAACAGCAGTGATGCCGCCATCATTATGAAAACCAGCATTGAGGTTAAGGTTTTCTTATTAATCTTCCTCACTCCTTAATTTACGGTAAATTCCATTTCTTCATGAAACTCTTCTTCACCAAATTGCATATCAAATTCAAGCTTATATTCTCCCTGGCCAAGCTTTTTCTTTGACCGGGCTTCGAACTTATATTCCTGCTGAGGCAGAACCGGAAATCCCGGATCATTAAAAAGGATCTCTATCGGCTCTCCTCCTTCCTTATTATTAATACGTATGATGCCTTTTGGCCTAATATGGATATTACTCAAACTCTTAACCGCTACATCTATCCTTAAAGGTTTTTGCCTAGCAACAGTTATCCTGGAAATCTCACCTTTTACGATCTCGGTTCCTTCAGCAATCGCATAAACGGCAGTGCCTATACGACTTCTTATTGCAATTCCTCCCTTTGAAGTATCAGGCACATCTCCAAAATATACCATTGCCGAACGTTCTCCTTTAGTTCCCTTGGGTAACCTCACAGTATAATTAACCACTTTTGACTGCTGCGGCCCCAATTCTAACTCCTGAGGAGTAAGCTTAAGCCAGTTAAGAGAGGGTTTCTCTCCTCTAACTATCACTCTCCCGTCATCTTGATCCGATGACCAATCTTCAACAGTCACCTTAATATTAACTGTTGTGTCGCTTGGGTTAGCAAGGGTAAAACTGCCTTCACGGCTTTCTCCGGCAGGAAGGGTCATTTCTACTTTATACGGGTTGATACTAAACGCACCAGCCGTTGATAAACCAAAAACTACTGCACAAACAACGATTAATCCTGCTGTTGCCCACTTGTATCCCTTCATAACACGCATATCATCTGTTAATTTAGCCTGAATAGGCACGCTTCACTTCCTTCCTGCTTTAGATTTCTGCAACCTTATCCTTGCCTGTTGGCTAATGGCACATCCCAAGGCATCAGTTTGCCGCCTTGCCGAATTAAACGCAGATTACACGCAGATAATGCTCACAATATACGCGTTACCTGCGCGTAATCTGTGAAAATCTACGTTTAATATATATATATGGCTTAAGCAACAAACTTGCCATTAGCCAGTTATGCAAAGATAATCCACCGTATTATTGATGAATGATCTCTACTGTCAAGGTAGTAGCATAAGCTTGTGGCGCTACACCTTGGACGTCAACACCCAGATAGTTCTCAAAACCAGCTGCATCCAACTCTGCACCAGCGTAAGTCAACCTACGCCATGTGTATGGATCCCCTGGAGGACCATCGTCGTGTTCGTCCTGTTCCACTATGCGGAGCCAGAATCCCGCTTCGGTTACTGGTGTTCCAACAGTACCAAGTCCTACATCCAACGCATCTCCGTCGCCATTAACGTCAAACCCTAAAGCGACTTCGGAAATAGTCCCATCAGTGATAGTGTCCTCCTTGTCGGTGTCACCGTTAAAGTCATAACCGGCAAAGAAGTAATCATTATCCTCATCAGGTTGTGATGCAGTCGGTCCGTAGTTACCGTTCCAGACCTTAAGCGCAGCATACTGAGTGTCGTCTACAACACCTTCTAACCCTGCATATAGCCCCTCGTCAAGACCATCATCTCCTGGATGGTTGTTGGTGGATACCCTTATTGTCCAAGCGTCGTTAGCAGCAAAATAATCAATTGTCATCGGGCCAGCAGTAAAACGGTGATTTCCGACTGTTCCGGAAATACTTCCAAAGGCTACTGATGCCTCATCAATATTTACTGTCGAAGTCCCCGTCTGTACAGTAGCTGTTACGTTTATCGTATCAGTTACATCTGCCAAAGCAGCACCTGCGTACCATCCAACTATACCCATAACGAGTAGAGTTATTATGATTTTTCTCATCTTATTTCACCCCCTTTCTGTTTCGGATTAAAAATCTTGCAACCTTTTTCATGCATCCCTCCTTATTTGGTTATTAATGTTAGCTTTTTTCTATATTTTTTACCCGCATATGCCATCTCTATGTCCGCGATGTACTCGCCTTGTTTGAGCCCGGACTTTGTTTTTATTTCCAAAGTCCTGCTCGATCCCGGCAAAATGGGATAATTATATTTGTTCAACGGCAAAGTCAATAACTTCCCCTCTTTGTTTCTTATATCAATAGTCCCTTCTGGCCTTATGTGTACATTCCCCGAATTTTTAATCGTAACAGCCAATTCCAAAGGCAGCGGGCTTACAACCTCAAGCGCCTCTACCTCCGCCTCAAAACGCTCTGTGCCTTCTATCATCGCATAAATAGGAACCCCTATGCTTGTATTGATAGTAACCATGCCCTTGCCGGGCTTTCTCGGCTTTGCCTCAACAAATATCATCGCGCTAAGCTCGCCCTTTGCGTTTTTCGGGACCTTGATCTTGTAATTAATTTGTTTTTCTTCGCCTTTTTTTAATCTAAATTTAAGCGGCCTTACCTTAAGCCATTTTAAATTATCGGATGTTTTAAACCAATCATCCACCCGTAAGCTAATATTTAAATCGTGATTTTCTTTATTGCTCACTGTCATCGTATCGCGATAAATCTTAGAAGGAGCAACATTTATCTCTATCCTATTAGGCGAAATATTAAAACACCGGGCCTCGCCCTGAATCCCTAACAGAAGTAATCCAATAATAAAAGTTATCTTTATTTTATTCATTTATTATCTGAAATGTTAACGTAGTAGTTTGATAATCCTGAGGCAGAACGCCTGTAACGTCTATTGCAAAAAATGCGGGAAAACCGTCCGCCTCAAGCTCAGCGCCCGCATAAGAAAGTCTTCTCCAGGTGAAAGGATTGCCGGGAAGCATCTCGCTGTCATCCGGGACCCTTAGCCATGTAGGATTTTCGGACACCGGCTGTACTGCTGTACCTAATCCCGTATCCATGGCATCGCCGTCTCCATTTACATCAAAACCTAAAGCAATTTCGGAAATGCTTCCATCGGTGATCACATCTTCTTTATCTAAGTCGCCGTTAAAATCATATCCACTCCAGAAATATCTATTTTCTTCATCAGGCGCATTGCCGACAGGATTTTCGCGAGGGCCATAGTTATCACACCACACCTTAAGCGGGATCGATTCTGCCGGATTTGTTACGCCGATAAGGCCGGTTACATCTCCGGGGTTGGCGGTATAAACTCGAATGGTCCAGGGGTTTGACGCCGCGAAATAACTTACCACTACGGCCTGCAGCGAAATAAACCGACGGTCGCTTACGGAACCGCTTACCCCTCCGAAATCAACAAGGCTTGCATCCAAAGAAATAGAATTTTGTCCCGGCAGGATTGTAGCCGTAACGGTTATTGTCGCGGTAGTATCTGCAAAAGAATTACCTGGCAGTATAAGCAATGCGAGAAATAAAAATATTGGGAAGATTTTTTTGTGCGGCCCCATCGAGTATCACCTACTTGTAAGTGCGCTAATATTATTATACTACAAATAAAATTTTGGTCAATATATATTACTATCTAAAAGCTTTTGTAAATCTTT
>JABMQH010000131.1 GCA_013203355.1 Candidatus Omnitrophota bacterium | reverse complement strand
ATTGTATCTGGGGGTAAGGGTTTTAGCTTTACAGAAACAAGCCCCCCGTTAATCCGAAGCTGCGGGGGGACGCCCGCAATTAAATGCAAGTCGGATGCATTCTGCTTTACCATGGAAACAAGCCATTTTTTAAAATCGGGTATGTCGAAGTCGCCTACCTCGCGTAAGAGTTTTATATCGTGGGTGGCGGAGGGAATTTCGTACTTATAAAAAAACCCTGTAAGAAAATCTAACAGGGTATCTTCGCGTAAAAAACCTAGGTCGACTAATGATTCACCAATTAATTTTTTTACTTTCGTCTGATAGCGCAGTCCTTGGTCTAATTGCTCATTTGTTATGAGCTCGCGCTCTAGCATTGCTTCGCCTATTAGGCGCGTTGGGCGAATCGCTTCCATGGTCTTATATAAAGTATAACACCAAAATTATTTGTTGTCAATAAAAAATTCTAACTTTTTAAGCTATTAACTTCCTAACAACAAAAAAAAGTGTCTCTTGTTGAAGAGGTAGGGAACCGGATTTTTTTCCGGTCCCCTACATATCTATCATACAACTTCGTTTATCTTCTCTTCTTTTTCTTTCTTCCGCCGCGGGCCATCTTTGCGTTGCAGACGTTACCTTTCTTGTCGACGAAATAGAGGTAACCCTTCTGTCTCTTTATACCAGCCTTACAGATTACCTTTCCGCCGCCGCCTTTCTTCTTCCCACGGGCCATCTTTGTCTCTACTACATCACCTTTCTTGTCGATATAGTAAAGATATCCCTTCTTCCTCGTGATGCCGCATTTTTTTACTACTGACGCCATTTATTTCACCCCCCTTCCTATTTTAGCATTTTTACAAAATTTCTAAACGATCTATCATAAGTTCGTTCGTTTTCTTTGTCAAAAAAGCAAGCCGGCAGCTGCTTCATCTTCCGGTGATACAGCATGCACTCACAACAATGGCCTTTTCGTGAACAGGGTTCGTATGTGCAATTGCAGTTTGCAATATTCGTTTCATGGTTTTTGCATTTCTCCATATTGCCTCTCCTACGTCCCAATCTTAACGGGATCTAGCGCTTGCCTTAACGTCTTTATAGCTGACAGGACAGCTAAGTGACTCGTCTTTGGATTATATGGTGACGGGACATTTTCGGTTTTCGTAATTAGCTTCCCGAATTCGCCTTCCACCTCTATTTCGTGAATATTCTTCGTATAGTTTGGCGAGACTATTATTCTAACCTTTGTTCGTTGGGGGCCAATCCCGGCTAAACTCAAAGCACATGAAACATTGATATTTTTCGGAAAACCTGCAATTGCTTCTTCCGCGCTCCCATTAAAAATTACCTTTTCCGATTTTATTTTAGTCAGATCTATCTTGTTCTTCTCGATAAACGGCGCGCCCGCAAGTGCCGCCGGGCGTTTTCTGGTAGTCAGCTCTGCTTTGTATATTTTTCCCACCGATGCGGATTTTACGCCATCCAATCCGCATATGGCGCCACTGGGTAAGTAAATCTTGCACTGCGCCTTTCTTGCTAAATTAAAAAGGGCGGCATGATTCTTGACTACGCCTCCCACACTCATAATTATCACATCTTTTTTTCTTAAGAGGGCCTTTTTTGCGACCTGCCCTGATATTTTAGCAGAGGCTGCTTCAATAACGAGATCTGAACTCTTTATCAATTTATCGATCGCTACAATAGCGGGTTTCTTTTTTAACCGCCGCCTAAGAAATGCTGCCTTTCCTGCATCACAATCAGAGATAGCTACGAGGGATGCGCGATTTTTAAATCCTTTATCTACTGCTTCAGCGATCGCGGACCCTATGGTCCCGCACCCAACTAATCCAACCTTGATCTTTTTATTTTTCATCTTTTAGTATCCCGCAAAAGCCACTGTCTGGGATTCACCTGTAATCTCAAGCATCTTCCTCAATGCCTTGATTGCCTTACTTCTAATCTCTTCCGGAACTGTTATGGCGTTTGTCATGTTTTCAAGCGAATGGGCAACCCAGCCAAGCGTTGTGAGTTTCATTGACGGGCAAATCAAGTGTTCGGTAGCAAGATAAAAATTCTTAGTGAGATTTTCTTTCCTTAATCTATAAAGCATCCCCATCTCTGTGACGATTATAAAACTTTTTGTAGAGGAGTCCTTACAATATTTAAACATCCCGCCTGTTGAACAGATATGGTCTGACAGGGCCAGCACTTCCGGATTGCACTCAGGATGTGCTATGACCTCTGCATCCGGATGTAACGCTTTTATCTCCTTTATGTCCTCTTCCTGTACTCTTATATGGGTGGGGCAAAACCCTTTCCATGGCACTATCTCTTTTTGTGGAACCTGCGACTGTACATATAGTGCTAAATTCCTATCAGGTACAAATATAATCTTTTTATTCGGTATTGACTTTACGACCGCAATCGCATTTGAAGAGGTGCAGCAACAGTCGCTTTCCGCCTTCACCTTTGCTGAGGAATTTACATAACAGACAACGGCGGCATCGGGATATTCCAGTTTTTTCGCTTTGAGTTTCTCGGCGGTTATCATGTCGGCCATAGGACATCCCGCCTCTTTGACCGGCAAGAGAATGGTTTTGTCAGGATTTAAAATTGCCGCGGATTCCGCCATGAACTGAACACCGCAGAAAACAATCGTTTTTGCGTCGGTCCTCATCACCGCCTTTGAAAGTGCCAGTGAATCACCCGTTATATCTGCGATATCCTGAATTTCGTCTCTTTGGTAATTATGGACAATAATAACGGCGTTTCTTTTCTCTTTGAGCTCGAGTATTCGTTTCTTAAGCTCATTTTTGTAATTTTCGTCGGCCGTGTTTCTATTATTAGCATTAGGGTTCATTTTGCCTTCCTTTTAGTGATCCGATTTTTTCCATCCACAAAGATTATTTTCGGTTTTATCTTCCTTGCCTCTTTGGTATCCATTATTCCGTAGGAAATAATAATAACCCTATCACCTCTATGCGCCCATCTTGCGGCAGCCCCGTTCATGCAAATCGTCCCAGAACCCCTTTTCCCTTCCAGGACGTATGTCTCAACCCGACAGCCATTATGAAGGTTTACTATTTGGACGCGCTCATAAGGCAGAATATCAGTTGCCTCTAAAAGTTTTTTGTCTATTGTTACACTGCCGATATAGTTTAGGTTCGCGTCTGTTACCGTAGCGGAATGGATCTTTGCTTTACAAAGGGTTCGAAACATATATGTCACCTCACCTTTAATTTTAAATTATCAATAAGCCTTGTCCTGCCTATGTAAACAGCCAGCGCAATCAAGGCCTCACCGTGAATTGTCTTAATAGGCTTAAGGGTTTCGGGATTTACGATAGAGATATAATCTATTCGCGAAGCATCTTCTTGCCTTATCAGGGCCCTCATCTTATTTATGACCTTTGCTGACGAGCGTTCACCTTTTCCTACCATCTGCTTTGCCAGAAGAAGGGTTTTATGCAAAACTGTTGCATAGCTTCTTTCCTTTGGGCTCAAAGCTGAATTCCGTGAACTCATAGCAAGGCCATCCGGTTCTCTTACGATCGGCAGTATTTTTATGCCCACATTCATATTTAAGTCGTTAGCCATTTTTTTTATAGCAATTGCCTGTTGTGCATCCTTTTGTCCAAAGTAGGCAACATCTGGCTTCACGATATTAAGCAATTTCGCAACTACGGTCGTAACGCCCCTAAAATGTCCCGGCCGTGACCTGCCGCATAATGCATCCGTCAGACAGTCAACATTCACATATGTGCGATACGGCTTTGGATACATCTCTTTTGCAGTCGGATAAAACACGGTGTCCGCACCTATCTTTCTTAACATCCTCTCATCCCTTTTAAGATCACGCGGATATCTTGCAAGGTCTTCCTTGGGCCCAAATTGCGTCGGGTTTATAAATACGCTCACAATGGTCTTATCGTTCTCTTTTAAGGAACGTCTTACCAGACTTAGATGACCCTCGTGCAAATAACCCATCGTTGGCACGAATCCCACGCTTTTATTCTCGGTCTTCAGGCGGTTGCTGTACTTCTGCATCGATTTGACTGACTTTATTATCCTCATTGGATGAATGTAACTCTTCGTATAACTCCTTTATGGTTTTCTTAAGCTTCGGATGTAAAAACCCTGGGGCTATCTCATTAAGCCCTTTTAAAACGAATTCTCTTTCCTGCATCTTTGGATGCGGTATTTTTATCCTTCCACCGTTAATAATTATGTCATGATAGAAAATTATATCCAGGTCTATGGGTCTT
Source organism: Candidatus Omnitrophota bacterium (assembly GCA_013203355.1). Classification (GTDB taxonomy): domain Bacteria; phylum Omnitrophota; class Gorgyraeia; order JABMQH01; family JABMQH01; genus JABMQH01. Next base: position 8,505 of record JABMQH010000131.1, on the reverse strand, counting down.
GGGCCATTTTCTTCAATCTTGACCCTGCCAAGCCTTGACTCTATGCCTTTTAGCCTATCCAACAGCTCATCCGGCAGGAGCGATGTCTCTATCTCTATGACTCCGTTTAGAAACCTCTCCTGCGCAGGGCCGCTAACCGGCTCTGTCTCATAAATAGACGAACTTTGTTTTATTAAAACGCCATCGAGTTCTTTTAGATACTCGATACTCTTTTCAATATGCTTATTTCTGTCGCCGAGATTTGAACCAAATGCAATATAAGCTGTTACCATTAAAATTATAGAACTTTCTTTATCCTATCAACCGCTTCTTTTATCCGTTCCTTGGAAACGGTCAACGCAATCCTGATAAATCCTTCACCGGATTTGCCAAAGCCGTTCCCGGGTGTAACAACAATGCCGGCATTCCTTAGTAGCTTTTGCGAAAGGGTCATAGAATCATGGCCATGAGGTACTTTAATCCAGACATAAAATGTTGCTCTTGGCTTTTTGACCTCAAGACCTATGGAATTTAGTCCGTCCACAAGGACGTCGCGCCTTTCCTGATATAGCTTGTTTGTTTTTACTAAGTGATCAGACTTATGTTTTAAGGCCGTAATGCCTGCCTTTTGTATTGCGTTAAAAATACCCGAATCTATGTTTGACTTTACTTTTGCCAGCGCAGAGATCACTCTTGCATTCCCACAGGCAAAACCAATCCTCCATCCTGTCATGTTAAAGGTTTTCGAGAGAGAATGGAATTCTATCCCCACCCCTCTTGCACCTTTAGCCTGCAGAAAACTTGGCTGCTTATATCCATCAAACGTAATCTCGGAATAAGCTGCGTCGTGACAGACGATAATATTATTCTTTGCCGCAAATCTTGAGATCTCGCCAAAGAATTTCAGCCCTGCTACTGCGGATGTGGGATTGTTTGGATAGTTAATGAACAAAAGTTTTGCTGACCGCGCTACTCCTTTTTTGATCGCAGACAAATCCGGCAAAAATGCATTCTCCTCCAAAAGCGGCATAAGATGTAGTTTACCGCCTGCGAAAATCACCCCGCTTTTATACGGCGGATAACAAGGATCGGGAACTAACGCTACATCACGAGGATTTATCAAAGCAAGGGGTATATGGGCAATCCCTTCCTTTGAGCCTATTAAAGGAAGGATCTCGGTATCCGGGTTTAACCTGACATTAAACCTCTTCCTATACCAATCCGCAATTGCCTGTCGTAGTTCCGGTTGGCCAAGGTCTAAGGCGTATTTATGGATATTTGCCTCCTTTAAAGCCGAGCATAACGCATTGATGATGAACTTTGGCGGCGGCTGATCCGGGTCGCCTACGCCAAGATCAATAATATCCTTGCCGGCCCCCTTTGCCTGCCTTTTTAACCTATCTATTTCAACAAATAGATATGGCGGCAACTTCTTGAGTCTGTCTGAAATTTTAATATCCATCTAAATACCTAAAACCTCCTGCATGTTATACAATTTTGCGGGTTTTCCAAGCAAAAACTTTGCCGCTTCAAGCGCGCCCTTTGCGAATATGTCGCGCGTCTTTGCGCTATGGGTCAACTCTATTTTATCTAAGGCGTTCTCAAATATCACTGTGTGGTCTCCGATTAGTTCGCCTTCACGAACTGATTTTATCGGCACCTCCGCATTTCCGTTTACGTCTTTTACGACTTTGGCTAACGTTTTAGCTGTACCGCTGGGCGCATCCTTTTTATGCACATGATGCGCCTCCCGTATACTTACCTTATAACCTGCTCCTAATGCCTTTGTAGAATTTTCAACAAGCTTAAATAATACGTTAACACCAATGGACATATTCGAAGAAAAGACAATGGGTATCCTGCGCGATGCCTCGTCTATCTTCTTCTTCTCCGCATCAGATAGGCCGGTGGTCCCTATCACCATCGCCTTTTTATGCTTTTCTGCCAATGAAAGGTGTTCCATTGTAGCCTGCGCTGTCGTAAACTCAATAAGGCAATCGCACTTTTCAATAAACGGCCCGGCATTTGTATCGATATCAAATTCACCGCTTATCTGAAGCTTGGGATCATTTTTCGCAAGGGTGATGATTCTGGTGCCCATCCTCCCATTAGAGCCGCTTACGCATATTTTTGTCATTCCTGATCCTCTTAAATTAACTTGTAATCCTTTAAGGCCTTTACTAATTTTTCTTTATTCGAGTCAAGCATTGAGCACATAGGCAATCTCAAATCAGGCCCACACAGACCCATTAGGCCCATTGACGTTTTAACAGGGATCGGGTTTGTCTCTATAAAAATCGCCTTGATTAAAGGGAGGAGTTTATAGTGAAGCTTCTGTGCTTCCTTTATGTTGCCTTTTTCAAACGCACTAACCATATCTGAAACATCTTTGGGCACAATATTTGCCACAACCGAAATAACCCCTGTCCCTCCTATGGATAAAAGCGGCAGGGTAAGCGCGTCATCTCCCGATATCAGGTCAAACTCGTCCCCGCATAGCTTTTTAATCCTTGCCATCTGGTCTAAATTTCCGCTCGCCTCTTTTACGCCAACAATATTTTTACAATCCCTGGCCATCTTAGCCATTGTATCGGGCTCGATGTTTACACCCGTCCTGGAGGCAATATTATAGAGTATTATCGGAATATCGACCGCCTCTGCGATTGCCTTAAAATGTTCGTATAACCCCTTTTGCGTTGGCCTGTTATAATAAGGTGAAATCTGCAAAGACGCGGTTATCCCGGCCTTCTTCGCATGGCTGGTGATTTCAATCGCCTCTTTTGTAGCGTTGGACCCCGTACCGGCGATAACCGGCACCCGGCCTTTCACGTATTCTATTGTCAACTCAATAACGCGATCGTGCTCTTTGTAATCAAGCGTGGTCGACTCTCCAGTGGTCCCGCAGGGAACAATCGCGCTCGTTCCGTTTTTAATCTGAAGATCTATTAATTCTTTAAAAGCGGCTTCATCGATTTTGTCGTTTTTAAACGGCGTAACGATCGCCACCATGGATCCTTTAAACATTTTATCCTCCTTAACTGCGCTTAAGCTAAATATGTCCCTTCGTAAACCATTTCTGCGCTTCCTTCCAGCCATACATTAGAAAATCTTTTATCCTTACAATCAAAATAAACTTTTAATTCCTCGCCGCTCCTGGTCCCAACTAAAACCGGCCTTTTTTTAGTGAGATTCAAATGAGCGCTAATAACCGCTGATGCGACTGAGCCTGTACCGCAAGCAAGGGTCTCATCCTCAACGCCCCGTTCATATGTCCGTACCCTTATTTTTTTATCATCGACGATCTGGGCAAAATTGGCGTTCGCGCCTTCCGGATGAAACTGCTTATGGAATCGAATCTGTTTTCCCACCTGCCTTACATTTATCGTATCTACGTTGCCGACAAAAAACACGGCATGGGGAACCCCTGTATTTAAATAATGCACCTTATAAAATTGATCTCCGATATTTAAGTCGATATTTGGCCACAGGTCCTTAGGGTCAGTCATCTTCAGTTTTACTGCACTCTTCGTTATCTGGGCCTCTAGGATACCTGCCCCTGTTTCAAACCTGGTCGTGTTCGCCTTTGACTTTGCATTTTTAGTTTGGAAAAATAACGCCGCGCACCTGGCTCCATTGCCGCACATCTTGGGGTTGCTCCCATCCGGATTAAATATGCGCATCTTAAATTTCGTTTTTCGGGATTTTTCCAAAATGATCAGTCCGTCAGCGCCCGCACCGTATTTTCTGTTACAGATGGCTTTAGCAAAAGCGGTCAATTTAGAATTTGACATCTGTAATTTAGCCGTTATGGCATCTATTACAACAAAATCATTCCCGGATGCAACCATCTTTGTAAACTTTATTGTCTTCATTTTAGAGCAGTCGGCAAAACCTCTCCTCTGACCAAATCCTTACACCCTTCCCTCTTCCTTATAACAAAAGATTTCTTTGCAACAACCATAACCTCACATGGTTTTACCCGAGAATTATAGTTACTAGACATACTAAAACCATATGCCCCCGCACTCATAACGGCCAATAAATTGCCTTCGGCGGGTTCGGCCATTTTCCTGTTAAGCGCAAAGAAATCCCCTGTCTCGCAAATCGGACCAACAACATCGAATTTCCTGGTTCGAGCCCTTGTCTTTGTACCCGGCAAAACCTCGTGATATGCCTCATAAAGCGTTGGTCTTATAAAATCACTCATTCCCGCGTCTACAATTATAAAATTTTTGTTCTTGGTCTGCTTTACATAACTTACCCTTGTCACTAAAATACCGGCATTCCCCACGATGAACCTGCCGGGTTCCAAAATAATCTTCAGGCCTGTATCCTTTAGGATCGGGACCACTACCCGCGCATACTCATCGGCAGTCTGCGGTCTTTCATCCTTGTAGATTATTCCTAAGCCACCGCCTATATTCAGATACTCAACTTTAACACCCAACCCCTTAAGGCCAACAACAAAGTTCCTAACCTTTTTTATTGCCGATAAAAAAGGACCGGAATTGACAATCTGGGAGCCAATATGCACGTGAAGCCCCCTTAGCCTCACATGGGGGAATTTATTCGAGTTGAAAAATATCCATCTCGCCGTTGTGAAATCCAATCCGAATTTATTCTCATGCCTGCCGGTTGTAATATACTTGTGAGTCCTTGCAGAAACGTTGGGGTTAACTCTAATTGCAGCATACGGCCTTTTGTTTAACGCCCCTGCCCTTTGATTAAGAAGGTATAATTCATTTAAAGACTCAACATTAAAAAATAGTATCCCTGCTTTCAGACCGGCATCTATTTCCGTTTGGGTCTTCCCAACCCCGGCATAAACAATCCTTTTCGGATCAACTCCAACCCGCCTTGCCCTATAGAGCTCGCCTCCGGAAACTATATCCAGTCCCGCGCCTTCGTTGACCAATACCTTTAAGATCGCCAGGCTTGAATTCGCTTTAACCGAATAGCAAATAAGCGGATCGACCTCCCTAAAGGCCGTTTTTAGCTTCCTGTAATGGTCAATGATAGTTTTGCGGCTGTAAAGGTAAAAAGGCGTACCGACCTTTTTTGCAATCTCAGCGACAGCTATCCCCTCACAATATAATCTGTTGTTTTTGTATTTAAAATCGTGCATTAGTTATTCACTCGAATATTTGATCAACCACTTTTTTATTTAAGCAATGTGAAAATCTTTTTAATGTCTCATTTCCCATTTGCCTTATCTTACATTTATTGTCTTCAGAATACCTTATAAGTTTCCCAACGATTTCATGTGCTGTCCCAAATGGAATTTTCTTCTTCACAAGATATTCCGCGAGCGCCGTTGCATATAAAGACTCGTCTTTTAAAGACTCTACTATAGCATTCCGGTTAAGTCTTATGCCTTTTATAAAATCCGCAAGAACCGCTAGCTCATCCTTTATTATTTCAACCGATGAAAATAATGGTTCTTTATCAAGCTGCATGTCCCTATTGTAGGTCAGAGGCAATCCTTTCATTGTAGTCAAGATTGACGCAAGATTTCCATATATTCTGCCTGTGTAACCTCTGATTAGTTCCATAAAATCAGGATTTTTTTTGTGCGGCATTAAACTGCTTCCGGTACAAAAATCCTCTGGTAACTCCATGTAGTTAAACTCATTTGTTGAAAATAATATAAAATCTTCGGCTAGCCTCGACAAATGCATCTGTACTATAGAAAGTATGCTTAAAAACTCAATTATAAAATCCCTATCGCTCACATTATCGGGAGGATTTTCCACGGCTTTTATCTTTCCAGAAAGAGCTTTTTCAAACGTTTTTTTCAGAAATTCCTTTATCGCCCTGTCATAGTTTTTAATCAGTGATGAACCTTTGAAAGCCCCTGAGCCTATATAGAGAGTTAGTTTTTTTCTGAATTCCAAAAGCCTTTCCTTGTCCCTTGTAAACATCGATTCAAACGCTGCGATATAAGACATAAACGCTATCTTCTCAGCTCGCTGGGTATGTGTATATCCTACAAAATGAAATCCTTTATATTTAACCGCAAGGAATTCGAGTGATGAAATGACCTCGCCTAGCAAATCTGCAATATTTCCCGATTCATCATCGCAATAGCCTTTCTCGCAAAACACAATCTGGTCATTCCTTGATCTGAATGTTTGCAATTTTAATGCCAGTTTTCCGCATTTTTTTTCAACCCTATTCTGAACATCCGTATGGATATCTTCTGATGCTAAATTTGGCTTAAACGTTTTATTTCTTATCCCTTTTAAAATCTGCTTAAGCGCTGTGTCCATTTTTTTTGCATCACCGGGAGTCAATATCTTCGCATTCTTCAGGGCTACTATATGTATCCTCGAATGTAAGATATCATAGTTCGCCAATTTATAATCATAACTGATGGATTTCTGGAATCTAAAAAATTCCTTGTTTACCTTTTTTTTAAATCTTCCACCCCACAATTTTTTTGCCATTTCTACTCTCCCTACCTTTTATACGGCATACCCCAAATTTCAATGAAACCCTTTGCCAGTTTCTGGTTAAACTTATCTTTGTCAGTATAGGTGGCCAGGCTCTCCTTATATAAAGAGAACTTTGACTCCCTCCCGACAACGGCACAGCTTGAAGGCTGCACCTTTATCCTTACGGTACCCGTGACACTTTTCTGGGTTTCGTCAATAAATCTATCGAGCGCCGTCTTAAGGGGCGTGTACCAGAGCCCGTAATAAATCAACTCGGCATATTTTAAGGCTATCGTCTCCTTAAAATGTGCTGTTTCTCTGTCTAATGTTAAGGCCTCCAGGGCCTTGTGTGCCTCAATAAGAATCGTTGCCGCGGGCGCCTCATAGACCTCCCTTGATTTTATTCCGACAAGCCTATTTTCCACCATATCGGACCTGCCGATGCCAAACCCGGCCCCTAATTCATTGAGCTCCTGGATCAGCTCTACCGGTTCCATATAGGCGCCGTCTATCTCTATGGGGACACCCGAATCAAAATGAATATCAACATATCTGGGCTTTTTTCTTACCGTTGATTTCCCCCTGGTTAACTGATATGCACTTTCAGGCGGTTCAACCCAGGGATCCTCCAGGGCGCCGCATTCAATGCTGACCCCCCATAAATTCTTATCTATCGAGTAAGGACTCTTTTTAGTCACATCTATAGGGATCTTATTTGCCTTGGCGTATTTTATCTCCTCTTCCCTTGAGCCGAATTCCCATTCCCTAACCGGCGCGATGGTCTTTAATTTTGGCGCCATTATCGAGCATGAAACCTCAAATCTTACCTGGTCATTCCCCTTACCCGTACAGCCATGGGCCACAAATTCAGCGCCTTCTTTTTTCGCGGCGTTAACAAGACCCTTTGCGATCAAAGGCCTGCTTAAGGCCGTCGCCAAAAAATATTTTGACTCATATGTCGCATTCGCCTTTAAGGTTGGGTATATGAAATCACCGACAAACTCCTCTTTTAGATCTTCAATAATAACCTTCGAGGCACCGGCGGTCAGGGCCCTATCCTTAATTGCTTTAAAATTCCCGCCCTGGCCTACGTCGGACATATAGGCAATTACTTTGTATCCTTTATTCTTAAGCCATTTGACTGCGACTGATGTATCAAGGCCGCCTGAATACGCCAAAACAACCTTTTTCATTTAATACCTCCCAACAGCATTAGCAAAATTGCCTTTTGCACATGCATCCTGTTCTCTGCCTGGTCTAATATTATTGAATTAGGCCCGTCCAGGACCTCATCTGTTATCTCTTCGCCTCTATGGGCAGGTAAACAATGCATAATTAAACAACCCTTTTTTGCCTGTGCGATCAATTTTTTATTTACCTGAAACCCCTTAAATGCCTTAATCCTTTTTTTATATTCTTCTTCCTGCCCCATACTTGTCCAGATATCTGTATAGACGATATCTGCCTCTTCGACAACCTGTTTAGGGTCGTAGTTGAAGGTGATCTTCCCGCCGGATTTCTTTGCCTCTTTTTTGGTCTCTTCTACAATTCCTATGTTTGGTTCATACCCTTTCGGCGTTGCGACGTCTAAATAAATACCAACCTTGCTACAACAATGTAAAAGGGAATTTAAAACATTGTTACCATCCCCCACAAAAGCTACCCTTGCTCCTTTCAACTTGCCCAGGCTTTCTCTTATCGTATAAACGTCCGTCAACCCCTGACATGGATGCAAAAGATCGCTTAGCCCGTTTATAACCGGGACTGTGGAATTCTTTGCCAATTCCAATATATCTTCATGGAGAAAAGTCCTTGCGGCGATTCCATCCACATATCTTGATAAGACACTTGCAACATCCTTTATTGCCTCCCTGATCCCTAACTTTATGTCATCCGGCCCAAGATATATCGTGTGTCCGCCCAGCTGTGTCATCCCGACTTCGAAAGAGACCCTGGTCCTATTGGACGGTTTTTGAAATATCAAAGCGAGCGTCTGTCCCTTAAGGGACGCCTTAAAATCCTCTCCTCTGGACTTCAGTTCGTCCGTTAACGTAAAAATTCTATTAATCGCTGCCGGATTCAAATCTTGTAT
>JABMQH010000130.1 GCA_013203355.1 Candidatus Omnitrophota bacterium | reverse complement strand
TTTTAAAATAGCGCTCAATATATTCAAGCGCCTCTTGACATTCAAGACTCGCAGCGTTACCCATCGGCAACATAAGATGCTTTTTAAGTAAATCCAGGCTAATCTGGTCATTATCAGCCACCGGTGAGCTGGAGGAACCATAAGAATTCATCGGCGAGGTGGCGGCTTTTGGTTTAGAAACATTAGTTCTGTTTTTTCGAAAATCCTCAAACAAAATATTTCCGTAATACCCATTGTAACTTGAAGATTTATTCGGTTTTCTTTTAAAGTCTAAGGTTGCGCAATAACTATGGTATAACCACAATCGATTGATAGAATATTTTGTTCGGTGCTTGCGATAAATAACTGTATGTATATCCGTTATTTTAAAATATTTTTTTAAAAATCCTATTTCACCGCCGGGACTATATGATCCTTCTGATCTCCCCTCACTTAATTCTTCGTTAAAACCTGCTCCTATATGATTAAATTGCTTATGAAGCAGCTTATTTTTTTGTAAACTATAAATGAGTTCTAATGCCTTTATATTGCTGCCATCCTGCCCAAGGCCCCACGAGAGCCCGAAATCAATTTCACAATCTTCGTCATAGATTCCATGAGGACCTATATTAGCCATAGCCATAGCGAAAGAACCGTAAGGTTTTAATTTCTCAATCATACACCGATCGTCGAATTTACCTTTGATAAAAACAACCTGATTAGTATCTATTTTGTTTAAATCAGCTTCTTTTCTAAGAAAACCTTCGGTTGCCTGATCTTTTTCTATACCGACAACCATTTTGGCTCCAAGCTTTATGGCAAAAAGAGCAGCTATCCCGCGTCCAATACCTAATTCAAGAACATGCTCACCTTGGAAAAGGCTACGTGAATTATAGATATTCACTAGATAAGGCAGGCAATATTCTAGGCCGTGCCCAATATCCCTAAGCTGACCATTAATATCATTTAAGAATAGAACCTTTTCCCACAATTGAGTAGGGATATATCCCCGCAAGGGTTCAGAAACAATAGCATATTTTCCAAATCGCATAAAATATCCGCCACTGCCATATAGAATTTCAACCTTCTTAGTTTTAACCCCCCACTTCTTATCTGATTTTCTTGGTTCATTTTCATGATTTTTAATAGTTGCGTTTAGATAAAAACCATCCTCTGAAGGATTTTCATAAAAGATGCTTATTTTACGTCTTTTGATTAAAACATCTTTTACGTCATTCAAAGAATTTAAATTATTCTTTCTCCTCATAAGTCTTTCATTCGCCTCTAAATAGCTTTTTATATCCTTCTCTACCGGCGAGGAGGAGTACCGCCTTGCAAAAATGGGGACAGATTTATTTTTTCCATCCACCGCCGAGCTTGCCCTGAGCGCAGTCGAAGGACTGGAACCCTTCTTAGCCCTTTGCTCTCTGTCCTCTGCCCTTTGGCACACAGCAATATCCCCATCAGCTATGAGCCATGAGCCATAAGCCATTCTGCCTGCCGGCGAGCTGGCACCGATTCCCTGTACATACGGTACATCTAAGATAACCTTTCTATCAATCGTATCCTGAAGCGGCGCATTATCTAAACATCTAAAAAGAGCATAATCTTCCCTGTTTCTTTTATTTCGCATTCGCCTTTCAAAATTCTTTTTATTTATCTTGCCGGGGGTATCTTTACTAAAGAAAACCGAGACTATGCCCTGAGCATCTGGCTTGCAAATAATACACTTTGTTCCTTTGTAATCAGGCTGCGGCATAAATCCCATTGAAAGAAGCGATTTTGCCATGAATGGATTAAATACAGATGAAGTCTGCCTAAAACGATAACCTCTAAATATTCCCACATCTTCACTGAGGTTACACATAACCTCTACAAACACCTTGCTGTAACTGCGCTGCCTAACGCCTCTGTTTACATACCAATTGGCCTGCTCCAGCACTGCCTCAGGAAAAGGATAACTCTCAAAAGTCAGATACCCTATATGTTGATTACGATAATTAAAGAAATTCGATTCCCATTGAGTTTCATCTCCCTCAGAATCTGTACCTCTTTGCTGTAAGATAGCAGAAATTTCCTCTGTGCCATTAATGATCTTCCATTCATGCTTCTCAATCTTTCTCACCGGCGAGCTGACACCAATATTAGCTCTTAGCTTATGGCTCATGGTTCTTGGCTCAGAGACAACACTGCTGTCAACTATGAACTCCGAACTATGAACTATTTTTCCCACCGGTAAGGCGGCGGTTCCTCTTCCGTCATCCTTGACTTGTTTAATAGATAGCTCCTCGGTTGAAATACCATCTTTTTTTAGCTTCGCATTTAAGTCTGATAAATCGATACGCAAAGTGTCTGCTGTCTTTCTCTCGTCACCATGGTTTATCTCTAACAGCACTTCGATTAGAATTTTTTCAAGTTCAGCTAATGTTTTTCCGGGAAAACCAGGAATTTTATCTGCGGATAGTTTATTAATCTTATCTCCGTACTTTTCAACCAAATTGTTTACGGAATATATGGGTATATCCAGATTCCTGGCGGCTTTCGCTTTATTCTGCCCGCCAAATGCAAACGTTTGCGCGACAGCCACAATCTTTAACTGCCCAAGTAAAAAATATAAGTGTTTAGGAATAAAATGCTCTTTAAAATATATTTTAAGGTCGGAGGCTGTTCGTTTACCTTTATCTTCCCTTACCGGCGAGCTGGAGGATATTCTGGCCATCGGGCTGCTGGAGATGGAGTTCTCCAGCGGGGAAGCCGGGGAAGCGGCAATATCTATATTATTAGACTTAATCCAATCCGATATATAGAATAACTTAAACCTGTCTTTTCTTTGTCTAAAATATTCTGTGCTTTTTTCTTCCGATAATAACCCCACCCACACATTAAATCCTTCCTCTGTACTGTGATTTGTCAGAAAAATATTTTCAATTACCCTTTTCCCATCACTTTCAGGACCCCTCCATTCAAAGCGCTCTAGTCTATCTATAAATCTCATATGCCATATACCATTGATAAATGATACTGAGCCAAGATAGTCCTCTCGATGTTCAGGGATTACATAGAAAGGACGTCCCCAATTACCAGGAAATTCCTCCTCGAGTTCTTGGGTTTCGCTCTCTAAGTTAGTAAGGCAAAAACTCTGGCCGCTAAAAATAATCGTGGCAGTTTGAGTATTTTCTGGCCTAATACGATATATAAAAAACCCTACTAATTCCTCATGGTCTGCCATAAGTTGGAAAACAGGGAAATTCCTTTGTAAAATACGTTCCTCGCCAAGCTCAATTTCTTGTCCTAAATGTCTAAATGTAAATATCTTTCCTGAACTTTGCATAACTAAATCAGCAATATAGCCCTGTTGATTAACAACGTCCACTTTCCTCTTAAGGCCAAATTCTTGTAGAACGATATATTTATTTTTATTGTCAACCGGCGAAGCGGCGGGCTTTCCTTCCGCCGGTGAGCTGGAACCCTTCTTAGCCCTTTGCTCTCTATCCTCTGCCCTTTGCTCTCTATCCTCTGCCCTTTGCTCTCTATCCTCTGCCCTTTGCCACACAGCAATATCCCCATCAGCTATGAGCCATGAGCCATAAGCCATTCTGCCTGCCGGCGAGCTGGAATCGGTAGTAAAATTGACTATTGCCAAATAACCTTGGTGATGTTTGTTTTTACGGATAAAGTAGATTTTTCGATAGCCGGGTGTATTAAAGCGTGAAAATAGCGGATAGAACAACTTCTTGGTTACTATTTTTTGTAACGATGGGCATATTTTAGGCAGAATAAAACAAAGCCAAAGAGAAAACGGCCATAAATACACGGCGTTATTTTCAACGGTACGATAATCATCAATACCGGCTTCTAAAAGTAGTCTTTTAAACTCGTTGTCTTGCGGCAATCCATATATCCGGTGTTCATCAAGCCATCGGTAGGTGTTGCCATTAAATAACTTATACAGCCGATTAAACATAGATTCAACCCAATCCGCCTGCTTGCCCATCGGAATTCCTAAAATAAGATGCCCTCCTTCACGAATAAGAGCATACATCTCTAAAACGATTTTAAGGCGCTGTTGGGTAGAAACGTGCTCGAGCATATCAAGGCAAACAAGAACATCAGCCCTGTTATGGCGAACAGGAATTGCTGCCGCATCAGCCGTTATCCACTTCCTGCTTTCATTATTATCTTTGCCTAAAGGCAATATTCCCGCAGCGAGAAGGTCTACCCCTATAGGATCAAGCACTCCTTCACTATATCTGGCCAGGCCTCCTTCTTGTCCAATTCCGACTTCAATGATAAGCGTTTCAGACAAACGTAGACCTTTAATAAACTGCGCCACAGGCTCATAGCGCAGCATCTGGTCTAAATTCCATACCGGATCCCTGTGTTTTTCAAAAAACATTTTCAGAGAAGTTATAAAACTCACTTTCCTGTCTCTAATCCTGCCAGCAAAACCTTGTCTTGATCCTTTATCTTTTATACTTATTTTCCTTACCGGCGAGCTGGAATTAATTCCATCGTTCACAATCTCATTTAATTTAGTTAAACGCTGAAATTCCATTTCTCGAATATTCAACTCAAGTGTTTTAGCAAAAAAACCAACAGCATTTACATTTCTCCGAGCATGTTCAATATTGACAATACCCAAACCTTGCTGTTTTAATATTTCTATCCATTTATTTTCAGAAATATTCATCAGTGGGCTAGAACCTCTCTCTGTCCTCTGCTCTTTGCCCTCGACTCTTTGCTCTTTGCTACCAACTCCAAGCTCTCGACTATAAACTATTTCTGCCAACAAACTGGTGTTATTTCTTTCTGTTGATTTCTTAAATTTCTCAATAACCAAACAATAGGAATGAATAGCTGGTAAAACATTATTGACATACTTTGTTAATTCCTCTAATCCAAACCTATCTATACCTTTGGATACTTCACCCCTATTTTTTAAGGGAGAACTGGATTTTTCTAAAATTCTAAGTATGTTCGGAAGAAAAAGAAACTTTGGCGGCTTAGCTGAAGCTATAACAGATATAATAGATCCTATATCTTTCCCTTTATATAAATATGAAAATCCCGATTTAACGGCTATCGGCTCATACACCGAATCTTTGCTATCCAAAACAAGAATCTTATCTCCTTTTTGTAAGATATTCAAAAACACATACCTTAATAATTCTTTCGATTTCTTAACGGCATTTTGATCTAAAGCAAATTGAAAAACTCCTTTCAACACGAATATAAGATGTTCGTGTTCTATTTTATTTATAATATCGTAACTTTCCTTTGCCCAAGCATTAAGAGACATTCTTAATTGCATATTTAAACAAATTTCTCCTAAGATATCGGCATCATTCGGATAAACAAACATCAATAACGATTCACCTCTTATAAAGTCATTGATACTTTTATTGATGGGGATAGTTCTGCGAAATCGAGCCAAGACAGAATCTGGACCCATCAGAGGGTAAACAAACGTTATTTGCGCCTCAATATCTTCTATACGTAGCAGTCTTTCTATAAAATCATGGTATGCTTTAACTTTAGCTTTTTTCTCTTCTTCATAAATTATCTTTGCCCGTGCTTTTTTAAGCTCTTGAATATACTGAACAAATATCCTTTCCCTTGCCAGAGAACTGCTTGATATATCTTTTGTTTTATGATAATCGTTTAAGTTTTTTACCGTGATATTTTTCCTTTGTAAATAGCTCTCTGACACATTTTCTTTCATAACGTAAATATACTTTTTTATATCTCTGAATAGCTTTTTAAGATCTTGAAACGTAAACGCCGTTGCCGAGCTGGAAACTCTGTAATCAGTGTTTATATAAGCTTTTGTATAAGGGGAAAACCCTTTAGGGCTGATTGTAAATTCTAAATCAACACCATTCTTTTCGCTTAATTCCAATTTCCTTATACCGTAAATATCTCCCACCTTTTCTCCAGCCTGGGTATTAATCTGCATGCTCGCATTATTAAAATCACCAAAAGGCCGCAGTTTGAATCTTTCGCCTTGCACTTCAACAATCTGTTTTCTTCCTTGCCGAACCTTTATCCAAGCTGGAATTGTATACATATTAGGGCTTGTATTCTTATATTTGGGAAAGAAATATTCAAACTGCCTTTTTGATTCTTCAAGATTGACGACTTTTTCTGCTGTAAAAATAACCGGAATTTTTTTCTTCATTACGAAATCCCAGAACAAACGATACCTTTGGCTGCTAAGCCGGCTTGCGTTTAAATGCATACTTTCAAACATAATATCTTCCGGCGTAAATGTTAAATCAGCGTACTCTTGATGAAATCTTGAATATAGGACATTGTCTCTATAGCTCTTTAAATGTTGCTCAAGGAATGACAAAATCGTCTTTTCGTCTTTTACTATTACATCGTTTGTCGCTATCTCTTCTGCCGTCTGCCTTAATATCGCCCAAATATTTCTAAACGGAAATTCCATTACTAAGCCGATGCTATACCCGTCAAACGTATTAAGAAAATCCGCGGAGATTACCGAAAGAAAACAAAACTTATTATTCTTAAATTCCGTGGCGGGATAAATTATTTCGTTTATTCCGGATACCGTTACCGGGTAATAAAACCTCGCAGGGTTGTGTGTCCTGGGTATTGCCCATTGTTCATCAATCGAAGCGCTTGATGAAGAAATAACCCTCTGCTTCCTTGATGTTTGATCCTGATCCAAGAATCTAGTATCTACTGCCGACCTAAAACCACAGCCCACTAAAGATGAGCCGGAAAAACGCCTGCTTATTTTTATTGTCTTCTTTACGTTTTCTTTCCTTCGTTCTAATGGCGGATGGGTTGTGAGTCCGCGGCTCTCAAAATAATCAATAGCTCCCGAAAAATTAAAATCATCTATAATCCTTTCTCTAAAACCTGTATAGCTGCTCTTAATCCTAAGCTTATCAAGTAGGCTCAAATATGAATATGGATCCTGCCCCATGTCAGCAAGGACAATAACGGAAAATTCATCAGCATTAGATTCTATATTATGAAGCATCTCTTCTGCTATAGCCATTACTTCTTCTGAGTCATCATCTTCTATAAATTCTCTAATTCTGGAATATTCTGTAGACGTATCAGAAAAAAGGTGTTCTAGTTCATGTAATACTACGCCTATGAATTCATGTTTACTCAATTGCAAAGAAAAACTGCTGAGCGCGTCAATGCAATATTTTCCGCCGATATAATTAGTTGTAACAAGACGAAAAGATTCCTCTAATAAATACAACATTGGAACAAGTGTCCTATATTGTTCAATAAACACAAAATTCTTTCTATACCTTACATAATTTTCCCTAACATACGTTATCGTTTCCTGAAAAGATTTTGCTATCTCTGGTGTCGGCTCAACTAATTTCCTTGACAGCCTGTTAGGGAAAATAACCGGAGAGGAGCTGGCTTGAACAATACGAGTAATATCGTCTCTTCGAACAATAACTTTTTGCGGTCCCTCGGGCAACTGCAATCCTAGTTCTTTGAACCCGGAAATCTTAAGCGGCTCTTTGCCCACCTTAAAAGGCATGTAGCCTTTTAACTCGCCAGTACCTCGCATAATAGAACGTACCTCCTCTTGCTGTAACTCTCCCAGCGAATGATCTTCAAAAAATCTTCTCATATACTCACTGTCTTCTGCAGACATTGCTATAGAATTTGCTCCCGGGCCACCTGCCCCCAAAGGCATAATCGCTATATTATTCTCAGCCCCTTCTTCTACTAATGTATTTAAGGGATCCAAAGTGTAAAAACTTATTTCCCTTAAATCACTCCCTATCTCTTCATACAGCGTACGCACCACTTCATAATCCTCATAATCGGGATGCTTATGATCCCAGACCCTGCGAGCGTAACGATATGCGTAAGAAGGAATACCTTCTACCCCACGATGAGCGTCAATAGCTAAACCAAGCCATCTTTTATCTAAATCCTGCCGCCTATAGGTATAACGCAGGACTTCATCTGAGGCAGCACCAAAAGCGTTTCTTGCTAAATCCAGAGTATATCTTGCCGTAGCAGGTAGTTTTTCTTCATGCTTGGCAAATCCTATCGGATCCTTATCCCGTAAAAGATCGGTCCACATATTATTGGTAAGACTGGCCACTCTTCTAACCTGTGGCTTACCATTTTTATAAACCTTTGCTGCCTGCACCAAGAAAGTATGTTCCTCTATCGCCCGTATTGACTCTTCTCCTTTTAACAGAGGTATCGATAACGCGCTATAGGGGTTCATAAGTTGTCCTTGATCATTTTTCTGGCCGCTAAGCCATACGTGCTGATAAGCTCCTCCCAACATGCAACACAAATGCCCCTGGCCTCCTGTTAATCCGCCAAGTTCATCATTTTCAAACTTCACGCACTCGCTGAAAATATCCGCCATGCTTAAACCAGCACCGCTTAACATACTTCCTCCTGCGAAGAGCGTAACGTTAAATACATTTGATGATTCCATTCCACCCGCTCTTGCCATCGCTGAAATCTCCTCACATATTACCCTTATACCTTTTAATTTAAATACTTTCATCAGGATAAACGCGGGAGCTAACGCTTGGGCATTCTTATTTAGCTTAACCTTACCTCTGAATAACTTGATAATGTTGCTGAATGCAAACCTTGCCGTCATCGCCTCTACAATGCGGCCATTCTTATCAAGTTTTACCTTCTTTACTATAAACGGATTGTTCTTCATAATCCCATAATCAGGAGCAATATATTCAATAGAGTCAGGATCATCTGCTAATTCAAAACGTATCTTTAGTTTGAACTCACTTGCAATGGTAGGTGTTGAAGGAAATTCCTCTATTGACCGTGCGTCTTTTTTAGTCAGCTTAATTTGAAATTCCGGCAGATCTAAGCTTGAGCCAGGGCCGTCTATTCCCCGTAAATGCCCTTCTATTGACACCTTAATATCTTTTTCTTTTGCGGTACGCAAAAGCTCGCGTACCTGCGCTGCGTTTCTAGTCGTCTTAATATGCTTTCGGATAACCTTAGGGGTCAGCTTCGTGCCATGCTCAAAATTTATCGTTGGCCTGAAAAGCAATCCTTCGATAAAACCTGTAGAACTGCTGGATTGTTCCACCGGTGAGGCGGCGGCTGGCTCATCGCTAACTAATGATGCGGTTCTTGCCGACGGATTCACGACGTCCTTATCCAACAATGAACTGGAATCCGCGCTAAGCGGCGAACCGGATTTCTTCTGCCGATACCCGTCATTTACCCTTTGTAATTTTTCAACTATATCTTCCGGCACCGGCATTTTCAGCGTAAAGACTGCTGCCGCTTGTATTGTCCTTGAACTATGATTGATATCCAACCATTCTAAATAGTCCCGGGCGGCAAGCGGAGTTTCGCCGAGAATAAAATACTCTTTGGCGCCGGATTGCGGGTATCGAAAACGAAGCAAATAAATCGAGTGTTTTTCAGCTGTATAGTTTTCGAAATGTTTGTTTAGTCTACTGATGTACTCCGAGTAGGCTTTATCCGCAAATTTACTTGTTAGTTCTTGTAGCTGTTTTGCCCGCGCTGATAATCGTTCGTAGGGCTTTAAATAATGTTTAATTGGACGGCGAATATTAAGTATCGACAAGGCTATATTTTTCTCCACCTTTGCTTCCTGCCCGAAAGCCTTAAATAATGCCGTTTTATAATAAGAAACCACCGCCGAGCTGGAACCCGATAAATATATAAATATTGGGTTCAAAGTTTTACGTGCTTCTGTCGACAAACCAGCTGGATTATTAGACAAAAATTCAACAGAATGATTGACGCCTAGAGATTTTAGATCAGTCAAAAAACTCATAACCTCTTTTTTATCATCGCTCATAGCTTCTTGTTGCCAAAGCCCATAGTCATAAAGCCTTAGAATGATTAGTCCGTTAACTCTCGCCAAACAATATGCGGCAGTAAGTGCCTTTCGCACCATGTCAGAATCCGGAGCAATAATTGTAACGATGTCCTGGGAATTCTTACCAAAGTACTTAACAGCCTTCTCAATGGCCATCTCTCTGACTTTAACACCTAAATTGACAGCTTCCTCTACGTAGAAATTATTAATTTCTACTCCTTGGATTCTAACTTCAAAATCGCCGATAGACAACGATTCCGCGAAATCTATTATGAATTCACCTCGCCCGCTTCCTAAATCCAAAATGTCAAGTGCTTTCTTTCTCCCAAAATGCTTCTGTAAAATCAAAACAATAGAATCCCTGGTCAACTTGTCGTCAAAACTATTGTCTAACGAGCTAGAAGAAACAAACGTCAAACTCGAACCACCAGAGAAAGGTTGGATAATTCCAGACTGAAGGATTGACGAAGAATTCCTACGCAGATTATGCTCTCTAAAATCAATAAACTCAAAAGACGGGGACAGTTTCCCGTTTTCCAATATTGTCTTGGCGTCTGTTAATATCGCCTTTGCACCAAATGGAATAATCGTTATGTCTTCGCGTTTTTCTGCCTCTTCACTTTCATACGGCTTTGGCTCTGCTAAACCGGCTCTAAAACGCCAGTAATCAGGCGATTTTACCTTTTTCTCTGCGGAA
>JABMQH010000129.1 GCA_013203355.1 Candidatus Omnitrophota bacterium | reverse complement strand
GATTTTACCGAGGTCGGAATTTCGATTCCATCGAAAAATAAGGTAATTGCAAAAGACACACTGTATAAATTTAGGCGGGGAAAAGTAAAAATAGAGGATCTGATATAAGATGCTAGAAAAAGTGCCGACAAGAAGCGGATTTGGAAAAGGCCTTTTGGAATTAGGCCAAAAGGATAAAAGGGTTGTAGTTTTGTGTGCTGATTTAACAGATTCAACCAGGGCGGGGTGGTTTAAGGAGAAGTTCCCGGATAGATTTTTCGGATTTGGCGTAGCGGAACAGGA
Source organism: Candidatus Omnitrophota bacterium (assembly GCA_013203355.1). GTDB lineage: Bacteria > Omnitrophota > Gorgyraeia > JABMQH01 > JABMQH01 > JABMQH01. Next base: position 2,342 of record JABMQH010000129.1, on the reverse strand, counting down.
TATGTTTGGTGCAGCCGCTGGTTTGGCCTTGATGGGGAAGATCCCATTTGCCTGTACATTTGGCGTATTCGCTTCCGGGAGGGCATGGGACCAGGTTAGGGTTTCCATTGCTTATATGGGTTTGAATATAAAGATAATCGGCACGCATGGCGGCATATCTGTAGGAGAAGACGGTGCAACACATCAGGCCATTGAGGAGATTACGCTGATGAGGGTTATCCCGGGGATGACAGTAGTCGTTCCAGCCGATGCCCAGGAAGCAAAGAAAGCGACCATTCAGGCTGCCTTGGAGATAGAAGGCCCTGTATACATAAGGCTTGGTCGAAGCCCCGTTCCGGTTATTACTAAGGAAAATGATTTTTTTAAGATAGGAAAAGCGAATGTGCTAAAAGAGGGTAATGACCTTGCAATAATTGCTTGTGGAAATATGGTTTATGAGGCGATGCTGGCTTGTGAGGAATTGTCAAAGGAAGGGATAGCAGCAAGGCTTATAAACCTTCATACGCCGAAGCCACTGGACGAAGAGGTGATTTTGAAAGCTGCGGAAGAGACAAGGGCTATTGTCACAGCAGAAGAACATCTTCTATTCGGTGGTCTCGGGAGTGCTGTTTCAGAGTTTTTGAGTCAAAATTGCCCTGTTCCCATAAAGATGGTTGGCATAAATGACAGGTTTGGCGAGTCAGGGAAGCCTGTCGAGTTATTTACAGCATTTAATTTAACAGCGCAGGATATTATTAAAGCAGCAAAAGATGCATTGAATATGAAAACCCCGTCGCTAAATACATGAACAAGCTTGTCCTAAAATCTCCCGCAAAGCTGAATCTATATTTAAATGTACTACGCAAACGGCCCGATGGGTACCATGACATTGAGACTATTTTCGAGAAGATATCACTTTTTGACATAGTAACTATAAGGCCTGAGAACACCGGTATTAAGATTACAACCGACAACCCCGCATTGCCAACCGGCAGACGAAACTTGGCATATAAGGCCGCAAGGATCCTGTTTGATAAAACAGGCTTTAAAGGAGGGGTCAGGATAAACATAAAGAAGAACATCCCGGTTTGTTCTGGTCTTGGCGGAGGCAGCTCAAACGCGGCTACCGTATTATCAGGGGTAAATAGATTGTTTAGATTAGGGCTTAAGAGGAGTGAATTAATAGAGATAGGAAGGGCAATAGGCGCTGATGTGCCTTTTTTTCTTCATGATTGCAGTTTTGCCATTGGCAGAAATAAGGGGGATGATGTGGCCCCTATATATAATGATGTTATAATATGGCATATAATAATACCATTTACATTTGGGTGCGAAACAAAGCGGGTATATGGTGATTTGACTTTAGGGTTGACACCAAACATAGTTGATGTTACAATATTCCGCCGTTTCCTTATGAGAAAGGACATTGAAAATTTAGCGACTTCCCTTTATAATAAGTTGGAAGAAGTAGTGTTTAAGAAAGCGGAAATAATCGGCTCCACAAAGAGCCTTTTGCTTGAAAAAGGTGCTTACGGTGCCCTATTAAGCGGAAGCGGATCAGCTATTTTTGGGATAACAAAGACTAGAGAGGAGGCGATTGCAGTAAGGAGAAGGGTAAACGCAAGTATTGGAAGTGGCTCTAAAGCTTTAATTGTTAAGACATTTAACTAGAGGCGCGAAAGGAGCAAAAAGACATGGAAATCACGGAAGTAAGGACATTTTTGAAGGAAGGAAATGACAAAAAATTGAAAGCGTACGCAACCGTAACGTTTGACAACGCTTTCGTGGTTAGAAATATTAAAGTAATAGAGGGTCAAAAGGGACTGTTTGTAGCTATGCCTTCCAGGAAGCTTAAAGACCCTTGCCCAAAGTGTAATTTTAAAAATGCCTTGAGGAGCAAGTTTTGCAACAATTGCGGGACAAGCTTACCTATGCAAGAGCGTAGGCCTGTTCATACTACAACAGAAGTAGGCCAGAAGGAATCCGAGCATAGGGATATCGCGCATCCAATTACACTTGAGTGCAGGGAATATTTGCAGAAGAAAGTATTGGAGGCATACGAGGTCGAGAAGAAACAAGGAAAGACTGTTACAGGTCAAGTTACCCCAGCCCAACCGGCTGCTGAAGCCCAACCAGCTGCTGAAGCCCAACCGGTTCAACCAGAACCAGAAAAGAAGAAGGGGTTGGAGGGAGATTTAGAGTTTTAAGCTTTGCCTTTTAGGTTTGTGTTTATTGCCATTGCCCGGTGGTGTAATTGGTAACACACCAGCTTTTGGAGCTGAGGTTCCTGGTTCAAATCCAGGCTGGGCTGATTTCAGTTTATTGAGTTGGTGGAATTTTTTAAAAATATGAAAGAAACAATT
>JABMQH010000128.1 GCA_013203355.1 Candidatus Omnitrophota bacterium | reverse complement strand
TGTGCCGAAAGTGTGTCGTTCTATATAATTTGAAGCATCTTGGATGTGTTGGATATTATGCGGCTTGGTGTCGATCTCTTTTACCTAGTAAAGTTTTTAATATACTCTGACATTAAAGAAAATAACTAGGCAACAGTTTAAGCGGATCTCCAGAATTCTCGCAGGTTGCGGAGTTCCTGCTCCAACCAGCTTATCAAACTAACGATTTTATTCAAACAATTTAGCACCCTTTGCGCGATTTTATTAAGGGCTGTGCTTTCGTTCTCTGGGGCAAGAACGTCATCTGCGAAATCATTTATGCCGCTATCTTTAACGTGTCCTTTCAGCATGCTTTTGAACAATGCTTCCAGAATAGGACGCGTTTTTCCTCTTTCTATTAGTCTTGCGAGTATACCAAGATTAAGAACTCTTCCCTGATGGGCCGTCTTTTTCTCATTAGACAGGGCTTTGGGGCCATCTTTGTAATAATTGGGAGGAAGCTCTATAGTTAAAATACGAACGTTTCTGAAATTCTCATAGCGTGACGGGGCTCTATCTAAGAATTTCTTGAATGCTTCGGATTCTCGTTTTTCAAGAATAAGCAATCTTTGCACATTAGGCTGCCTAGTTCTGCCAATTCTTAAGGCTTCCATAAGACGCTGCCTATCCGAAAATGGTTTAACATCAAGCGCTTTGCCTTTTATGGCTTCCTTGCCTTTCGCCTTCTTGGCCATTCTCGTTATTCTATCTATTGCGTTGTGCGTATCCTGTGTAAAGCTATTATAAAAACGCTGCGAGGTGATTATCTCTATTTGCCTGCCGTCATGCAGAAGTCTTAACATTTCCCAGACACCTTGTGCTTCCTCAAGCGAAAGTTCAGGCATTTCTTCATCTTGTGAGCCGTGTCCGCGATCTTTCGCAATCAATATCTGCCATTCAGCAATTACGGACCGCACCATAACCGTTAATCCGTATGTGTCAGTCAGGTCACCTCTCATGTTTTCAAGTTCAGGTTTCATATATTCCGGCGAAGCTAAAAACTCACTGCAGTTTTTGTGATGAAGTATCTTGACAGCGACTTCTTTTAACGTTTTATCTGCTTGGACTTGTGGTAAATCTCTCCATAAATTTGTAAGCCAATTTGTAATTCGGACGAAGTCTTTTCTCTCCATTAATTCCGGAATAATATCTGCACGCATGACTTCATGACCGTCTGCGTTTGTATGGTCAGCTTCTAATAGGTCCATTGCGTCTTTTAGCCCCTGAGCATTTGCCCAGCGGAACGCTATTTTTTCCAACTCTCCACGGATAACTATCCACTTGTCGTCATTCCACTCTGGCATCGCTGGGGTTAATCCTGCAGCACGTTTTAAATCTTCTGTTACCTGCATATATTGGTGTCCTAGCCAGTCGGCTATCCCATTATGAACCATGGCGCCTCGCTTTCTTGCTTCTACAAGTATCGGGGGAACACGAGGCTTTTTATTAGCATCCCTGTAAGCAGCATGAAAAACAATCATATCTGGATGGAGAAAATCCAGATATGAAAGCGAACAATTATCATCATTCATACCAACATCTGTACAGTCAAACAGTACGTCTGCATCCTTGAACGGATGATGTTCCTGGGCATGGTCAAGCTCTGAGTATGTATAAATACGTACTTGTGTTCGAGGGCCATGTCCTAGTTTATCGTTGTATGCCTTCTGTATGGAAGCAAGTGCCTCCTGAGCTTTGCTAAAGCTTTTATCCCTGACAGCTATGCGTATTTCTTTGGGAGCGTCCGGGTCTGTTAGAAGTTTACCAAGAACCGCAAGGCCAAATCCACCTAATCCTATTATCCCTGCAATACTATCATTAAGCAATCGCCTTGTTTCACTAAGACTTTGTTTTGCCTTAGCAACGGTACCAAGGCCATCTGTAGTTCTTCTTATAAAATGACGCGAAGAACCCCTTCCTTCTATCGCTGATGTATTCACTGCACCTGTATCCAAAGTATCTGGATCTAGTTCGTCAATCAATCTTGTTTCTACTGCAGCAACTTTTGTTGGTTTTGTTAGTGCTATGCGTATAATACGCCTGTCCCCTAATATGGTTTGTAATATTCTTGGTATATCAGGTAGATCCTCTTTTACCATTTGGACCGGTATGGTTAGCATTCGGTAACCAGCTCGTTTAAAAATGTCCTGCACAGCAGGTAATCCCTCATTACGGTAATAGTTAACATAAAAAGACTGATACGAAGCAGAACCCCTGACATCGCCCAAGCCTACGAGCAAGCGCACAGATGGGTCATAAAGATCTGCGATCCGTATATCTGTTTCCTGTATCCACGGTACGTCACGAACAGCAAATTCAAGCTTATTGTCTAACCAGACTTGATTTTGTAAATATTTCCACGCATCCATGGTTTGTTCGTTAGCTGTCAACTCAGCTCCTTTTGCAACTTCGCTTAAAAATGCATCGTGGTTAAGCGCATTGGGGTTTATTACCCATACATTGGATGACTCATCCAGCTTCCTAAAACCTAATGAATCCTGACATCCAGTGTCCACCTTTAGCCGCATTCCATTCTTACCAGAACTCTTCAGAAACGTGTTTATGAGCGTCTCAAGCCTTCCAACACTTGCGTCAGCTTCCCCTGGCTCATAGCTCCTTATCTCAGTGCCGGTTTTCTCTTCTTTTTCTGTAGCGGATGGTTCTAACAACCTTTCCAGTTCTACGAAATGCACAAAAGTTCCGGATTCAGCATCAGGTGAAATGTTTCGCAACATGCCTTCCAAGACATCGTCGTAATCAACAGGGGTCTGGGTTGCTCTGGACCATCCCCAGTCATATGTTCCGGCGTTAAACTTCTTCAATATTTTTGACATGGGCTCAAGCCTTTTGGCGGCATCGACATGATCTTCGAAATTATCCTGCATTACGGTAAATAATACCCATTTAGGATTTAGCCCTCTTAGTTTTGCTTCCTCATTGGCGCCCTTGATAGCTTGCAGTATAAGCTTGTTGCCAATACCTCTACCCCTCATATCCGTCACAACATTAAGTTTAGTACATGCGGGTAATAATATCGCGTTGTCATTTACGCTGACAGTAGCTCCCGCGATCTTTCTTCGACCATCATAGAAATTTAATGTGTAATTAAAAACTGGCTCAAAATTAGATGTTGAGCCATCCGATAAAATTGATACCGAACTTTCGGCACGCAATACTAAACCATCTATTTCAACTGGTTCTAGAAGTTTAGAATTACATCTTACAAGAACCTTCAGCGCCTCGCGGCTGGCCGAAGCTTCAAGCGCCTTGTCGACCTCATCAAGCGTATATTCATGCGATATAAGTGCATCTAAAAGACTTTTCTTTAATACACCTTTTTCTATAAGTTTGTGCGCCCAGGCCAAAACCCCGGCAGGCGCGCCACTATTGCCTATGTAATTAATTTCATGATAATGTGGATACCATGGCGAAAGAAGCGGCCAATGTTCCGGAACTCCTCCATAGAGACTTAAAACGCCTCCTTTACGCGTTAAAGCTACAACTTGGTCGTATAACGCAGCAGCAACACCGGGTTTATCTTTGGGCGAAGGAGGTGAAAAGGCGATAACGCTTACATCAGCTTCGCCACATACTTCTTCCAACTCATCTCTAGAAAGTGTCTGGTTATTATAAACTTTTATCCTATCTTGAAGACCAAGCTCGGTAAATATCGCTTCGGCTTCCCGGTTCTTTTTGTCATTTCTTCCAAGTAGTATAATTTCGTTATATTTTACTTCATCTACAAGCGCGGCAAGTGCAGCATGTATAATACCCTGAAATCCTGTCCCCCAGATAACAATCTTCTCCGCTTCACCTTTGCAAGAACGCTTGGTATTCATCATATCATGAAGGCTGCATGCGATGGACTCGGCAAGCGCTCCATAACGCGGATCCACGTTTTGTCCTATTTTTATTACATTTCCCGCAGAAACATCTTCCTCGGTGAATATAGCGTATTTTGTCAGGTAGCCGGGATATTGGTGACTTCGGCATTTTTTCTGAGTGCATTCGTGTGGAACACCGTGTTTGCAAACAGCACAGGTCATATCTGAGCTTATGGTATTGAGAAGTACTCTTTCTCCTATTTCGTATCCTTCTACGCCTTTTCCTATATTAGTAATTTTACCTACCGCTTCATGACCTAATATACCGAGTGTATTCGGGTCGAGTGGACGTTGTCCTATATAATGGTTGGTATCTGTACCGCATATGTAGCAAGCCTCTAGCTCAATAACAAGCCCACCTTCTGGTGCTTCAGGTTTTTTCATATACACTGTATCAAACACCTGAAGGGCACCTGCTTCGGCGTCCTTACATGCAAGACGGAGCTCTTTTCGTTCTTTTAACTTTGCGGGTATTGCTACCGGGATTGCGTCTATATCAGGCTGTCCTTCTGCCTCATCTTTAGTCACCATGTGCTTCTTGTAAATGTCTCTGTATGATACTGCGAGTTTATTGCCAAATTCTGGATCATGAACCTGACTTTTTCTCATTTCATTCTCGTGCTCCACGATATACATTGACTCTTTGACAAATCCCGGACGGTTTGAATAATCGTAATAGGTATAAGGCATATCCGGAGTATTTACATCCATACCATTAGCAATATGATCAAAGCCGCATTCTTGGGCTATCTTTATAACTTCTTCTATCTCTTCTGGAGAGTTTCGGTTCGGCATAAAAGCAACGCCATCGGCTCCTATGCTTTTCTGGTATCTAAACCAAAGATGTAGCATACTGGCATTTTCTTTGGCAAGCCACCAATCAAGTATATCCTTGGGTAGTGAACCTCTCATATCGCGTATAAATGCTAGCTTTGTTTCCCGCGTCAAAACTGTGCGGTCCTCTGCTTGGCATTTACTTGCTCCTAAATAACAGTAATACACAAGCTCGTTGTGGGCGTGAGCATCATCATAAAGCTCTCTATCTTGCACCACTTCGTCTTCTGTAGGTTGCAATTCTTCCAATTGCTTTAAAGGAGTGACTACTTTATTTCTCATAAGGAATATGAATTTAACAAGGTCCTCTACATCTTTTTCCTCTTCTGCTAATATTGAAGAATTCGGACATTTTTCCACGAGAGACTTAGCACAAGCAAGGACATTACTCCATTCGCCATTTTTCACCTCTTCTTCATAATTCGCATATATCAACCTTGCTATAGCTTCGGCTAGGTGTTTTTCTGTAGGATTGTTGTTTTCCGTCAACGGCCGCACGTGTGTTTCGTAATCAAGTTTTTGAGGAATAATATTCAGGTTGTTTATATATTCAGTGTTTTTCTTAAAACGTTCTATCTTAGCCGGCACAACTCTCTCTTCCTGAATCTTATGACTTCTTCTTGATACACCATGGAAAGCTACATATGTCTCGCCGTCATTTCCTGGAGAATTAGTTGTCATAAACTCAAATGGTGTTCCTTTCGCTATACATCTCTGTTCATACCCTGAAGTCGGGTTGCGAAGATCCAGGATCTGGGCACATTCTAAAAAGTCATCTATTCCATCTACTGTGTCATGATCAACTATGCCGGTAACTAAAAGACCCAGAACATATCCTCTCCACGCTATATAAGCCGGTGTATTCCCGGGGCTATGCGAGTAAGTAGAATGGCAATGTTGAAATACATCATTGGTCTCTTTGGGTATAGGTAAAATACCTCGATCTACCATTGACTTAAACGTCGCTAAAGCAGCATTTCTCTTTTCGCGATTCTTACTATATCGAATAGTTTCTACTAGTGTATCGCGGTGTTTTCTCTGAGAAGCTGTAAGGGAAAGCGGTCGCAATACGACAACATCTGATTTTATTTTTCTTGATCTGGCTGTTAATTCCACAGTGAATTGTTTGATTTCTTTAGTCCGCAAATCGCATAAAACATCTCCATCTTCAAGTTGTGTAGTATTAGAAAGAGTTAAAACTTCGGATTCCATCCAAAATTCTTCACGTGCAAAATTTACATCATTTTTTGCCTTTAGAATTTTCTTCAGGTCTCTTTGCCCCGGGGCTCCTTCAAGTTTCTTTAGCGCCTCCTGTACCTTATAATATGCGTTTAGTTTTTTTTCAAAGGCTTTTTTATTTTGAAGAATTCCGGTGGCCCTGTCTTCTATTTTTACCGCGAACTCTAATGCGGAATTAAGATCTTTACCAGCGACAATACTGCCATGGTTTTTCATTAGCATTGCGTCATTGTTTTCAATCACAGTGGACACACCTTCAGCGAGGGCATCGCTCCCTGGATATATATAAGGTATGACTGGGATAACTTTGCCGTCTACGGATATTTCTTTATTAACCGTAGCAAGCGCACTAGCTGCAGCTGGATGTGTATGCACCACTGAGAAAACGTCTTTTCGTGCGAGGTATATTGCTCTATGGAATGCTGTTTCAACGCTTGGCTTTTTGTCTCTAAACTCTTTTACAAGTTTACCTGTCTTTAAGTTTACCACAACAAATTCTTCCGGCCCCATTGATTCAAAAGCGCATCCGCTCGCTTTAATAACCATTAGTTTTCTGTCTTTAGTGCAGGTCGAAATATTTCCTCCCGGGCCATCGACTAATCCTTTATCCGCTATTTTCTGACCAGTAAGATGAAGTTTTTCTCTTAAATTTGTTATTTCATCGATGTATTGTTCGTAGAGTGGCGATGTTGCTTTTTTTGGAGGCGCGTGAGTAGGCGGCTGTCTTACCTGGCCCATTGATTTGATCCTGTCTCTTTCGACTCCTCCGAGAAGCTTCACTGCTTCAGCTTCATTAAGATAATCTGGTGTTCCAAATGCTAATGCTGCCCTAACCATTTCCGCATTTGTTTGTGTAACTTTATTTCGCCAATAAGTAACCTTTAGATCCGTACCGAAGCTTATGATAGTACCGTTTTGGGTTATAACCGCATAATGTTTCTCTGGAATCTTTGCTATTTCCTTTGGAGAATTTTCTACAACAGGAAATCCTTGCTTTTCCTTAGGGATCGCAACAGATTCAGGTGTAAGCAACGCTAGTGGTTTTTCTTCAGAAATTAAACCCTCACGAAGCATATCTTTAACGACCTGTGATTCTGTTTGAACAACCGATAATATATCTGGATTCTTCCGATAACATTCAAGATGGACTTTAATATCATCATCTACGTCTTCGGCTGTAATCGCAAATTCTCTAACAGTCATGTCATCCGAATCCATGTAATATACAGTACTTCTCCGAATTACGCTTGTTCGGACATTAGAAAATCCATCGGATGTTGCCTTATCAATAATCATTCTGAGCTGGCCACTAATGCCATCATAATTTTTAGATTTATCAGGGTTACAAATAACCCGCACTTTTAAAGCTTCACCACTTTTAGCTAAATTGAAGGCTTCTTCTAAATTCTCGAGGCCTACCTCATGTGTGATAAATGTGTCCAAAATCTCGGTATTCAGGGCATCGCTTTCTTCAATTAATTTTAGGGCTCTTTTAAGTGTTGCCTGAGGAGCACCTGTATTCCCTATGTATTTAACTTGGTCGCTATGCACTTTTTTTACCGAAATAGAATGCCAGTCTTTTCCGCTTGCTGCACCACCGTACACGCTTACGACACCATCTTTTCTTGTTCTTGCCCCCGCTGACATATATATTTCTGTGGCAATTTCTTCGGTACGCGGAGAAAACGCTATAACTGTCGCGTCAGCGTCTTTGCATATTCTATCCATATCCTGACTACCTAGATCAGAGCTGTTATAAGCCTTTACATGGTATAGTCCAATTGAATCCAGAACTTTGCGTGCCATTTTGACCCGCGATGGGTCTGTGTCAAATATGATAATATCTTTAAACAAGACATCATCTATGCGTGATGCTAGCACGGCGTGCATTATGCCTTGAAATCCCGCTCCGTGTATTACCAGCTTGTCACCGAACCCGCTAAGATTTTTTCTTATAGTTTCCAAATCGTATAAGCTGCATGCTATCGGTTCCGCTAATCCAGTGTATTTGGAAGGGGCGGAATCCGATGCTCCAATAATGTTGCCTGCTTTTATTTCCTCTTTTAGAATAACAGCGTAGGGCGCAAATAATCCAGGAATAACATGGCTACGCGCGGTTCTATTGTCACATAGATGTTCTACTCCCCTTTTGCAGATAGCACATTCATTATCACCTATATTTGGGTCAAAAAGAATTCTGTCACCTACATGATATCCGGTTACGTTTTTCCCTACTTTTATAACCCTGCCTACCGCTTCATGCCCTAATATCCCGAGTGTTTTTCTATCAAGAGGCCTGTTTCCTCGTACTTTATCTATATCCGTACCGCATATATATGAACTTTCTAAAGCTACAACTAACCCATCTTCCGGAGCGCTGGGCTCCTTCATTGCTATATTAACAAATTGGCCGTTTGCATCCAAAATAGGAAAAATTGTCGCATTGTTTATTCTTTTTGCTTTATCTTCGCTTATGATAGCAGGGCCGTAAGCTTTTTGATATGCTTCTATAACCTTTGTTTGAAAATTAGGACTTTTGGATTTCGCGGTTCCGCCGGTATAAATGGTTTCGGTAATCTTTTTCTTGCGTTCTTTATATTGCCTTATCAAGTCATCACTTATGACAAACTCGGGAACTTTTCTGTCGTTTTCGGAAAAAACCCTGTAATTAATAGCACACGCAAGATCTACAAGAAAGTCTTTATTCAGTTCCATTCCCGCCGGTACTGGAAACTCCTCGTCAAGCTTCATTCTCTTTGCTCTTGGATCATTTAAAATAAAATGGCATTGCTGTTTAAACGCTTCGTTGTTATACCTGGTCGAGTCACCCAACGCATAGGATCCCAAAAGCCAGATCCATATAGCATAATTAGCGAGCCATCTCTTTCCCCCGATTGTGTTTGCTTTGTTCTCGTCATGGCTTATATCAAGCTTGCCAAGAGCAGCAGGATTAAACCCTATTATGTGACCCCCGTCTCCGAGGCCGCATTCACCCAATTTACGAAAATAATGCCTGGCTATATGAAAAAACTTACCCCAGGCAACACTATGAGTAATTTTACTGCTGTCAGGAAGATCTATTGTAAACCATTCATCATTCAGACGATTATCTTCCCAGGACTGGCAAAGTTTAGTATGTACGGCGAGTTCCCAGCGTACAGTACCGTTTTCTTCTATTTTTTCGAGCCGGGTACCCGCAAATTCTATTTCTTTTCCGCTTTCGTCTCTTTCGAGTTCATAATATACTTCTTTTATAGCCAGGACCTCTTCAGGTATACCGGCAATTTTCCTCACATATTTAAGAGCTTCGATAAGATCAGTATACTGATAAAGTTCGCGATTTGCTGTCCAGTCTTCAGGAAGATTATCATAAGTAGGTGTGATAAACTCAATACCCTTCAGTACTGGTTTCTCCCCGACAAAAACATTTTGCGTTAGTTTGTCAATATCAAGGACAACACCAGGCCCCTCTGCGAGAAAGGCTTTTCTGCCCTCTTGTAATAGGCTATCGTATGTCTCGGGATTTCCTACCCAAGGGCTTAGCCCATAGCAAGTGCCATTAATGAAAAACGTTATAGTTAGTATTAAAGGTAATATTTTTCTTGTCATATTTTATTTCGTCCTTTTTCTCTTTCGGTAGTCTGCACCTTTCGTTGATTAACTATGTAGGCAGAGTATAGCATAATTTATTATTTAAATTGTCATAACAATGTAAAACTTCTTGTAATAATATTGTCACAGGATTTGGGTAGAGGTGGGGAAATTGGCGTAACTGAATCTCTACAAAATGTTATCTCTTTTTATCAATGCCGTCCAATGCTTCCAGCTTCTTCACATCCTCTTTCATAAACTCCGTCGGCATATGGGCGTAGCGCATTGTGTCTCTGATGTCGCTATGCCCAAGAAGTTCTTTAACCTTATATATATCAACGCCATGCTTTACGAGAAACGTAGCGTAAGAGTGTCTCAGTTCGTGCAAGCGGGTCAGGTCTTTAATGCCAGCTTGCCTTGCTATACGCATTAAGACGCGCCTTAATCTGTTGTGGGAGTAGGGCTGCCCCTTATAGGTAAAAACCTTGCCGGAGGGCTGTCGTAGCTTGTAGAGCATGCTTTTTAGGTGGTCGTGGATCGGGATTACCCGCGTCTTTGCTTGTTTACTTTTTTTATCAATTCCTTTCGGTCTGAACCCATCCTTACTTCGTATATATATCATGCTTTGCTTGAAATCGATGTCAGACCAATTGAGAGACAATATCTCGCCTCTACGCATGCCTGTGTGACAGAAGGTGTAGAAGATAGAGTGATACTCCGCGAAGTCCTGCTTGCAGACCTCGAAGAATTTTTTATACTCTTTCTCTGATAAATACCGGATCGGTTTCGCGTCTGTGATTTCGATATAGCCTACGGTTTTGGCGGGATTATCATAAACGTAGCCCCACTCCAATGCCTTATTGAAGATCGTCTTCAGCCCTTTGATGTTATTATTTACTGTCCATGCTTTCGCGTGACCCCGCCTTCGGTAAGTCTTAAACTCTTCAAGCAGATATGGGGAGATGTCCCTTACCTTTCTGACGCTCGGATAGGATCTCAGGAAGACGTTGAATTCATTTATAATGCTCCGGTAGGATTTCAGCGTTTCTGCTCTTCGGTTAGTCTTAAGCCACTCTAAGTAACGATTAAAGAACTCCTGCAACTGGCAATTTGTCTTGTCTTCGATACTATGACGGCGTTGCCATAGCTCATGCTCTTTGCGATGAAGCAGATCTTCTGCCTTGGTTTTTAATGTGGTATAGGTGGAGTATCGCCTATTGTGTAAGCGAATATACCAGTATGGGCTGCCTCTACGTTTATAAATTTTCCCCATTAGCCTCTATTCTGCCTTTGTTTATGAAATCCATTAACTCCGACATCTTAAAAACAACCTTACCTTTTGCACCTGTTGGATATTTGTAGCAGGGGATAAACCCCTTGAATTTCCAGAAATAAACTGTGCCGGGTCTTACGCCAAGTAACTCGCTTGCCGCTTTAACGCCTACGAACTTCTCCATCTCAATCCTCCTTTAGTGATTCTTCCGGTTGCGCTTCTGACATTCTCTCTTGACGAGGCTTCTTATGCTTCCTGTGACACTCTTCGCAGTAGAAATAGCCTGTGTTAGCCTCTTTACCGCAACTGTTACATGTGTAATCTTCCTTACTTAACTCTTCTATCATTACGCTATCTCCTTCATACTTGACTGTTACATGTGTAATTTTCCTTACTTAACTCTTCTATCATTACGCTATCTCCTTCATACTTGCCTGTTTCTTCATCCATTTCTATGCACCTCTTATGACTTTTTCTGTTCCTCTCTTTTCGGCTTTCTATCTATATTCTTGTGTCTTTATGACTCCCATTTTAATCACCTCCCTTGCGCTTTACATTTGATAGCCCAATATGAAGAGCTCTCGCAACATGTTGGTGCACTACCTGCCAGGATATCAAATACGTAATCATGTATATGGCTGTGAATGGCTTCCTTTATAAACTCCTTTACAGGGCTAGGAATCTCTGGAAAAATGTCAATCTTTCCCAGGAACCAATCCTTGATTAAATCTTCCAACAACGCCAACTGTTCAAATTCCTTCTTTGTTGTCTTTTCTTGCGGATGTATCATTCTTTTACAGTTCGAGCATTGAATAGCGTAAGTTTTCCTATTATTTCTATTTCTTATTTTCTTATCCATGATTTTCCCCTTTTTTAAATTACTTGTACTAATTTTTATTCTAGCATCTATACCCTTCACGCAAAAACTGATATAATTTCACCACCCCCTTTAGCTTATGCGAATATTTATCTTCCTAGAGCTACCACTTGCTATCCACTTAGCCCCTGCAATTACGCTGAGAACAATCAATTGTAATTCTGCAGCAGGAAAACATGCTGATAGTAGAAGTGCTGCCATAGACAACCAGAAATACCGGAGTTGTTTTAATGCATCCGATAAATTTACTCCTTTTGGCTCAACCCTAAGATTCCTCTTAACAACCTCTCTCATTTGCTACCTACTTCCACTTGTTAAATATTCGACCTTACTTTCGTTATTCTGTCGCTCTGTTCTTGCTTCTTAGCTATGTACTCCAAAGTGTGATATTGTATCTCGCCACTTTTTACATCAATAAGACCGATAGTAATCTTTGCCCTAACCACCTGCTTTTCTAACTCGTCTTTATCAAACCTTTCTTTTAACCCTGAGATCCACCCATCTAAACTTTTAGCCATAGCACCCCCTTCTTCCTAATCTCTTTTTCCAACTTTTGTAAAAAAGTTTTCCCCCTACAACAGTCCTTCAGAAATTAACTTTTTAACTTTTTCCCTGCCCGTCCTTTTATGTGTATCTCCTGATTAAACAAAATGCCTTTTTTATACACACTCTTGTTGCCCCCCTAAAAAAGTGAAAAAGTATCTATAACTCATTGATTTATAAGGGGTTGACTTTTTTCAAAAAGTTCTTGGGAAGTTTCTAAATCCAGCTTTTCTTTAAGCCTCTGCGGGGTCAGCAGCTTACCTGATATCAGTCCTGTCTTAGAGTCCGATGCTGCCAGCGTATATCTATAAGTTTTTCCTTGCCCGCCTTGAATCACACGCAACAACTCATAGCGCGCTAATTCTTGCATACAAGCATAAAGTGCGGCATCACTCCAGCTTTTCACGTGGTTCCTTACATGTGCTCGAGTAAAAATAATATTCATTAGTGTGCTACCTTTTGCCTTGTCGTTCAATTCAAGTTCATTCTTCTCGCAATTAACCCACTGCGATATCATCTCTCCTATAATCTGCAAGAGATCTCGGCTCTTCTTGCTTACTTCGTCAATAGTCTGACCAAGTATTAAGCAGCCTAATTCATGAGCTAATTTGTAATCCCGAAAATCGGCTTCTACATAGGGGTTGCCTTCGTGACATCTCTCTTCTTTCTGATATTGTCTTAAAAATGCTATGGTCATAATTAGATATAAAAATTTCTCGTGATCTCTCCTTGTCCTCACTGAATGCATGGGGAATTCTATTTTTTCGGCATAAGGAATCACAACATCCAGCTTCTTTAATAATCGTTGAGCGTTGCGATGCTTTTTTATTATTCCATCTCTTTTAGTTTTATCCTGCAAACCTTCTAATGTTTTCTCTCTCCTCTGCGCCTCGTGAATTAATCTAGTCTGATCTTCGGACTCATCTACATAAATACTGAACATCCTGTTTAGGTTCTCATTATTTATTGTTGTCTGTGTGGTTGTCTCGATATAAGCAATAGGTCCCCTCACTTCCATTTCCTGCGTCTCCATTTTCCCTGTGGATTCATCTCTCATCGGAACCCAAATTACAAGTTTTCCCTCGCTTAATAGAGTTCTAAATGAATAGTCTGCCTCTTCAGCACCTGACTTCTCCGCTACGCAAACTATAAAGTTCTCTAAACCGCTCCGCGTAAGATAATAAAGCGCGTTAGGGGTAGCCCTTGATATTACTTTTGTCTCCTCAGGTGGCATAACACTTAAAACCGCATTCGCCAAAGCATTCTTACCCGCACTGCTTTCCCCCCGAATAACAACAGCAAGGGGTTTCAATAGTTTTCTGGAACAACATACGAGAAAAATCAGGAGTTTATTTTTCTCCTCGCCCACATGTCCTAGATTATTTAGATCCTCTTCTACCTGGTTCAGAATAAGCGGGTTCATTAATAATTCCAAGGCTTCTTCTTTTTCTTGCTCAGTCATCTCTGGTATTGCGGTCTCAGAATTTATATTTTCTGGGTTTTCTGAAATCCTATCCCGAGCTATCAGTTCAATATTCATTAAATATTTTTCTAAATCCGAAGACTCCGTATCTTCAATCTCTCCCATTTCTACGCACTTGTTAGCAAATTGTTTCCGACTTTTACCTGAATGCAAAGAAATCGTATCACTGTATACCAGGCCTTTTAGGTCACGCAATTCAACTCTTGCCCGCAATTCGTTCTTATTTGAAACTATATCTGTTATATTAAACGTGAAGTCTTCTTTCGTTTTGATAGTTAGGCCCCCTTCTTTCTCTTGCACTTCTTTGAACTTCCCGTCTGCAATATTTTCAAATGGGGGTTTCTTGATTAATCCCATCAACTCTGCTTTAAATCTTTCTTTATCTTTCGAGCCACAAATCATTGACATCGTATCCCTCCTTGCATTTTTCTGGCCATACAAGCACTCTTGCTCTCCTGCCTAAAAGATTAGCTACTTTCTTACTCCCTTCACGCCCAGCCCTGCCCTTGTCAAAACAGACGACGATATCTTTAACACCATCAAAAAGTTCTACATAGCTTTCTTTAAAAGCATTTACTCCGGGAATACCTATGCAAAGATATCCACATTGGATCAAGATTAGGCTATCCTTCTCACCCTCTCCCATAAAAAGAGCCTCGCCTGTCTCTTTTGCCCTAGATATATCTGCAATATTATAAATTCGAACCACATCCCCAGCTCCGACAGGATGCCAATATTGTTTTTTCTTATCATCCGCCGCCACCTCTCTATATGAGTAGCATTCGCCTTTTCCGTTAAAATATGGGAAAACGTAAAATCCACTGTTATATTTTTCTTTATATCCGATTTTCATTTTGTCGAGGGTAGCATCTTCAACCCCTCGTCCATACCAATATTCCCTGTAAGATTTTGACAAATCCTGATGGAATCTTTCGATATCTGTACTAAAATCAGTCATAATATTCCCCTTTTCCTATAGATCTAATGCTTTCCCCAATCTCTTCGCAAAACTATAAATACTTCCACCCCCACAACCTGCGAAACAGTTCCAAATCCCTTTATTCACATTGATTGACAATGACGGATTTTTGTCATTATGAAAAGGACACTTTGCCATTGCCTGTCCTTTGGAATCGAGCTTCAGCTTATAACCTAATAACGATTCAAACTGTTCCAGATATTCGTTCATTCTTCTGTTCCTTTCCATATTTGTGTATTTTTGTCATTTGAATTTCCAAGTATGACCGTTTAGTAGTCAAAAAAAATATATCCTACGAATCCTTAATAATCCGCTCAAAACCCTTAATGCTTGTTTCACAGAATTCAATACCATCATCCAATTGCTTATTGAGTTTGGACCTCCGTTGCTTAAGAAAATTAGCAAGCTGTTTATAAAAATTCATTTTGAAACTCCTGACTTCCTTACGGTCATTAAAATCTATATTCTCCGGCTTGAATCCAAAATATGCCAGAATCTTCTCCCTGCTCCAATCTGCAGGGAATAGATCCTTATACTGTAAAAGGACATGGAAGAAGTTATCCGTAAGCCGCTTATACTTAGCACCAAACTTCTGATGGAATTCCTCAAGGTAGAGCTCCTTAGCCTTAACAATTTTGTCTTTCTTAATCTGATTAAGCTTCTTGCCCTCCTTCAATTGCTCTGTTATATAGGTAAGACTCTCGGCGTGTTGATATGCAGAGAGGTAATCAAGCACTTCTTTCTCAGAATCCTTTATAGACGTAATTATCGACTTGACTTCGGTAAGGGATTTTCCGATACGAACTAATAGCTGAGTTATTTTTATCCGATCTACCCATTCTTTTCGGTAATAGCAGACATTGCCTTCGCCGAAGATTCTCTCCGGTTGCGGGAATATGCCAAAAGAGATATAATACCTAAGCATCCTGTCGGTAAGATCAATACCCTCGGATTTTAGGTATTTAAGGAATTCTGTAAGTCTTAATAGATCTTCTTTTATCGCTGTTACCATCTCAACCTCATTTACCTAAAATTATATCAGATTTCCAAGTTTTGTCAAGTATTTTATTATTTTTGTCGATATTCCTCATTCCGTCGGTGATAATACCCCTTGAGCAGCTCCTGATATTTTTCTTTCAAGGGATCTATGGCCATTGCCCTTTTAATACAAGCGATGGCCTTCTCGATAGCCGAGATTGACGCGTTTTGAAAATTCTTCGAGCTCTCTGAATGACCACCTTGTTCTATGGTAACAATAATGTCCTCTCCATCAACAACCGCTTTCATCTGTGGCATTCTTTCGCCTTCTCCCCCTACTGTCGCTATCCATTCGTAGCTTTTGGCAAGCAGCACCCATGCTGGCACGAATTGTGAATCTAATCTAACCGCTTGGTTGCAGTAGTGGATAACCCTACGC
>JABMQH010000127.1 GCA_013203355.1 Candidatus Omnitrophota bacterium | reverse complement strand
TGCCACAACTAAATATCCCAATACCGGAATAAACAGGCCGCCTATAACAATGAGCGGAAGAAACCATATCATGATCAATTGACTTTTTTTCATCTCTGGACCCGATTTCTCGATTTATTTTATTGCTTAACGCTTGGAAATTTGGTTATGTCGGTATGCGGGAAAAATAAACTTGCGACGTATTCGTCCATGTAGGTGGACTCGACGCTAAGTTCAATGTAAGTCATCTTTTTTGCAATCTCTTCGGCCTTTTTCATTGTCTCATAAGATAGGAGGATTTCCCTTGCGCCGACAAGAGAGCTGTTTCCGGCAAATATTAATTTATCCCTTGGTAAATCCGGCAATAGGCCTATTGCGATCGCCTTCTCTGTATCTATGGCTGTGCCGAATCCACCTGCTATATAAACCTTTTTTATGTCATCAAACTCAAGCCCCAGCTTCTTGACCAGAATCGAAGCGGCTGCGTAGATCGCGCCTTTTGAGCGTTTTAAATTTTCTATATCCGCCTCACTTATAACAATATCCTTCCCTATGGCGCTTTCACTTGTTTTCACCAATATAAATTCAGGGCCATCCACTCCTTCCTTGATCCTTTTGGACTTTAGGGTCCTGTCTATCCTGCCATCTTTTTTAATTATTCCGGCTTTAAGCATTTCAGCAAGGGCGTCAATATATCCGGAACCGCATATGCCTTTCGGTTTTTCTTTTCCGATAGTAGACACCTTTACTTCGAAATCCTTGTCTGCCTTTTTTATCTTTACCCCCTGGACAGCGCCCTTTGCCGCTCTCATGCCGCAGGTAACACCGCTTCCTTCAAACGCCGGGCCTGCAGAGGCGGCACAACATACAAGCCATTCCTTATTTCCTAAGGCGATCTCGCCATTTGTTCCGATATCTATTAAGAGCGAGAGCTCTTCGGCTTCTGAGATACCACAGGCAACAACACCGGCGGTAATATCACCCCCGACATACGTGCTAACGCTCGGGATGCATGCCAGGAGCCCTCTTGGGTTTATTTTAATCCCCGCTTCTGATGCCCTGATTACCGGAATGAAATTTGCCGTTGAAACATAGGGTTCCCTTCTTATAAATGTGGGATCCACCCTTAGTAAAAGGTGCATCATGGTGGAATTACCGGCGATCATGATCCCCATGATACCGTTCAGGCTTACTTTGGTTTCAGCAATAAGCTCCCTTATGATATCATTCATGTTATCGATTACAGCATGATGCAACCTCTCAAGGCCATCTGCTTCCCCCGCATATATAATTCTTGAAATCACGTCACTGCCGAAAACAGCCTGTCTATTATAAGTAGCCTTTGTTCCCAAAATCTTTTTTGAATTTAAATCCACCAGCTGGCCTGTTACGGTAGTTGTGCCTATATCAAATGCGATCCCGAAGTTTTTCTTTGCGGCATCTCCGGGCTCTATCAATACAATCTCTGTTGTCTCATTCCTCCTACCTAAGGTTACCGTAACTTGCCAATTACTTTCCCGAAATATATGTCCCAACCTCTTAATATTCGCAAGCCCGGTCTGCATAACAGGGATATCCCGCTGGCGCCTTATCTCCCTATAAAGCCGCTCAAGGTCGCTGGCTGTATCTTCGAGGGTCGGAGGTGGGATTTTTAGAAATAGTTTTGTTGCTAACGGACTGTGGACAAATACCTTCTCGTCTATTATTGGCTTTCCGGCATCAACCTCTGTTGCCTCTGAATATATACCTCTTAGCCTTAGGGTCTTCGCTTCCTCTTCCGAAAGTTTCCCTAAATCCAGGCGCGATTCCGGCGGAATCAATACCTCTAAGTTACCCTGAACCGTCGTAAGACAAGCCAGCACGCATCCCTGTTCCTTCTCCTTATGAGTAATCCTACCGGTAGGTTGTGTCTTAAAATGCCCCTTCTTAACTATTACTTTGCACCGGCCGCATACACCATCGCCGCCGCAGGAGGAATTTATATAAACCCCTGCCTTTATGGCGGCGGACAAAATCGTCTCGCCCCTGCTTGCCCTCATTACTTTAAGATCAGGTAGAAATTTTATCTTGAAATGTTCCATCTCGCTATGAGGATGATAAGGATTTTAGAAATGATGGTAATCCGGATGCCTCTTTTGGCCCGACTACAACCTTCCACCCCGAGTCTTCTTCCAGTTTTCCGCTCATAACCGCAACATATCCGGGAATAATAATATTTTTGTTTGGGACTTTTTCGGTAATACCGCAGGTCTTTAGGGTCTCCGCTATCTTCTCAGGTGTGAATTTCTCGGCGGCCCAGGCAGTAAGGACGCTCATGCCCTCACAATCGCAGGCAATAATATAGGTTGGGATTTTACTCGATTCCACTTCTCCCTCAACTGTATAATACGTAATTGAAAAGTTGGTAGTGACAAGGACTGGCGACTTGTCTGTCACATTGCCTATTTCGTAAACCTTTGGCTCAACTTGAACCGGCTTTTGTGGATCAGTATAAATGTCCTGCCGCGAAGTCAAGACCGGCAACACCGCCCATGCAGGTGAATTTTTCATAATCACTATACCCGCATACTTTGCTATGTAGGTAGTGGCATAAAGCGATTCCTGAAACGGATCATCACAATCCGTAAAGGTGATGATCGGATATCCCATTGGCCTAAATGTTTTTTTAAGCGCCAGGCGTCGAATATTAACCAAATCCGTCAATTTTGAGAGAAGATCCTTTTTGCCGGTGTCTAAAACCAATTCCTCAACACCTAATGCCTTTATCTTTTGAGTCAGTTCAGCAAGTTCGTCTAAAGAATTACCTAAAACGATCAAGGGCACATTAAACTGTTTGGCCAACTTCGCGAACTCCTCATAATTCTGTCCCGTGGCCGCATGAATAAGAGGCCGCCTATCCTTTAGGACTTCAAGCGCCTTTGCCAGCGCCGGGGCGGTTTCACTAATTAAAATAGCGTTTAATTTTGTATTCTCGGCTAAGGCCTTTGCTTTAGAAGAAAAAGCGGATCCATCTTTTGACGAATTTTTAAGGGCGATGAAATTAACATTAATGGTCTGGCCGACCCTCTGAAAACTCAATTGATCTATTTGTTTGATCCTATTTTTAAAATCCTCATCGGAGAGAGTATCCTCTAACAAAAACCCCACTCCGGAAGGATGATAAAATGTCTCTTCGTGCCTGAACAAGACCGTTTCGTTCCCAAGCTCTATCTTATTGTCCCCAGCACCAATGGTGACTAGCTTAATGGGCGGCTGAGATGCGCCCTCGAGGGCCTGCTTTCCCTCGTCGCTGACCTTAACACACTTATCAAGCGTTGTCTTTTTTGCAGCAAGCTGCATCGCAAACGCCAAACACGTAGGAAAACCGCACTCTTTGCAATTGGTTTTAGGTAATAATTTATATATGTCTAATCCGGATAATGCCATATTTTTCTCTCCTTGCGCTTGTTGGGACAGGTTCCCGTATGATCACGATTCGCGGCTTGGAACCTGTCCTAACTTTGAACTTGGGCCGTGACTTCGCTTACATTACGGCTTCTAATTGAAGAGCCGGGTGGTTTACTTTTTGCAGATGCGCCATAAGCTGATCGGAAGTAGTGGCCACGGTCTCATCTGCTATCTTGTTTATTAGGTCCGGGTCTCCTTCTTCCTCGCATCTCTTTTTTAACTTATCCCCCAGCACCTCTTTTAACTCCTTGGTCATCCAAACAACCCTTTTTAAACCACCGTCGGCAGAAATGAATTTTTTGCTTGCGATATACAGCCGCCCGACTCCCATAAATCCGGGGGTTTGCGCTCCTCCCCCTACTGAACCGGCCAAAGTAGAAAAATTCATTCCGCAAGGGGTTTCTCCGGCATATTCTCTATTGACGATCATGAACCCGTTTGCCTCGGGGAGAATCGCTATAATACATTCGAAGCACCCGCACGAGGTCTCCGGAGATGTGATAATGGAATACCCGTGAAATTTCTCCAGGGTCTTGTTTGACTTTTGATAAATAATGTCGTTGATACCCTTCCACTCGCCTTTAACGGGGTCTAGGCATTCGCCTTTTTTAACCGGTTGATTCGGGCCGGTTGGATTCAATTCATAACTTGCCTTTGCGTCAAGAAAACTATACGCACCGCACAATCCGAGCCTTTCCGGTTTTATTATACAAAGGTGATTCGGGGCAAAGGATTGACACAGGGTGCAGGTGTAGAATGAATCCTCGCTTTCATCGGTCATCCCAGCCATACGCTCATCTCGTTCCTCATAGACCTTTTTTGCATCAACGACAAGCTTCTCTACTTCATCCTTTTTAGTCGTAATCTTGATCTGGACCTTATCCACAACTGCTCCGAATATATCCTGAAGCCTCGCATGCAAGATTACGCCGAAATGTTTGATCTTAAAGCCTTTATTTTTCGCGTCCTTTGAGATCCTCAACCAGCACATATCCCGTTGGCCCATGTGAAAAACACCCATTGCCTCATTCAGGAACGAGTGGATTCGCCGCTCGAGGATGGGCTCAAAATCTTTTTGCATCTTCCTCCCCGCCACTTCGACTAATATCCCTAATGGCAGCGCGTCCCCTTCTTTGACGTCATCTATCTCCGGGCCGCTCATCTGGACCTTACCGTCTTCTACTTCGCTTGCATCTTTCATATGCACGTACTCAAAGGCAGCGGTATACTTTCCGCCAAACTGCATATACATCTGTTCCTTCCTTACGCGCTCTCCTTCAAAGGCTGCTGAATAGGCAACAGGGATCGGGATCTTGGAAAGCTTCACCTTTACTCCTCTTACTTCTATACAGACAGGAACAATTTTCTTATAATCTTTTTCTTTAACCAAGTGCTCGTAGGTGCAAATACCCGTTGGCCTAATCTCTGGAATATCCGTATCTGCAATTATAGGAAAACCCATATTAATTGCACCGGCCCCTGTTGCATATTTTACGTCGTCTATCTCCCCTAAAGTGAGTCCAAAAGCAAAAACTCTCTCCTTACAGTAATTAAGACATTTTAACGCTTCTCCCTTTTTGTGCCCGCCGAAGGTTAACGCGCCGCGTATTGCCCAGTGTAAAGGATAGATAGCGGTTATAGTATCCCTACCGTAAGGAACAATATAGGTATCCCATCCCATTTCCACTTTCTCTTCTTTTAGTTGATCAATAATGCTTCTACCTTTTGTGCTGGACCCTACGAATGTTAGGATATTCCTTTTCTGGAATTCTCGCACAATATCAACGGCTATCTTGTTAGTAGGCGCGGCACCTAAAATGGCCGCAAACCCTGCCATTCTGCCATCCACCAGTTGTATGCCAAGACTACGTAAAATTGTATCTGAAAAGAACCCATTGCAGTCCGGCTGTGGTTCCTGTTCATATAAATATCGCAGTACGCATATTATTTCCTCAGCCAAAAGAGTCGCAACCCCGGAGTCTAAGGTGTTGCCCAAATACGGGAGCCAGAGTTTATCTGTAGGCTCTTCATGCAATAATGACTTTACGTGCTCCAGTATCGGCACGGCCTCACCTAAAGTTTTTACCTCTGCGCCCAAGAGGGCATATGCCATCGGTAAATAAAACGCTGTCTCTGGAAAACCTATCTTCTGTTCTTTTCCTTTTTCCTTAATGGCTTTGTTTAAAAAATCTTCGGCTTCAAGAGCTACCTTTTTTGCTCCTCTAATTGCCGCTTGCGCTACTATTTTTGACATACTTCCTCCTTAATAAGTAATTATCGAATCCTTAAACTCTTCTTTGTAAAATTTTTCTTTGTTTTTCTTTATCAGGGGCATCGCCTTTGCATAATTAAACCGCTCATGCAACAAAACGTCCTTAATCTCTGTAATGGCTATCTTGTTTTTCAGTAAGGCATTATAAACACCTGAATTTTCTACTTTACCAACGGAAATGAATCCTCTAATAATATCATCTTTTAAGATTACTTTTTTGTATGTGCTATCCTTCTCATTAATAACTGATAATTGTTCATAGCCTTCTGTCTTCGGCTTAGTTGTGCCCATAGATATAACTGGCAGGCCAAAAAACTCAACAGAATTCATAGCAACAGAACCGTCGTATTTAACCTTTTTGCCAGCCATATTTCTACCTGCGATCTTACCTTGCTCTATAGCAGCAGGCCAAATTGCATTTAAGATAGCTTCGTCAGAGGTAATATCATTTGTCTCTGCCACATCGCCTGCAGCAAAAATATCCTGTACACTTGTCTGCAGATAACCATCTACTACGATCCCCCATTTTACCTTTACCCCAGAGGTCTTTGTTAATTCGAGGTTTGGTTCAACCCCTTTCCCGATCACAACCAAATCACACTCTAATTTAGTCCCATCATCTAATATAACCCCTTCAACCGAATCTTTCCCAAGAATTTCCTTTGCTGCTAGGCCTTTCATCACTGTAATGCCTCTTTGCTCAACTCGCCCTTGGATTAGATTAGCAGCCACCACATCTAGGACTTGGGAAAATATCTGCTTTGACTTAACAATTACCCTTACAATAATACCACGGTTATTTAAGGCATATGCGGCCCTAAGACCTATAAGCCCTCCACCCAAAACCACAGCTGTCCTTGCGCCCTTAAGCATGGCATTAATATCTCTTGAATCCTTAACAGTCCTTAGCGCAAAAACACCTTTCTTATCAACCCCAGGAATATCCAACATCTTTGATCGCGCACCTGTTGCAATTAAAAGTTTATCAAACTCTATTTTCTTTTTATTGTTCGTTGTAACAATTTTGGCCTTCGGGTCAATAGAGTCGGCACGCACACCTAACATTGCTTCAACATTATTCTTCTCAAAAAAGTCAGTCGGCTTAAAATTTAGGTTACTTTCATTAATCACGCCCGCCAAAAGATAACTTAGAAGACAACGAGAATACAGCGGGAATTTCTCATCACTTATCAGTGTTATCTTTGACTTCTTGTCCGTCTGGCGAATCCCTTCAATACAGGAGATACCAGCGGCACTTCCGCCTATAATCACATAATTCATGACGTTCCCTCTCATCTGCTCAATATCCTATGGGGACAGTTTCCTGCTGCCTTCATGGAAACTGTCCCGACTGTGAACTTTGGTCGCAACCTTGCTTATCTTTTTCTCAAATTCATCGATTGTGCCAGCAAATAATGCCTTTGTTGGACAGGTAACCACGCAGGCAAAATCTTCTCTATCAGGACATAGATCGCATTTAATCGCGACCTTTTCTTCTATTCTTCTTTCAATTGCCCCAAACGGACAAACCATAATACACATCCAGCATCCAACACACTTATCCTTATCGTGCATAGTTGCGCCGCTCTTATCCTTATATAAGGCGCCGGACATACATGCGGCAATACAAGGAGCATCCTCACAGTGCTGGCAGCCTATAGATAGCGTTTTTCCATACGAATCGGCAACTTGTCTGCGTTTTTTTGGTGCAGGACTCTCTTTAATGGAATCGGGAAGTGATTTATTCTTCGAATGTTCCGTAGCACACGCCAACTCACATGTTTTGCAGGCAACGCACTTCTTTATATCGCAGAATATCTTCAGCCCTTCCTTGTTCTTTTCTTTAGCCTTTTTTGGCTTCTCAGCCTTTTTTACCGCTCGCGACAATTTCCGCCTCCTCTTTCTTGCTTCCAGAAGTTTCAGATCCCACTGGTTTAAGTTTTAATGCGGCTCTTTTCGAATCGATATGTTTTATCATTATGTGTGCGGCCTTAATCGGATCGCTTTCAAATGCCCACTTGCCGCCTGTAATCTTCTCCACATCTTCTGTAACGTACTTTAAGACATTCTTGCTACCTGTGACAGGTAGTGGTGTACCAAAAACTACCAACGCTCCTGATGCCACAAAGTACCATCCAATGGCAATCGCCTTTTCGCTCATCCATTCCGGAGCTGCCCCTGCAATAGGGAGTTCATCTGTGCCTGTACCTATCCCGCCTTCTGCTACCATGTTTGCGCATGCAATAAGTATCCTTGAATTATCAACACACGAACCCATGTGCAAGACAGGAGGTATCCCTACGACCTCACAGATTTCTTGGAGTCCTTTACCGGCATACTGTTTTGCTGCCTCGGGCACCAGTAGCCCTTCCTTTGCACACGCTAGAGCAGAACAACCAGTCTGTACCACTAGCACATCGTGCTTAATAAGCTCCTTAACCATTTGAATGTGACTGCCGCCGCTCTGTAGTTTTGGATTATCACAACCAACAACTCCAGCAACTCCTCTTAACCTACCACTTATGATCGCATCATTAAGAGGCCTGTATGTTGCCCTGTATTTACCTCCAAGATAATAGAATATATTTTCTGCGGTAAAACCGGCAATGAGGTCCATGGTTTCTTTGGGTATATTTACCTTTGCTTTATCCCGATTCTTATAATTATCAATCGCCCTTGTAACAATTTCTTTCGCAACCTCCAAGGCCTTCTCTTCGCTAAACTCTATATGCTCCATGCCCGGGAATTTTGCTTTTGAGTGTGTTGAGAATAATTTTGTGTGGAAACACGATGCGACAGTCGTAAGACCTGGCATTATACACTGCAGGTCAACCACCATAGCTTCAATAGCTCCTGTTGAAATCGCAAGTTCCTGCTGGAGGAAATTACCTGCAACAGGTACCCCTCTTCTTACTAATATCTCATTTGCAGTACAGCATATACCAGCAACGGTTATACCCTTTGCCCCTTTTGATTTTGCCAGTTTTAACATCTCGTCATCTTGAGAGGCGGTTACGATAACATCGCTCAATAGTGGAACGTGCCCATGGATTATGATATTAACTTCGTCATCTTTGATAACGCCAAGGTTTACTTTTGCTCGGAGTGCGCGGGGGGAGCCAAACAGTATATCGCTCGCCTCTGTAGCGATCATTGAGCCTCCCCAGCCATCTGCTAAACCAACCTTCATGGCGCCAAGAAGAATATTTTTGTAATCAGTATCCACTCCCATATTAGTCCGTGACATTGTTTCGACTACCGCCCTGTCAACACCTGTAGGCATAATATTTAATTTCTCCCAGATCTTCTGCTGCTTCAAGGGAGCTCTTTTGAAGAAAAGAGGGGCTTCATGCTGATTGCCAAATTCTGCGCCCATTGCCTTACCTAGATCAGCTGCGATATCCTCTTTGGATCTGCCTTCAATCTTGATGCCATACTCTGTAGCGATCCTTCTTAGTTTTTCCTCATCCTTGACTTGATAGCTTTTGGCCTTACCGGCACCGCAAAGATAAAGCGTATGTGCAATCTCTCTGCCGTGGTCCGAGTGACATGAACTTCCAGCTGCAGCATGTCTTGCGAGGTTTCTTGCGCTTATTGTATCTGCATTCGCGCCGCAGGTCCCCGCTGAGGCACCTTCACCAAATGGATCTATCCTGCATGGCCCTAGATTACAATTTTTGCAACACAGCCCTAAAACACCAAACCCACAGTGTGGTTCCTGCTTTTCATATCGCTGCCAGACGGTTTCGATTCCACAGCTATAGCATATATCTTTTAATTTCTCTTCACCCGTTTTTTCCTTACCCATTAATTCAAATCCTCCTCTAAAATACGTTTTATATTTCCAAATCTCTTGGTTATCTCTTTAGGAATAACTGGAATACTACTACCTCTTCCCCATTCTAAAAAGCTTTTATCAAACTCTATTGTTTCTATTAATTGTATGTTTTTAAGCTCTCTTTTCATAAAATCGGCGTCTCCTTTAGATCTTACTTTATTGCCAATGGCATATATTTTTTTTATACCGATGTCTTTAGCAAATCCTGCTATCTTTTTCGCGGTTTCTACGGAATTTACCGAAGGCTCAACTACAACTAAAACAAAATCGCATGAACTAGCTGTTCCTCTTCCAAAATGCTCGAGGCCCGCCTCCATATCCATTACCAGATGTTCATTCCTTTTTAATACAAGATGACCTAAAAGGGTTTTAATAAAGGCGCTTTCGGGACACATACACCCTTCACCGCCTTGTTCCACTGCCCCCATAACTATTAATTTTATATTTCCTTTACTAACTGAGAACTTATCGGGTATATCATCTATTTTTGGATTTAATTTAAAAAACGACTTATTGCCTGATTCAATGCCCATTCTCTCTTGTATTACATCTTCCATATGGGCAATAGGCGTAATCCTATCCGCGTTTTCAAAACCAAGGGCCCTTGCTAAATTACTGTCCGGATCACAATCGACTGCGAGGATTTCTTTACCATCACTGGAAAGAGTCTGGATAAACAAACTCGCCAATGTAGTCTTACCAACGCCACCTTTTCCTGTAAACGCTATTTTCATGCTGTATCTTATAACCCCGCGCCATCAAGTATCGCGGGAACGTACTTATCCCATCCAAGCGGCATAATATGAACGCCTGGACACAAAGACTTCAATTTCTTAATAAGCCGTACTGCTATCTCAATGGACTTCTTGGGCCGGTCCTCTTTGGATGCGGCTTTCATTTCATCTATTAAATTCTGCGGGACAAAAACACCTGCTACATTC
>JABMQH010000126.1 GCA_013203355.1 Candidatus Omnitrophota bacterium | reverse complement strand
GCACATTCTCCGGCCTTATTTTTGGATCCAACTAATCAAGAATATATCTTCGCCGATTATAACCCAAATGGCAGAGTCCTTACAATGAGAGAAGATGCATTTTGGGATCTTAGCCCAGACGAAATAGCAGAGTTATTTTATAGGTTGGCGATGATGTATGGGACGGCCGGTTCTAATTCATATAAGGAATTAAGAAATGACCCAGCTGATGTAGTCAACGCTGTAATAGTTGATCTTATAAAAACTGTGGATAAGGAGACTATACCTGCTTTTCAGCTTGGCTCGTTTGGGTGTACGCCTTTAGCAGAACGCGCTTATGGATTACTTTTACCACCCTATTACGGAGTTAAGCCGACTAGTACTATCGCGGTAAATACATCCGAGGCTATTCCAGGATCTATGCAGACTATCTCGGTGAGCGACGGAATGATGCCAGGGGTGCTTCATGTGGTCGAACCATTGGTACAAAATGAGCAGGATAGAAAAAACTTGATTGCAGCTGGTTGTTGGCAAACACCGCCTTTTGCGAGAGACGTTTATGGCCGTTCACATCTCGTCAATCTTGGTCCGGGAAGATTATTGAACCTTAACGGTGGCAGTTTCAGGGATATATTGGCCGTGCCTAGATTTAAGGCGAATGTGTATCGCGATAAATTCGGAGCAGTGCATCACCCCCAGATGGTCAGATACTTTGGAGGAGGGGCCCCCTCGTTTACTTTTGCAATGGATAGAATGGGTCGAGCTGTTCAGGTGCCCCATCCGGGACAGCCTCTTGGTTCAATAAGACTAGGGGGTTTACTGAACGAGGCGGGTATGAGCCGTAAATTTTGGAATAAAGATTTTTTAGTTGCATATCCATTGGGGTATATCGAGCGAAACTTACCAAGGTTTCGATTTAGGGGTGAATCGACAGGGGCATTGCTTCAAGCGATGCCGGTTAATGCAGGCAGGAGGCTTCTTCAAGAATTTGAATTCATAATAACTAGAATGGCAAGTTTCTATGTGAGCAATAACCTCAGTGCCCACGAGAGAGAAGTACGACGCCTGGGGGAACTGGTAGAAAATTTCGCTGGGCATTTGAGAAGAATACACGACGCCGGTTTTATTCACGGATATCCACATA
Organism: Candidatus Omnitrophota bacterium; assembly: GCA_013203355.1. Lineage (GTDB taxonomy): Bacteria > Omnitrophota > Gorgyraeia > JABMQH01 > JABMQH01 > JABMQH01. Next base: position 1,051 of record JABMQH010000126.1, on the reverse strand, counting down.
CGAATAATTTTTCACTATTGGATTATAAAACGTATCTTTTTATGACTCACGATTTAGACAACGCAAGAGAAAAAAGTGGCATGTCTCTTGATGAAGCGATGCTTTTTCAAACAAATGATATAGGCGTTGCTTTTCTTTCTTTAATTTTGGCATTAGGGCCTGCAAATGTAGAACATTATAATAATTTTGCACGAAACCGAAATTTACCAACGATCCAAAAAAGATTTTTTGGAGGCTATTTTAGAGATTTGGCTGGAGAGGTAGACTCCAGATATCAAGATCATGCTACATTACGCAATTTCTTATTTGGTGAACCAACACAAAGGCCGATATCCTGGATTGATGACTCATTAGTTCACGTTATGAGAAGAATCCTTGAGCCGGAAAATTTAAGGCCTCTTGCTATTACACAAGCTCAACTTCAGCAGGCACCACCTAATCCGCTACAGCGCAGAGTTAACTGTGAGGTAGGGATCAATGAGCTTTCACGTTTGATGGAGGGAGCTATGTTGTTTGAAATTCCTGTTCTTAGTGAGGAATCGCAGATTGGTACGGGCCATGCCGACAATGTCGCTATGATACCTATTCCGCAGGCAGTACGGGAATTGGCAAAGGGAGATGAGGCTGCTAATTATGTTCCTGTTGTTAGTCCTGGCGGACTGTATTTAGTATATAGAGATTCTCCTTTGTACAGGCAGATAATTCAGCAAGAACAGCAAATTGAGGCATGGCAGCAAAGAGCCGAGGCAGGAGCAGCCAGAAAGCAGTTGGATGACATAGGTGCACAGGGACCCGGATTATCGGGATCAGCTATATAAAACCATGAAAAATAAACTAACAAAACTCATATCAGTAATACTTATCTTAAGCCTGGCATGGCAGGGGGCTTCTTATGCCCGTCCGGATGCATTAAATTCTTTACGCACAATATCATTTAATGAAAGAGTAAGAGCCAATGCGTTACCAGGTTCCCGCCAAGAGGGGGAAGATAAAGCAAAAGAAAGATTGTTGCAGTTGGATGTAAGAAAAAGCGATTTTTATTTTAACCTGG
>JABMQH010000125.1 GCA_013203355.1 Candidatus Omnitrophota bacterium | reverse complement strand
TTATTATGACTGCAATCGGTGGTATGAATTTGACCATGACTGTGGAAGGTAGGGAAAGGTATCCGGTGCGCATCAGGTACATGAGAGAATTGCGGGATAATCCAGAAGCCCTGAATAGGATATTTGTTCCAACATCCAAAAAGGGAGAGCAAATACCCTTGGCCCAAATAGCAAAGTTAAAGAGGGTTCCCGGCCCGGCAGTGATTAACTCAGAAAATACCCGTACATACGCAAGGATATTTGTTAATGTCAATCAGGATGTAGTAGGGCTTATAGATTTTGTCAACAATGCTCAAAAAGCAGTGGATGAGAAAATAAAAAGCGGAAAGATAAAACTTCCTCCAGGGTACTTTATTTCCTGGTCAGGCCAATTCGAGTCAGAAATGGAATCAAGAAAAAGACTTATCCCCTCTATGATTATAGCTTTGGCCATAATATTAATGCTTCTGTATATGGCGTTTAAAAATTTCAGTTCTCTACTTATACTTTCAACAGGTCTTCCCGTATCGCTTATGGGCGGTATTATATTATTATTCCTATTGGACTTCAGGTTTTCTACAGCTGTATGGGTTGGATTTATTGCCTTATTCGGAGTCGCAACGGATAATGCGGTGGTTTTGCTTTCAACACTAGATGATTTATTTAGAAAAAAGGTCCCGAAGACGGTAGAAGATATACGGCAGACTGTTATCGAAGGTGGACTATTAAGAATAAGGCCGGCGATGATGACTACAGTGACAACAATCATAGCCCTTATGCCGGTAATGCTTTCTACCGGTACCGGTTCAGAAATTATGAAGCCAATGGCCTCGCCTACGGTAGGGGGATTGATTACAGCCACTTTGTCCAACTTGATTTTAGTTCCGGTTTTATATTGCTGGATAAAAGAGAGGGCCTTACACAAAGCATAACTCTTTAAAAGATGAAACTATTTGTTATAGTCGTATTCCTTGTTACATATATGTTAGTGATCCTAAAAAGGAAGCACGGCTCTATTTTTTTAGGTATGGCATCAGCTGTGTTGTTGATTAGCGGTGCGGTAAGGCCGGATGAGGCGCTTGCGAGCATAAACTTTAATGTCCTCGGTGTGTTTTTAGGGGTGATGGCCCTATCAAGCCTTTTTATATTTTCAGGGGTGCCGGCATACCTTGGTACAAAACTGGTATCCAGATCAAAAAGCGTTGGGATGGCACTGCTTGCTGTTTGTATCCTCGCGGGAGTCATATCGATCTTTGCTGAAAATGTTGCCACCGTATTAATAGTGGCCCCTATTGCCTTTGAAGTTGCAAGGAGATTAAAAGCCAATCCGGTACCGTTTTTAATAGGCATTGCCGTATCATCTAATCTCCAGGGCTGTGCGACGATGATAGGGGACAGCCCAAGTATGATACTTGCCCTTTCAAGCGGGATGAACTTTCTGGACTTCTTTTGGATGAAAGGGAGGCCCGGTATAGCATTTGCGGTAGAGTTAGGGGCCATCGCGTCATTTTTTGTATTGTATCTGTTGTTTAAAAAATATAAACAACCGGTTACCGGTATGGAAGAGGTCAAGGTTAGGACATGGGTTCCTACGTGGCTTCTGATTTTTATGATGCTGAGTTTAGCGGCATCAAGTTTTTTTGCAAATAAACCTCCTTATACAATAGCTGGCATATGTTTAGCATATGGGATAATAGGACTTCTTTGGTATCAGCTGAAGCATAAGGAGTCCTTATTGATTTTAAAGGATTTAGACTGGCATACCCTATTTTTCTTGATCGGGGTATTTGTTTTAATAGGCAGCTTGACGCATAGAGGCGTAATAGATGATATCGCCGGTTTCATAGCAAGGTACGCAAAAGGAAACCCTTTTTTGGCTTATACAGCTATAGTGGGGTTTTCAATTCTCGTATCCGCATTTGTGGATAACATACCTTATACGGTGGCGATGATACCGGTGGCAAAGCTCCTTGCCAGTTCTCTGGGGATGAGGCCCGAGCTATTTTTGTTTGGACTTTTGATCGGGGCAACGCTTGGCGGGAACATAACGCCTATCGGCGCCTCTGCCAATATTGTTGCCGTAGGCCTCCTGCGTAAAGAAAAGTATCACGTTAAATTTAGTGACTTTATAAAGATAGGACTTCCATTTACTCTTGCTGCGGTAAGCGTGGCTTATGTATTCCTCTGGCTTGTTTGGGGAAGGTGACAGTGAAAGAAGCGCTTTTATACGAGAAAAAAGAAGATAAAAAAGTTTTGTGCAACTTGTGCAATCACCATTGCCTTATCCCTGATGGGAAATTTGGTATTTGCAATGTACGACAGAATATAGAAGGTATTTTATATGCCCACTCATACGGGAATCTGATCTCGTCCAATGCTGACCCGATAGAGAAAAAGCCGATATTTCATTTTTTACCCGGCTCCACCTCTTATTCAATCGCGACTACGGGCTGTAATTTTCGCTGTGATTTTTGCCAAAACTGGCAGATCTCTCAAAAAAAAGAAGCGGATAAATACGGTGTCGGCCCCTTCCATGCCTCTCCCGAGAAGGTTGTTGAAAATGCAAAACGTTACGGATGCAAAAGTATATCATATACCTATACAGAGCCAACCATATTTTTTGAATATGCCTTTGAGATTGCCAAACTTGCCAAGGAGGAAGGGCTCTACAATATTTTTGTGACAAATGGCTATATGACAAAGGAATGCCTGGATATGTTAGCGGGTATATTGGATGCGGCGAATGTAGATCTGAAATCTTTTAGCGAAGATTCCTATAAGAAGCTTTGCGGCGGGCACCTAAAACCTATATTGGACTCAATCGAATATATGAAGAAGCTGAATATCTGGGTTGAGGTAACCACGCTTGTCATTCCGACGTTAAATGACAGCGAGAAGGAGCTGGCGCAGATCGCCTCATTTTTATCCGGCATCTCAAAAGAGATCCCCTGGCATATATCGAGGTTTTATCCACAGCATAAAATGGAGGATACTCCGGCTACGCCGATTTCGACTTTAAAAAAGGCGTACAAGATAGGTAAGGATGCGGGCATCTATTATGTGTACTTAGGGAATACGCCCGGCGAAAAAGAAAATACGGTATGTTATAATTGTAATGAGGCATTGATTGACAGAGTCGGTTATTTTGTAAAAAGGAATGTTATTAAGGAGGAGAAATGCCCAAAGTGCAAAAGCAGGATACATGGAATATGGAAGTAGAAGAAAGATTAAACCCCTTAAAGGCCCTTTACCGTTTAGGCCAAAGCCCCTGGTATGACAATATCGAGCGAAGGCTTTTTAAAACCAGAGAGTTTAACCGCCTCATAAACGAATACGGCATAGTAGGCGTAACGTCCAACCCGACGATATTCGATAAGGCCATAAGGGGATCTTCGGATTACGATGAGCAGATACAGCACCTCGTAAAGGCAAAGAAGAAAAGCTATCAGATTTATGATGAGCTTACTATCAAGGACGTGGCCACTGCAGCCGATATGCTTTCAAAGATATATAAAAATACAAATGGCCTTGATGGATATGTGAGCATTGAGGTACTTCCGGAATATGCCTATGATTCAAAAAAGACAGTCAGCTATGCAAAAAAACTTTTTAAACGGCTAAACCGTAAAAATATACTTATCAAAGTACCTGGTACAAAACAGGGTATTCCGGCGATACGGGAGCTTATAGCTGAGGGGATAAACGTTAATGTAACTCTGCTTTTTTCAGTTTCGCAGTATGAGGCCATTGCAAAGGCGTATATAGAAGGCCTGAATAACAGATTGCGTAAGAATAAAAAGCTGGAAGATGTAGCCTCTGTAGCAAGCATGTTCATTAGCAGAATTGACACAAAGATAGATAAGATTTTAGAAGAAAAGGCATCGAAGGAAACGAGTTCTGTTAAGAAGGAAAAGATTTTAGGTTTGCGAGGTAAAGCGGCAGTGGCGAATTCCAAGATCATTTATCAGCGTTTTAAAGGGACGCTTTTAAGTAATTGGTTTAGAGAGTTGACAAAAAAGGGCGGGAAGGTTCAAAGAGTCCTATGGGCATCAACCAGTACAAAGAATCCAAATTATAGGGATGTGAAATACGTTGAGGAGCTCATCGGTCCGCATAGCATAAATACAATTCCACACCAGACTGTCTTTTCATTTTATGACCATGGACTTGTGAAGCCGACTATAGAAGAAGGGATAGCTGAGGCCAAAGAAGTTTTGGATGAGTTGAATGCCCTCGGGATAGACATAGAAAAGGTCTGCGATGAACTCCAGGAGGCAGGGGTTAAGGCGTTCATCGGTTCGTTTAATTCTTTAATCAAGTCAATCGAAGAAAAGGTTAAACGGTTAAGTTAAGCTAAATGGACAGACGGGAATTTTTAAAAAGAAGTTGCCTATTTACTGCGGGCGTTACCCTTTCGCCGGTAATCCTGGATGTGTTCTCAAGGCATCTCTATGCTTCGAGCATTGTGCCGCTCAGAAAAGAGGCGATGTATTATAAAAAGATTGACGCAGAGACGGTGCAATGCGCGCTCTGTCCCCGCAAATGCACCCTTACCAACGGCCAGAGGAGTTTCTGCAGGGCCAGGGAGCCAAAGAATGGGAAATTATTCTCTTTGGTTTATAGCCTCCCGTGTGCCGTTCACGTTGACCCGATAGAGAAAAAACCACTTTTTCATTTCCTCCCAAAAACACAGGCATTTTCTATAGCTACCGCCGGCTGTAACTTCAGGTGTAAATTTTGTCAGAACTGGTCAATCTCACAATTTCCGCCGGAGGACGTCGATAGCAAAAACCTTTCCCCGGAAGACGTGGTTAAGGGCGCCCTAAGGGCAGATTGCCCAACCATTGCTTATACCTATACGGAGCCATCCATAT
>JABMQH010000124.1 GCA_013203355.1 Candidatus Omnitrophota bacterium | reverse complement strand
AGCCCATACTGCCCCCTGCTGCGTTATACTTATGATCAGTATTACTGATATGAGTTTTGTTAGTTTATTTTTCATACAAATTAAATATCACTTGGGCTAATATCACTGACCTCTTCCAATACTGGTGCTGCAGGCCCTATTCCGGCTCTCGCTATTTTCCTATAGACTGTAATTACTTCTCCTCCGGGAGATAATTCATATGGCCCTTTTGCTATCTCAAGGCCTACCATTGCTGCCTGCTCCGCGGTTAAGCGCGCCTCGGTTTCTTCGGGCCGGGTCTGCTGGACAATTATTGCGCCTGGGTCCATTTTGCTTACCATGGGCAGATACATCCATGCTATCTGTGCCCGTACTCCTCCGACCATTTCATCCCAACTGCTTATCCTATGATCCAATGACAATTTTGCATAAATACAGCTGATTCTACCAGGGCAACGTTCTTGAGACTGGAAGTAATGTGCGTAATCGTCTACCGAAACTACATGCGGGGTGGCCTTTAAGCGTTTGCCTACAGCAACTACGTTTGCGCCATTGCGCAATAAAAATTCGTGACACGCAAGTTGATCAGCCGACCCTAACTCTACTATGTTTGCCCATCGCATTGCCTCGACCGAACCGAAATGCCCAAAGATCTCACCGAATATCCCCTCAAATCCTTGTGTTTTTAACTTTGGGTTCCGCGATAATATCTGCTCCAATGTAGCTCCCGGTGATTCTCTGGTAGGACTCTGTCTAGCGGATGCCCCTGTCCTTCTAGGTTGCCTAGCTGCGCGTCGGCCTCCGCCTCCGGATCTGCCTTCAAAATATGCCAAATGCTGCCCGATTACCCTCTCTGTAGCGCTTAGCTCTCTATCGGCTGTATCAAGAACTTCGCTAAACCTCCTCTCGGCAGTACCAAAGCTAGCTATATCCGGTTTACCGAAATAATTCTCAAAAACATCCCTTAAATTACGTGAGAATTTGTTGGTCAAATCATGGAGTTGTACAATTATCTGTACTGGAACATAATCAAGTTCATCTATGCGATTTCTTGCAGCATCGATTCGTTGAATAACCGCATTAGCGGGATTACGCAATAATTGGTCTAAAGGAACACTGAAGTCTGGCTCAGCTGGATCCCCCGCCATTTGTTCCTGAAGTGCTGCCACTCCACTGCTAAGATCAGCTCTAATCTGTTGAACAAGAGGGGCGATCTTCTCCATAAGTTCTCGTGCCAGGGCCTGTGCTGCGACCGGATCGCCCAATGGTTCTGCGCCAGGCCTTTCACCAAATGGCCTTGCTCTAAGAGAACTGGTTTTTGCTGAGCTCCCATTAAATGCAAATACTATGCTATCAAACAAAAATGCCAATAGCATAAGACACGCTATAAGCATTCTTATTGGTTTAAATATACCCTTATCATGTTGTGTTTTTTGGATATAATGTTTTCTCATATAAAAGAAGTTTATAACTTAATCTGAGGTACTTTTGGCATCTTCTTAACCTTTTATTATCATATAATAGTATACCATACAAATGAAATAAAACAAATAAAATAACTGGCTTTTTTATACTCTAACATCTGCGGATTACTACACACTTAAGTTACTGCATAATCCCTATTGACAAACTCTACCCCCTATGTTACCTTAGGTGTCTAACACCATAAAGGCACTATGGAAGAGAACGAATTAATAAAACTCTGCATCCAAAAGAACACCCTGGCCTGGAACGAATTTGTCACGCGCTACTCCGGCCTTGTCTATTGGGCCATTAAAAACAAGCTCAAAAAATGGGATTACCTGTATCACCCGGAGGATATTGAAGAAATACACCAGAATGTTTTCTTCGCCCTGTGGGGGAAAAACAAGCTGGAACAGCTAAAAGACCATAGCAAGATCGCAAGCTGGCTAGTTATAATATCCGGCAATGAGGCAATAGACTATTTGCGATACCAAAAAGCACAAACCCCGCCCAAGGCAATATCGCTGTTTGAAAATATCATGCAAAAAGATAAGACCCTGACTATAGCGGATACCTTGTCCGCCAAAGAACCGAGCCCTTCTTCTTTAGCTGAAATAAATGAAATAGAAAAGATCTTAGAGGATACGATTAATGGCCTTTCTGCGAAAGAGCGTATTATAATAAAATTAAACCTGTTATACAACAAAAAATACCGAGAAATATCCGAGATCCTTCATATGCCTGTTGGTTCTGTATCAACGGCAGTGAAGAATATAAAGCTAAAATTGAAAAAACGGCTAAAAGAAAAAATACAAACTTTTTAAAACAAATGAAACGGCAATTTCGTCTTATATAATGAGGGTAAAAATGAAAAAATCAGATAAACTTATGCGGCTTAAGTTGGCTCAACAGGCAATGGATGTCAAACTGGAGCCGACTGTTAACTGCCCTTCCGATATAGAGTTAAGCGCCTATGCCTCCGGGATGGTTGACGGGACAAAAAAAGAGGCCCTGGAAAAACATTTAGCCGAGTGCTTTTTATGCCTTGATAAAATAGTCTCTTCCTGTGAAGGTGAAAAACTGCTAAAAAAAAGGAAGCTTAAGGCAGCGCCTAAACCCATCGTGTGGAAGGCAAAAAATATCGAAAGGATTAGCGATAGGCTTATCGAAGACAGGATTGATCTCGCCTTAACTAAAAAGGAGCTATTGCCTAAAACTCAAAAATTACTGGCTACAGAAAAGGCGATAATAAAATGGCTCCCTAAGAATCTTAAGAAAAATAAATGGCTTATTGCCTCCATGACCGCTTTCGCGCTTTCGTTTGCCTTCCCTCCGATGTTTTTACAATTCCTTCTGGCCGCCGGCATATTAGGCGGAAAGTGGATCTTCGATTCTGAAAACGCAAAAACCCTGATCATGGTCTACAATGCCTGGAAAAAAGGCGGCAAAAAAGAAGCCAAAGACATGCTTGAGGTCCTAAAAGACCGCCTCCCCCCCAACAAATAACCCTAAGTATCAAACTGCCAAATCTAACCAGGTTAATCTTGCCAGGTTAGAAATCTTTATTTTTCCAAAATAAAACCGCTTCCTTTTTCGTCATCTATAGTAAAAGGAGGTGAGAAATATGGAAGACCAAGTCAACATTGAGGTGGATCGCATATATCGGTTCGAAAACGGCAGTCATCTTAAAGCCTTTGCCGATATAGTAGTGGGTGGGCAGTTTGCGATAAAAGGCTTTAGGATTGTGGAAGGTAAAAAAGGCCTATTCGTAAGCATGCCTTCCGATATCGGAAAAAACGGGAATTGGTACAACACCTTTAAGCCAATTACCAAAGAAGCCAGCCTTGAATTAAATAAGGTAATTCTCGGGGCATATCAACAGGAATAAAATAACAGGTGGCAGGCATTGCGATACTATCAGTGCCTGTCACCTGAAAAAAGGATATGTACAACAAAACCATAGGAAAAATCGGCGAGGATATCGCAATACGCTTTTTAAAGAAAAAAGGCTACAAGATCCTATATAGAAATTGGCGTTGCAAGCTAGGTGAAGTCGACATTGTCGCTCAAGAAAAGGATTTCCTAGTATTTGCAGAGATAAAAACTAGGAGATCTTTATCTTTTGGGCCTGGCTTTTCATCTGTAAACTACACCAAACAGCATACATTAATCAAATTAGGCCAGGTATTTCTTAAAAGATATGGCTTAACTAATAGGCCATGCAGGATAGATGTAGTTTCAATAAATCTCAATGAAAATAATAAGCCAGCTGACATCAAACTAATAAAAGATGCCTTTTGGCAAAATGAATGGTAGGTGATAATTATGTTGGCAAAAGTAAATTCAGCCTGTGCCTTAGGCATAGACGCATGTAAAGTAACGGTCGAGGTTGATATCGCAAATGGGATACCTTCCTTTTCTATTGTAGGGCTCCCATGCACCGCGATCAAGGAATCAAGGGATAGAATTCGTTCCGCGATAAAAAACTCCGGGTTTGATTTTCCGACCAAAAGGATAACCGTAAACTTGGCTCCAGCGGACGTTAAAAAGGAAGGCGCGGGTTTCGATCTACCAATTGCGGTCGCTATATTGGTTGCAACAAATGTATTACAAACCGAAAAATTTAAAGACTACATAATATGCGGTGAGGTTTCCTTGAACGGTGAAGTAAAACCTATTAAGGGAGCTTTGCCTATCACACTGGGTTTTTCTAAAACTTGCATGAATAAAATTTTATTGCCGTTTGAAAATATACGAGAGGCTGCAATCGTTGAGGCGATGGGTTCTTATCCAGCACGCAATCTTAGGGAGGTTATAGATTTTCTAAATGATCAGATTGAGTTAAAGCCTGAAAGATTAAACGTAGCTAAAATATTTAGAAAAAATTCGAGCTATCGTACTGATTTTTCCGACGTAAAAGGCCAGGAACATGTAAAGAGAGGCCTTGAGGTAACAGCTGCCGGGAGCCACAACTGTCTATTGATCGGGCCGCCTGGATCCGGGAAAAGCATGCTTGCAAAAAGGCTTCCAACCATATTATCAAAAATGGACATAGAAGAATCTCTTGAGACCTCGAAGATCCACAGTGTTGCAGGGCTTCTGTCGCCGAAAAAGGCTTTGACTGCAACCAGACCTTTTCGTTCCCCTCATCATACCATCTCTAACTCTGCTTTGACCGGAGGGGGTTCTTATCCTAACCCAGGAGAAATAAGCCTTGCGCACAATGGCGTACTATTCTTGGATGAGTTACCTGAATTTAAAAGAACTGTCTTGGAGGTAATGCGACAACCCTTAGAGGATCAGACAATAACAATCGCAAGGGTAGCAGGCACATTAACCTATCCGGCAAGATTTATGCTGGTCGCCGCCATGAATCCTTGCCCGTGTGGATTTTTTACGGATCCAAAAAAAGAGTGTCGTTGCACACCAGCGCAAATACAAAAATATCTTTCCAAAATTTCGGGTCCTCTTTTAGACAGAATCGACATACACCTTGAAGCACCCAGATTAAACTATGAGCAATTAAGTAAAAGACCAAAATCCGAAACCTCTTCGCAAATAAAGCAAAGAGTGGATAGTGCCAGAGCCATACAAAGGAAAAGATATAAAAAAGACACCTTTTTATTCAACGCCTTCTTGGAACCAAAAGAGATTGAAAAATACTGCCCGCTAAGTCACGAAGGCCAAGAACTTCTTAAGATGGCAATATTGGAGTTGGGCCTAAGCGCGAGGACTTACGATAAGGTGTTGAAAGTAGCGCGGACCATTGCGGATTTAGACCAAAAAGAAACAATCGAGGCGCCACATATATCAGAAGCGATCGGATACAGGAGTCTGGACAGAAATCTATGGGTTTAATCTGGCTATTTTAACCAAGCTAGAATAGTATTATTTGGGGCGATGGGGATTAAGGGCTCGTAGAAGTTCGGGGTTGATTCTATGTCCAAGCTGGACAGCTATATCAAGGTATTCAATAGCCAATCTGTACTTTTCGCTATAATAATAAGTCACTGCTAAATTATTATACGCCTCAGCGAGGTTGGGGTTAATCTCTATTGCCCTCTTGAATACCGCTATTGCCTCGGCATACCTTCCGGCAGAGGTGTAGGCACGGCCCAGGTTGTTGTAAACATACGCGTCACTAGGATTGACCTCTGAACCTTTCTCGAGTAGCGCTATCGCCTCCTGATTCTTCCCGGTGTCCATATATATGTCAGCAAGGTTATTGTAGAGCCTTGAGCTTTCCGGGGCATATTTTAACGTCCTTTTGTAAAATGTTATTCGGTCACTCCAGTACTCATTTTGCTTAATTGTCAAATAGGAATAAAAACCGCATATACCTATAAGCAGGATTAGAGCAATGGCTTTTGTATTTTTGGTCTTATATATATAATTCAGCCCACCTGCCAAAATAAGAAAGAAACCTATTGACGGCCAGTAAAGGTAGTGCTCCGCCATGTAGAAAGCAATCGGAGGATAAATATTTGACGACGGCAAAAGCGCTATCAAAAACCAGGATATGGAAAAAAAGACCAGTGGGCTGTTTTTTCTTTTTTTGAAGGCGTACGCAAGCAATGACAAAAGCATAATGCCCCCAAATATTGCCTTTGGATGGGTAATGCTGAATAACTTGCCACCATATTCCATATGGAGGTCAAATGGCAGAAATATAAGCCTTAGATAATTAGTTATGGCTACGAAAAAGCCTGGTATCCTCCGCGGTAAGGTAACGAGGTATGATAGATAAGGTAGTTGAGTTTTTGCGGCTGTCATCCTGACAAAGATATACATAACAATAAGGATTATTATGGATAAGAACCCTTTGATATTTAGTTTTTCTTTAAAGCTATAGTGGTATAGTAAAAGTAATGCCGGAAGAATCAGGCTATTTTCTTTGGAAAAAAGCGCTAATATGTAGCTTAGTATCATAAAGATAAATGCACGGGTGTTTCTAGAGCGTTGATGCTCTATATAAAATATAAAACAGAGAAGCATAAACAATGCGGCAAGCGGGTCCCCCCGCCCTGATATATATGAAATTGCCTCGGTATGCACAGGATGAACCACAAACATAAGGCTGGCAAACAGAGAAAGAATTCTATCGCAAAAAAGACTATTAATGAGCCAGTAGAGGGCCAGCGCTACCAAAACATGCAATGCTATGTTAACAAAATGATACGCTCTGACATCCAGTCCCCATAAGGTATAATCCACCATATAGGTAATCATCTGAAGCGGTCTGAAAAATCCGTAATACCCTCCACCTCCGGCGCCCGGGTCTTCAGTAAACGTTTTGGATACATTCGTCCAACTTTTTATGTATCGGTTATGTTTTACGAAGACTTCATCGTCCCAGATAAATTTACCATTAACCGAGTTTACGTAGACAGCAAGACCCACAATTATTATTAAGATAATTGCCAGGAATGTTTTTCTTTCTTTAATGCTCATGTCATATCATACCTTTAAATGCTGGAATCTGGATAGAAAATTACGCGTATATTTAAGGTTTGATTGAAAACAAAAGTGCCGATGTTTGTTTACTTCCGATACGGTTTTAATTCTTCCAAAAATCTAGGATCGGCCTTGTATCCATGTTTAATCGCTAGGTCGCAATATCTAACAGCCAGGTCATACTGTTTTTCGTAAAAATAGCATAGAGATAAATTAAAATGTGCGTTTGCAAAACGCGGGTTGATCTCTATTGTCTTCTTGTGTGCGGCTATCGCCTCTTTGAATCTATCAAGATCATAGTATGTAACTCCAAGATTATTATACGCCGCTGCGGAATTTGGATTAATCTCTATCGCTTTTTTATATGCGGCTATTGCCCTTTCCTCTTGGCCGATAGCACTATAAGAATTGCCAAGGTTATTGTATGTCCTTGAATTATTTGGATCGGTCTCTATTGCTTTATTATATAAATCTATCGCCTCTTTATACCTGCTGAGGTTGTAATATAATACACCGAGATTGTTATATGTGGCTCGGTATTTTGGTCTGATCTCTATTGCTTTCTTAAACAGGGCAATGGCCTCTTCTTTTCTGCCTATATCGCTATATGCAAAAGCAAGGCTGTTGAGCGTCCTCGTGGCATCAGGGGCATATTTCAACACCCTCTCATAAAAAGCTATGGGCTTCTTCCAGTACTCATTATATCTAATGGTCAGAGACGAATAAAAAACCAGCAGGAATGTTATAAGGCCTATCGCAAGGATTTTAATTTTTTTAGTCCTGTAAAGCCAAGTTAACACATTAGCCAATAATAAAAAGAACCCTATTGATGGTATGTATAGCCAGTGCTCGGCCATGTAAGCAATAGGAATAGGATAGAGATTAGACAATGGCAATAATGCTATAAAGAACCAGAATACAGAGAAAAAAACCAACCTATTTCTATCTCTCTTCCTAAAGGCATAGGTTAATAATGAAAGCAATATAAAAACACCCAGTATGGCTTTGGGGTTTTGAAAATTGAATAGTTTGGGCCCATATTCCATATGTAAATCAACGGGGAAAAATATTATTTTCATATAATTAGTTATAGCGACAAAAAACCCCGGCAACCTTTGAAACAAGGTATTAGGAGATTCGATATGCGGCACTAAGGATTTTAAAAACGTAAGCCTCATTACAATATAAATAAACGCAACACCCAGTATAGGAAAGAAATTTCTGGGACTAATCCTCTTTTTAAAAGCGTAGTGGTAAAGCAAAACTAACGCTGGGAAAATGAGGCTATTCTCTCTGGATAGAAGGGCGAACATATAAGTTAGAAGCACCAGGGCGTATGTGCTTATTTTTGCTGTATTGAGATTTTTTATATACAAGATAAAACATACCGCCATAAACATCAAAGCCAAGGAATCCGCCCTGCCTGACATATATGTCACTGCTGCCACATGTACTGGGTGAGACACAAATAGTATACTCGCAAACAGGGAAAGAAGCCTGTCGCCATAAAGAACACTGATGAGCCAATAAATGGCCAACGTAGCTAAAACATGCAATAAAATATTTGTGAAATGATATACTCTAACGTCTAACCCGCACAAAGAATAATTTATCATATACGTAATCATCTGAACGGGGCGGTAAGAAAAGTACTTTGCGTCCCCACCCGCACCTATGTGTTTAGTGAATATATCTGGTAAATAAGACCAGTCTTTTATGTATATATTATCCTTGATCAAATCTTTATCATCCCAGATAAAGCCCCCATCAATTGAGTTACTGTAAATAGCAAAACTTAAAATTATTATTAAACCAATAGATATGAATATGAATTTCCTATTTTGCATTGCTAATCTCCGGATAATTCACTCTCGTATTTAACTGTAGTTTTTCAAATCGCATTTATTTATTTCGGATTAAATTTCTCCAGCATTAAACTATTTTCGTTAGTGTCTATCTTAATGAAAAAATTGCTTAGAAAGGACATCCCCAAGAGGCCGTCAATATTAGGCCCGGGAGGATTTTCTATTACTGCAGCCATAACATTTTTAACCTCCGAACCGCCTACATCTACGGATCCCAGAATCACGGGATCGGCGGTGATGGTCTTGCCGTCAGCTAAAACTAATTTAATTTTTCTTCCTTTCTCGCCTCCGACAATTCCTAATTGACCGGCAATCCTTTTAGAAATAGTCACCAAAGATGCGCCTGTATCCACAATAAATGATCCCGTGACTTTACCGTTCAAAGTGGCGCTAACAACAATGCCTGATTTATCTTTTGAGAACCCGATTTCTTTACGTTCAAACTCTCCATGTAAGTTGTTGACCTCTTCCTCTACCCACTTATAAAAAGTCTTGTTTTTCTCACGCACCCCTTCCTCTTTTAACAGTGCGTATTTCTTATTAAAAGATTCCGTAAGAGGGGTCAACTTATTCACATAATTTTTCATTTCATTTGAAAAGGCTCTATCTAAATCCTTCTTGCGTTGCTCGGCCCTCCCTGTGCCCTGTATGAGTTTGCCTATCTTTGCGGATGTACTGTTTATTTCTGCTACTAGCTTATTATAAGCAAATACATCGCTTTCCTTCGTCATTTGGTTAAGTTGTGTGTTCAGTTCTTCAGACTTCGCATAAAGGCCTGAGAGTTCCCCTGCCTGACTGTCTATTGTATTTTGCAAGGATTCGCTTCGCCGCTTGGCCTTCACGACCTCTCTCCTTTTTTCTTTAACCTCTTCCAGGGTCGCGAAGAGGTCTTTTGCCTCTTCTGGGATCCATCGGCCGGTTTCGATATATTTATTTTGCCAGGTCTGTATAATCTTTTTCTTTTCCTCCTCTGTCTCCCTTTCAATGCGCTTAATATCTTTTTTCAGAATAGTTATCGTACCACAACCAAGATCCAGCGCTACCTCCTCTTCAGTCTCGGTCTTAATTATACCTTTCATCTTTCGATTATTTTTAAGATATATGATATCCGCGTAAGCCTGCAGGATAAGCGCCGCAAAGAGTATAATAACCATAAGGCATACTTTTATCTTTATGTGTAACTTCATTTGAAGCTTTCCTATTTTTTCATCAAATCCCGCAACTGGGCTTTCCACTCAGGGGTGGCCTGATATTTTTTTAGTCCCTTAAGATCAGTTTGCACACCATTAACGTCTTTTTTAAGCGCCGCCAAAGTATTGCTTAAATCCCTAATAGATAAGTACATAGTGTAAATATAGCCTTTTACTTCCCTGTAATTCACAACAGCAAAAATAATAAGCACTAGTATTATAATAATCTCTACTGCACGGCGAAAACGTGCGCCTTTAACCTTTTTATGGCAATACCTGCAAATTATAGCCTTGTCTTGTATCTCTTCAGCACAATAAGGGCATCTTTTCATCTCGTCTCCTTAATAAATACATAAATAAAAAGACAACCCTTTTTCAGAGTTGTCAACAACTTACCTCCCCCTTAAACCATAATCATATCTCTACGGTTCATTGAAACATAATACTATGTCAATATCAGAAAAACAAGTTTAAAAAATTAACCGTAGTATTGGAATTTGGGACAGTTTCCTATTGGAGTTGGAAACAGTTTCGTGTTCGTGTTTTGGATTATATTTGGGAGGGGGACAGACTGTGTTCTTGTAACTATTTTTTACTTTGCAATTCTAGCGCTTTTTTACGCATACTATCTGCTTCTTTGTGCTTGTTTAACTCCGTGTAGCAAATGGCAAGATTATTATATACCAGAGGGCTATCAGGCGCTAAGGGTAATAATCTTTTGTATT
>JABMQH010000010.1 GCA_013203355.1 Candidatus Omnitrophota bacterium | reverse complement strand
ATGGCAAGGCTATCCGCCGTCGCAGAGAATGTCTGAAGTGCAAGAAGCGATTCACAACTTATGAATATATCGAAAAGACTCCGCTTAGGGTAATCAAGAAAGATAGCCGCCGCGAACCTTTTGATAGGAGTAAACTTTTGGCAGGGATCGTCAAGGCCTGCGAGAAACGTCCCATAGGCATTGAAAGGCTTGAAAAACTGGTTAACCTGATCGAACTTTCCCTGCAGAAAGATTTCCAGAGAGAGGTGAAATCCAAGGCGATAGGCGAACTCGTGATGAAAAAACTTCATGAGATAGACGAAGTTGCCTATGTAAGATTCGCCTCGGTTTATCGTCAATTCAAGGATGTGAACCAATTTATGAAGGAATTAAAGCATCTCTTGAAATAATGGGGATGTTTTTATTCAATATTGCTTTTTAGGTTGGCTGACTCAATAACCTTAGCATACCATTCGTTTACTATAGTATTCTTTTTCGCCTCAAAACTTTTTTCAGCAAATTCCTTTTTTTCCTCTTGAAATTTTTCTTCATCCATTGGCTGAATCTCCACTACAGCAAACAGGCAAAATCCGGCACGCACCTTGGCTGGGGGCAGAATCTCCCCGGTCGGAGAATTAAAAACCGTATCACCAAACTCGCTTGCTAAACCTACGCCCTGGACATAATCATTTCTCGTGAAAAATTCCGAATCTTTAGAGGGTTGTTCAACTTTTGAGGCCGCCGCTTGGAAAGTTAATTTTTTCGTTTTGGCCAACCGTTCAATTTTTTTATACAACCTCTCCGCCTTTTCAGAGGCAAGTTCCATCGCCTTCTCTTCCTTTAATTTATTCCCTATCTTTTCTTTTACTTTCTCCAGCGGGGGAATATGCGAATCCTTTTTTTCCTTTAGCCTTATGATGTAATAACCTTTGACGAAACCCGTCTTGGATTTTATCAGGTTGCTCCTTTCCCCAATATTTAATTTAAAGGCTACCCGTTGTATTTTAGGAAACCACCCGATCTGCGGAATGAGCCCCTCTTTTCCAAAGAGGCCGGCCTGCTTAATTGTCAGGGAATTTTCTTTCGCAACCTCCTCCAGAGTTTTCGTTTTATCGGCTAAGATGTAATCTATTTTTTCGGCGGCCAATAAAGCCTTTTGCTTTGCCCTTTCCTGTATGAGTTTATTTTTTGCTAAATCCTTAACTTCTTCAAACGCTTTTTCCTTGTCGAATTCATCCTTCCGCTTTTCGTAATAACTTTTAATGTCCTCGTCGGTAACCTCAATGTCATTCTTGTAGTTCTCAAATTCAAAACCAACGTAATCTATATTTACCTGTTCCCCGACCCTGAACGATTCGGTGTTGTTTTGATAATAATCTTTTAACTCTTTGTCTTCCACGGCTATGTTTTTCTTAAATTCGTTTGGGGAGACCAATATATAAGCGATTTTTGATTTCTCATTTTTCTTTCTGTATTCGCCTTTTACCTCTTCGTCCGTCATTGTCACATCTTTTACTGTGAAATCCCGTAATTTTGATATAACTAAAGCGCCTCTTATCTCTTCTTCAAACAGCCTCGGCTCTATCTTAAAGACCTGTTTTAAAATCAGGTCATAGGCTTTTGGGTCAAATGTTCCGTTAGATTGAAAAAAAGGAAAATTTTGCATCGCCTCTATGACCTCATCATCTGTGACTCTGACCTTTTGTTTTTTTGCCTCTTCCAATAATATAAGCCTTTCCCAGGCCCTTGCCTCCAAATTTAGATTCTCGTAAACTTCGCTTAACTTGTCACCGTAAAGCATAATGGCATGATTCCTTACGGCCTGCCAGGCCTCTCCATATTTGTCAAAGGAGACCTTTTTACCAAAAATTGTGCCCGCATGGCTTGGCCCTTGTCCTCTTGTCCGCAGGGCGCTGCCTGCGCCCCAGAAGACAAACGCGGGTATTATTATTATCGCAAGCGCCCAAAGTATGCGCTTCATCAGTTTTTTTTGACGTAATTGCTTTAGCATAGCGCTCTCCTTGTTTCAGTGAGACTATTATAAGGCAAGGATTATAATTTTACAACAAAAAGTTATCACTAAAGCAACTTACCCAGAAGTAGTTGACACTAATAAGAGTATATAATATAATTAGTGTGTTATAATGGGCAGGAAGATTAAAATAAGAAAACGGTGGAAGATAAATCCCAAGACACGGGTGAAGCGTAGCAAGAAGATCTATTCAAGGAAAAGCAAGAAAACGATATTAAGGAAAGAGATGGGAAATTATGAGTAAGACTAGAGCGAAAAACACAGAGGGCAAACTTAAATTAGGACTACCCAAGGGAAGTCTCCAAGAGGCCACTATACGGATGTTTAAAAAGGCAGGGTTTATTATAACTCTGAACCAGAGGAGCTATTTCCCATCGATAGATGATAAGGAGATAGATCCTGTCTTATTGAGGGCACAGGAAGTGTCCAGATATGTTGAGGAAGGCGTCCTGGATTGCGGGATAACCGGAAACGACTGGGTTATGGAAAATAAATCCGATGTCATCAGAGCAGCAGATCTGGTGTATGCAAAACAGAAGATGCAGCCTGTAAGGTGGGTCTTGGCGGTGCCGCAGGATTCCAGCTTTAAAGGCGTAAAAGACTTAGACGGAAAACGAATTGCAACCGAACTAGTAGCGGTTACAAAAGAGTACTTAAAGAAAAAAAGAATAACCGCGGATGTAGAGTTTAGCTGGGGGGCCACAGAGGCGAAGGTGGGGGCAGGATTGGTAGATGCAATAGTTGAGCTTACTGAAACAGGGTCTAGCCTTAAGGCCAATAAACTTAAAATTATTGATACGGTTTGTTTTTCTACGACGCAATTAATAGTAAATAAAACTTCCTGGAAAGATAGCTTTAAGCGCTCAAAAATTGAGAACATCATACTTTTACTTCAAGGGGCGATTCTTTCGGAAGGGAAGGTAGGGATTAAGATGAACATAAAGAATGATCCTGCCCAGATAAGAAAGATTATAAAATTATTGCCGGCCTTAAAAAACCCTACAATTTCTGAATTAGGCGATAAGGGATGGGTTGCGCTTGAGTCGGTTATAGATGAATTGGTTGTCAGGGATCTTATCCCGAAATTAAAGAAGGCAGGAGCCCAAGGGATAATTGAATACCCGTTGAATAAGGTGATCTATTAATCGAAGAGTCGAGAGGAGGGAAGACCAAACATGCCCTGCGGAAAAAAACGTAAGCGCCACAAAATGGCGACACACAAAAGAAAAAAGAGATTAAGAAGAGACAGGCATAAAAAGAAGTAAGATATATACGACGAGTACATCAGGAATTCATAGACGAACCCCGTTAAATGCTGCAGTATTCTAATGGGGTGGAGATGAGGTATTTAACGGGATGGGTAGAGTAAAAAGGGCACGAGTTGATCCCGCCCCTTTAAAATGGAGCCGGGTATGTTTTCTTTTTATCTTTGCTTATCTATGCCAGTTTATCTTTCTCCCGACAGAACTAAATGCCGAAGTAACCTTAACCAAAAGAACTCTCAGCGTTTCAGAGACAGCAAACACCCGGGGGAGAATAACCAAAAAGGCCCTCACAAAAAGCCTCGCCCATTATACGCAAGGTTTGATATATGATATCGAGAAAAGGATTGAAGAAGCGGTAAAAGAGTATTCAAAGGCTCTTGAATACGACCATCGTCAATCCGCCATTCATTTAAGGCTTGGCATAGATTATATTATTTTAGGTGAACACAAAAAGGCGATTAAGGCCTTTAAGTTTGCGAAAAAATTCGACACGGAAGACACGGCACCCAGAATCCTTTTGGCACTGGTATATACAAGTTTAAAGAAATTAAAATCCGCCCAAAAGGAATACCAAGAGATTATACAGATAAACCCGGAAGATATCCATGCCCTTAGTTCTTTGGCAGATTTGTATATAATCGAGCGAAAATTAAAAGAGGCCTCCACGATATACGAAGAGCTGCTTGAAAAATACAAAGGCAAAGGAAACGAAGGCCTGCTGCATTTTAATCTCGCGATTCTCTATGCCAAAATGGAGCGCATGGATGATGCAGTTATGCATCTTGAGGAGGCTGTCAGGCTGAACCCGGACTATCTCGAAGCCCATTTGGCGCTGGGGGCCTTATACGAGTTTAAAAGCCAGGGAGAAAAGGCCATAGGGATGTACAAGGGTGTTTTGGAAAAAGACCCACGGAATAAAGAAGCGAGAAGGTTTTTAGGTAATATCTATATTGTGCAGAAAAAACCCGAAGACGCGATACAACAATTTAAGGCGATTATCGCAATTGACCCGACTGACCTGCAGGCATATGTAGACTTGGCCGCCCTGTATTTAAAAACAGACAAAGCCGATGAGGCCAGAAGGGTTACAGAGGAGGCAGCCAAAAGCGGTATTACGGATTATAAGATATATTTGATTAAAGGGATCGCTTATGTGCAAAATGACCAATTGAATGAAGCAATAAAGTCGTATAAAAAGGCATTAGAAATAAAACCGGAAAGTTCAGTTTGTAATTTTTATGTAGGTTCAGCGTATGAAAGGTTGGGGCAAAATAAGGAGGCGATATCTTTTCTAAAGAAGGCGATAAGGCTTGATAAGAAAAACGCAGAAGCCTATAATTACCTTGGATATATGTATGCGGAAGCGGGCACGCATCTAAGCGAGGCCATAGTTCTTATAAAGAAGGCGCTTGAGATTGAACCCAAAAACGGCGCATTTATTGATAGTTTAGGTTGGGCATATTTTAAGAAAGGGTGGATTGAAAAAGCAATAGGTGAACTGGAAAAGGCCTTAAAATTCGAACCCGATGAACCGGACATCCATGAGCACTTGGGTGATGTCTATTTTAAAAAGGGCCTGGTGGACAAAGCAATTTTAGAGTGGGAAAAATCACTTGAGCTGAACCCCGCACAAGATGAGGTTAGGGAAAGGATAGAAAGGGAAAGCGCTAAAACAAAAGAGGAGTCGGTGGTATTACAATGACAAAAAGACCTAATGTTAAAGATCTTAAGAAAAGGGCCGTGGAGGTTCGAAAGGATATCCTGACAATGCTCGCAGAAGCAGGTTCAGGGCATACGGGAGGCTCTTTGTCTATTGTAGAAATATTGCTCTCACTTTATTATTACAAATTAAGGCATAATCCGAAGGAGCCAGACTGGCCTCAAAGAGATAGGTTTATTTTATCAAAAGGCCACGGTTGCCCGGCTTTATATGCGGTGCTGGCTGAGTGCGGGTATTTCCCTAAAGAGGAATTGCTTACGCTAAGAAAATACGGAAGCCGGCTCCAGGGACATCCACAGAAGGGTCTGCCTGGGCTTGAGATGTCCAGCGGTTCTTTAGGGCAAGGCCTTTCAATTGCAAACGGAATTGCGTTGGGCGCGAAGCTGGATAATTTAGAGGTGCGCGCCTATTGTCTTATGGGTGACGGCGAGACAAATGAAGGCCAGGTCTGGGAAGCGGCGATGACCGCAGGGCACTATAAGCTCGACAACGTATGCGCGATAATAGATTTTAATAAAATGCAGAT
>JABMQH010000123.1 GCA_013203355.1 Candidatus Omnitrophota bacterium | reverse complement strand
CCGGTCTGTATCCTTCGTCGCGTATCAAGCGTAAAACCTCGTCATTGTTATTAAAGCCACTGATTTCCGCTCCTTCACCGTAAAACTCCGTTAAAATATCGTGATAGAGATTGTGTAGCTCTTGCGTATCATCGGCAAAAATCACACCGGAAGGAGTAACTTTTTCGCGGGATTCGGGTTGACCGTCGGCTGTTTCTGGCAGACCTCCTATTACATTGAAGTCATCCAATAGAAAGCCGAGTTCATCAGTGCTTATACCTTTTTCCAGGAAAACGACTGAAACGGTTTCCTGGCTCTTTGCACTTAAACTATGGATAGCCTCTTCATATACTCCTCCAATGATAATTTGAAGGAATAATTTGGCGGCATGCTCGAGGTTTTCGCTTCCCCATTCATTAACTATGACATGCTCGTAATCGAACATTCCCATCAACTCTCTCATGACATTGGCCACCCTTTCCGTAAGGCTATGTAAATCAAGAAGTTTATTCTCGGTTCTATTCACCCTGTCCTTGTGGCGAATGAGTATCGGCGGTATAATCGCGTTGGCCAGGCGTAGCAGCTCGAATAATTCCTTTCCCTCTCCCCGGACAAGGTCAGATATCCTCTCCTCCAGGATCTCGTTATTCTGTCTATGTAAGGCAGGATCTCTTTCTTCTTCCTTACTCTTTATTCCTCTAAGTTGAATAATTAAGGCGGTTCTCTCATCGGGGGTAAGGGCTTTTACGTTCTTAAATGTAAATCGGTCTAAAAACTCTCTTATCCTCTGGGTATTATATTTGAGGAGAACCTTTCGTATGCTTGTATTTCTCATGAGCAAGTAAAGCTTTCTCAACTCCTCACGGCTTATTGGCACGCACTCTTTCTTGTTCTTGCTTATCTGCCGCATATCGGCAAGGGTGTTCTCGACCGTGGCTTTCTGAATCGAATTACCTAATGTGTTCGTGCTGAAAGGAGACACAAATATTGTGGGACATTCCGGATATCTTTCTTTCACATGCTCAAACCAGATGCGATCCCCTTCTAACAAGAAAATAGTGTCGCTTACGAAGGCATCTTCTATATCAGACAGTGAGAGGCCCTGTCCATACTTACCCTGTATCGTTTCCCGGATAACAGTTCCTTCTCCTGCCATATCTTCCAAATCTTTAGGGGAAACAAAACGATAGGTAACGCCGTTGAATTCTTTATATATCTCGATTCTTGAACCATCCTCAGGGATCTTAAGATATTCGTCATCTCTTATAGGTTCGGTGCGCGGGGCATTGGCTATAGTTGTTACGTCCTTACGGTTTATTATATCTTCGAGCGCCTCCCTGTCGTTTTGGTGGAGTTTGTGCTTTTCTTCAAGCTCTTTTGCCGTGGGTTTCTCATTTTTTGGAGCATTTATGTATTCCGCAAGCGCATTGAAGAGTTTTTCATTTTCAGATTTTAATATCTGTCTGAAGCGCCTTCCTGCGCCTTCCTGCTCTCTGTCGTGATCGGCGTAGAGCATTAATTTGGTGAAAATCTCCGGATAGAGCTTGATGGCGACATCCCACATGGCGCCCTTGCCCCCCACAGAAGGTCCGGAAAAAACACCGACTTTTTTGCGCGAAGGGATTTTCTTCAGGTCGACGAATGAAAGGAAGCGAACCTTATCTTCCAGAGGAATTTCCGGCCTGGGGTGTACATGAATCCCTCTGTAGAAAGATTCTCTCTTTTGCAATTCCGTTATTACGCCGGCGACAAATGCCTGCTCAGAGACTTTTTGAATGGTTTTTTTCTCCAGGAACTGGTGTTCGAAATAGTTTCTGTCTATATTGTGTTTTTCGAGGATAGCGGGCCTTGTGACGCCGGATTTTCTCTTAAGGAAGATAGCCTTACCCAGAGTCTTATCAAAAGCGGGTTCCGCAAAATATCTCAAATCTGCCACTGCGGTATCGCGTAAAGCTTTTACAATATGAATAAAGTAACGACGGCAAAATTTGTCTGCCAGTTGTTTTAAAATTGTATGCTTTTGTTGCGGCGTCCACCCCCAGGGATTATTAAGTACCTCGTCATATTGATTCTTGGTCAGCAGCTGCCTTACGCCTTCTAAGACCCGCTGGTATCTATCATATCCTTTCGGGTCCGACTCTTTGCTATATGAGAACATTATCTCGCCGTCTCTTACCGAAAGCCTTCTATTCGTCTCATACGCCATGGCTTTGATTTTAACCATGATGCCCTGGCACTCCATTTCTAAATCTTCCAAAAACCTTTGATCCTCTATCGCCCTTGCGTTGTGCGCGGCTATGCTAAGCGGCTCGGTACCACTTTTTACCGCCTCCTTGATCCGCTCTCTTAAATCCACGCTCTTGGATAAATCGATCTCCTCCTCTTTTTCCCTTATTATCCGCATCATCTCTCTGTAGGCTACCGCCTTTTCGGCGGGAATACTGAAGTTGGAATCTACCCACATGGCATTACGCGCCCTTACGTCTATTTCCTCGTCTGTAAACGGTGAAACAAAGATGGCAAGGACGTCTTCGTATCTTTCTTTGTAGCGAGGATCTTTCTTGAGAGCCATAAACCATCCATATCCGGCTTCGAGCACAACAAGTTTATCCCCGCTGAACACGTTTTCAAGGCCATTGATTTGCCTTTTCAGTTTCACAAATTTTTCCGTGTCTCTCGATATTTCGTCGTCGTCCAATATTATGCCTTTTTTGTTATCCACAAGATCTTCTTTGGAGATTACTACTGTTTCGGCAAAATCTCTGATTGCCACGCCCTGAAGTTGGTTATTGACCCAGGCGACCAAAATTTTCCCTTCACTCTCAAGCCTTCTAAGCGTGTTTTCGGTCCTGAAATGATAGTCCACGCCGTCTTTTTCCGAACGGCCCGCTGTAACCCTTGGTTTTCTTGTATGATAGAGAATGAGCCTATCCGTCAACCTCTCATATCTGCCTTCGCCTTTTTTGAAGGTAACATTCATCGTCTCTCCCTTACCCGTGCCCGGCGGGCCCGAATAAAGCAAGAACTTATGCGGAAGATCATATGCGTGGAGATGCGGTACTGACTCAATAAGTTTGGCTAAGTCGTCAGCGCTCATAGATTCGATTCGCTCATCGGTCAGGCTTGCCAGCATAAACTTCGAGTTTCTCTTTATGTACTCAAGTATTTCTGCTTCCCGCTCCGCCGTAGAACGAGGGATTAAGGTGGTCAAAAATCTGAAATAATATCCTGACGGGAATTCCGGTCTTCTTTCCTCGAAATATATATTGAGCTGGGCCTGTTCCTTTTGATTTATTAAAGAATGCAGTGTTACATCTTCGCGTATGAGGGCGGCTTCTTCTTCGGCTGTTTCTAAGGGGGTGATGCTTGCGTTGCTGTGGCCGAGCTCGTGGAAGAGCCGTTCGGCCATGATATATTTTACAACGGAGTAGGTATCGTAATCGTTGAGAAGTGTTTTTATGAACCTTTCATTTAAGATAAACTCGACTTCATTGGCATCGGTATTATAATATCTCGCCGCATTAAGAGGAAGCGCGCTTGATATCTTTACCGCCACCCGAGGAACACGGTTATCTTCTTTATCAAATTGAGCCTGTAAATACCCACTCAACCCATCGTCTCCCTTGACCAATTCCTCTAAGGCGTTGAGTGACTCGTTTAGAAATTCTGCGATAGGGGCCGAATCCGCTCCGAAAGGAACAACCTTCTCGGCGGGTGCGTTGCCCAGCTCGAGGGTTGTTTCCAATGAATCTATAAACGTGCCTTCCAGCGTCTTACGGCTGAAGTGGACGAGGTCCTCTTTCGGGCCGAAGGTGCGGATGTCATCCGGATGTGATTCAACCGCTCTCTTGGCAGCGCTTGCCATCTCAACAAGTTCGCCGACAATGGTATCAGGATTGTCTTTATCCTTATCATAATCTTTAAATATACTTGTGAAGCCGGGCGCGTAAACTTCTCCGGTCTCTTCCCCGGCTTTGAATCGAGCGGCCTCTTCGCCCAGGTCAGCCCATTCCATGGCTCCTACTTCACCTGTTTCAGTGCCTTTCTTTGTTTTTTCTGCTTCAATGGCTTGTCTCTTACCTGTTCAATTCTGGCAATGTCCTCTTCGGTTGCCTGATAGACAAATACCGTTGAAAGTTCATTGTCCCAACCAATCGGAGTGGCCTTAAACTCACAGACGCCCTTTACACTGTCTATTTTATCTAGAACATGGAGCCGTTCAGGGTCAACACTGTAACCTTTAAGCTGGTTATCACCCTCTCCCTTATTAAGAAGCTCTTCCTCGAATTCTTTTGCCGCCGCTTCTTTCGTAGTCTCTTCCAAATCCCTGCCCGGAACATCATCAAGCCCCATGTGTCCACCGAGAGATATATCCCTTGCCCCCGGAGCATGGGCTTTACGGGTAGAGCGTGTCTGAATCAGTACCCTACCCTGATCGTCCAGAACAGCCACAAACACACTTCTGTGCCAGTCCTGGCTTTCACCGGCTAAATGACACAGGTCTCGCGGCTTGATTTCGCCGGTGTAGCTTCCGTCTATATTAATCAAACGCAGATACTCCGTGGCATTTTCCTGTCCTTCTTCCACCTTTATGTTAAGTAGCCTGTCTATGGTTACGAAATCCGTACCTACTTTTGTGGGGTCAAGCCTTCCATCTGCGAGGGCCTGGTTATATTCCTTTTGCCATCCTTCAAGGGCTGCTAAAGCCGCCTCTTTGTCGCCGTTGAAGTAATTATCGGCTATGAGTGGTTTGTTAAATTGCGTAGCGAGGGCGGAGATTCTATCCGGTGTGAGTATTTTTTCTGCTTTAGCCTTGTATCCTGCCAAGTTCTTGTCATCTACTGTTTTATATACAGCCTTTTTCGCCTGTTCTTCTGTTATGTAAGCGGCGGTTAGGGTACCCTTTTCATATGGGCTGAACTCAGCCCATAGTGTATTCTTTATGGCTGTAGTATCAGCGCCGGGGGCTCTGGCGCCTATGAGTTGTCTATCAAACTGGGTGGCGAGGGCGGAGATTTTGGTTGGTTTAAGAATTTTCTTTACTATCTCTATCTTTTCTATTTCAGATGGTTCAAAACCTTTTTTGATTATGTTTCTTAATCTGGAAATTAGAGCGGGTACTTTTAAAGATGTAAGCGCAGGTAACAATAACTCTATCTTAAAATAGACCACATCCCAGGTTTGGGGGGGGGCGCGCTTCGGCATATTGTATGATTCCCATAGTTCTTTTAGTTTCTTCGTCTTTTCTTTTGCGTCAGCGGTGGGATTTAATCTCTCCCATAACTTATATTCCTGAATCATAAATGCTAAGGCCCTGCTGTGGTGCTTCACTAGTTCCTTTTTTACTTCCCTTAAATTACTCCATGCGACTAATCGCTTTATTGGATTAAGGCTTTTTCCTGTCTTATCCAGCCAGAGCTTCGCTGTGTTGTACTCACTATCAAGGTTATCCGGTATTACGCTCGATGGGGCCTCCTTTTTATTTTCTTTATCATAGGCCTTATAGCGGGTGAGCTCTTCCAGCCTGCTATAAATCTCTCTCCTTGTTTTAATATTATCTTCGAAGATTTTGTCTTCGCTTAACTCCAACCTTATGGAACCGTAAATTTCCTTAATGTCTTTTCCTATGCCGCTCACATCATCATCTGATAAGGAGTTTCTAAAGTCATCGATAATCTTTACAGCTTTTTCTAAACCCGAATTTATATCTATTGCACTAATCGTCTCTAAATCCAACATAAGGTTTACCGCAAATGTCTTTATCTCTTCCATGTTTTGCGGGGGATATTTTCCCTTCTTGGCTTCGGGGTCAAGATAAACAAGGAGGGCATCTTTTGAATCCTTATCCAAACGAGACCATAAGGCTTCTCTATAAGCTCTTATGTTATCGGCTGGCTTCTTAGTAACCCTTATTAGCCTTGAAAGCCTTTTATAGGGAGAGATTGCGCCTATCACCATAGCGTCTATCAACAGAGTCAGGACTCTCAGGGGATGCGCTATGTTCATTATCTTATTCCAGTTAAGCCTGTCAAATACCCTGATGGCCTGCATATTTTTATCATCCTGCTTTGTGCCTGCAAGTTTTTCACCCTTGGTGATCTTGCCCAGCATGACGTCTCTCTGGTATTGGGCTACCCCTTTATGTATCTCAGCCAGGTAATCCATTAATGGGGTACCAAAAGCACTATTGCACTCTGCTACTAATTGCTCTTTATTTCTTTTTTCAGTTGAAATTCCAAATTTTTCCGCTAACCTGCGAAGGTCTGGTTTGCTTAATTTATCTAAAGCGTGTTTTACAATCTCCTGTTTTTTATTTACGTCTGAGGTGTTTATATATGCCTCTATTGCAGGGCTTAAAGCGCCGATTAGCTTCCATAACCTGTCTAATTTGTATTTGCCGTATGCCATTGCGAACGCCAGGCCAACCCTTTGGTACTTTGGCTCGGTTTCTGTTCTGGACAGCGCATCTACAAGGCTTGCATACCGGTTAAGCATATTCGGGTTAAACAGATACGGGCCGAACAGGAATGAAACGCCTACGCCTATATAAAGTATATACATAAGATACATGGTCAAAGAGAACGGCAAGCTGAAGAAAGAGAAAATAAGGACCGGCAGTATAAAGAATGATATATGAGCGCCTTTTATTATTCTCTCATAAATATCCAGGGCGCTGTCATGCCAGAGGCCGTGGCCTTTTCTTGACGTAATATATTCTGCCTTCTCGGCAAGGCCTATCTCAACGCCCGTTGCCTGATTAGGTATAAGCGGCGTCCAGAAGAGGAATCTTTTGGGGAAGTTTGCGGTAAAATTGCCGATTCCTTTTAATAAACCCATCTTCTCCCAGAGATAGACAATCATAACAAGATTTATAGATACGGACATAAGCATTCCGACAATGCCCATAAGGGCGGGTAAAATGCTGAACGCGTTTATCCCCAAAAGTATTGCCGAAAGAGTAAACAGCACTATGCCATAAGGCGCGAGACGGTTCATGTCTTTATAAAACCCTATGCCATATCGCGCGTCGAGCTTTTCGGTTAGCGGAATACCACCCGACCAGAAAAAGTTCTTATATCCTCTGCCAAGCAATATCTCCATCGTTCCCTGGGACCACTTTCTCGTAGTGGGAAATGTATATTGTCCAAGTGTGTTCTCGATACCCTCACCAAGCTCGAGATAGTCGCGATGCATTACATCGGCGCCATGATAGCGAAATAACAAGGCAATCATCAAATCTTCCGAGACATAGTCAGACTGGGGGCCTTCCAAGTTTCTTAAAAATTCTGTCCTCAAAAGCCCGTTATGCCCGTAGAATCCCACAAAGCCTATGCCGCCTTTTGCCCTTAATTCATTTCTCCAAAAAGAGCCTATCGCCTCTTTTGTAAGGCCCGCGCCTGTGCTGTATCTCGCGTTGCTTATATATTGTGAAAATTGTATAATACCTAAATTGGGATCATCAAACTCGGTCAACGCACCGAGGAGCCTTCTCGCATCCAGCATTCTTACGCCGGTGTCGGCGTCCATAAAGAGAGCCATGTCACCCCTTACGTAGGGAAGTATTTTGTTAAGTATAACGCCCTTGTAGCTTCCCTGGCCCTGTTTTATCCATGAGGCGTCTCCATCATCGCGTATCATATCCATGTGATGCTGAATCATATATATAATACATAACGCGGAATCCCTGTCCCCGAATTCCATCTCTCTTACAACTTTAAGGTCTTTAACCGTATCCCATAAGCTCCCCCTTACATCATCCGATATAGCTGCAAATTGGTCTGGGTCCGTAATGTCAACTTTTGAAACCTGTAATATCTTGTTATAAAGGTTTGGATTGCTTCCTACTTCATCTGAATTTAATAAACCCTTTATAAATTTTTTATACTTTCCTATAATCTTTTCTCCTTTGGCCAGGCCCACAACGGTCTGGAATTTTTTGCGCGCTTCATTCGCGGCTTCTTCCTCTGTCAGCGACGGCTTTTGTTTACCCGCTTCCCATTGATAGGCTTTTTCTATCTCTCTGCACCCCCCGAGGGTCTGCCATACCTGCTGCATCCTGCCATTGCAAAAATTCTCTATTTCATTCCTCGCATCTTTGTCAAGATAATCATCGGATAAAGAAGTCGCCGGGGCAAGGTTAATAAGTTGCTCATATACTTTCGCGTTAATCTTTTTGCTCTTTTTCAAGCGTTCCAGCAAATTCTTCCACTGATTCTCATAGCCCTGTTTTACCTGATACAATATAGTCCTTCCGCCACTCTGTATCTCATTTAAATCGCTCCAGAAATAATAGAATTTGTCGCCTTTCCATATAAACCTGATCCATATGCTGCGCAACTCTTCCCAGGATTTCACTCCGGGAATAGCTACTTTTCTTAAATATCCATTAAAGAGGCCTTTTAGAATCTCATCTGCTTCAGGGTCTTCTATTTTCGACAGTACTTTACCATTTATCTTTTTTATCAGCTCTTTTATTTCGTTATATTCTGTTATGCTTCTTATGGTGTCGGTATTTAAATCCTCCAAAGGCACCATAATCTTTTCGTATTCGTCATCTGTTAAATAATAATCTTTATGTAGTCTCTTTATTTCATCCGTGAAGTTTTCGAGTAATTCCTTAAGAATTCTAATGCTTTTTCCGTTTCTTTCTGTATATTTACTTAATAACAAGGATGAGGCATTTTTAAACCCGGCTGAATTTTTTATTGTCGCAACCCCTGTCGCGGCGCCTATTGTTTTTGATATGACAGCCCTTTCCGCATAACCTAACGAATACCAGCTTAAAAGCATAAATATAATCACAGGCAGGGCCGCGACTACCAGATATGTCAAGCCGCCCAATAAGGCGGTTATCCCCGCTGTTGATATGCCACCGGCATACGGGAAAACACCTATAAGCCACGCTGAACCCGTGAAAAAGTTATAAGATAACCAGGCAAATAGAAGCGACAACCAGAAAAACCTTCCGGCTATGGTGCTTGGCCCCTTTACTTCGCTTGAAAGGGCGCTTCGTAACAGATTCTTTATTTTCTGCCATTTTGTCGGCTGGTTAACATTAACAAAATCAACTACCTCTTTTATAAACCCCTTCAGGAAATCCTTGTCTTCCATAGAGCCTTTCCATGTCTGCTCTGAAGGATTGATTTCGAGATAGGTTCCGATATTACCGGGTAAGTTTTCTTGATTTGCAATAAGTCTGTCGTATGTAGCTGAAAATTCGAGAAATTCCTCAAACTTAAGCGTATCGGCTCTACTCGTTTTCTTACCCTTTATGTCCCCCAACGCCTGCATCTGTGCGTTATGCCATAGCAGCATACAGTTTTTAACGCCTGTTGATATTCTTTGAGCTATTTCTCTGTCAGATCTTCCTTCTGCTCCAAGCGATGCCTGTAAACCGACGGCTCTCCTTACTAATTCCATGATAAATCTGTTATTGCCGGCAAGCTCGCTCGTTTTTCCTATATTCTTATCGTATTTGCCTAAATCGTGTTTGGCTAAGAGGCAGAAAATATCCCGCCAGATATACTCTTTCAGGCTAATCCACTGATAGGCATACTTTTCATCTTTTCTGTTCAATAAGGGCACCTTTACCTGATATTCCCCGCTGGCGTTGGTCCTCAAAGGAAGTTGTCCACGCGATATCCTGCCTAAGGCATTCTCGATTACCCTGGAATAAGGTTCAAGGCCCAATTCTTCATAGAACCCTTTTATCGCTTGCTCTAAAGACTCCTGCTGAAAGGGTACGCTCTCTAGCACACCTTCTTCTGGCTCCTTGGCAGGAGAGCCCGCTCCCGCAACAGGAATTCTCCTTGCCGCAATAGGTTTTCTGGCTTTTCTGAAACTTGAAAGTACGGCGCCTGTTAACAATATCAATGATATTGTTAAAGTCGCCAGGGAAATTCTACGTGAAGTTTTTAACATACCAATCAGTTTACTTTCCTTCGGTGTGTTGGACAGCTTTTTTATGCCCGCTATAATATTTGATACTTCTTCTTTATTCTCGGATAATAAAGTTGTTACATCTTGCGTCATCTTACCCCAATTAGCGGGGGGATTTAGCCCTTTAGAAGGAGCCCACTTTGAACGATAAACTCTTCTCGCTAAAGCTACAAGTAAGTCTTTGCCGTTCTTTATTTCTATTCCCTTTCTATCATAAAGGTGAATTCTGTCCACATGCAACGGAGCGTGGGGTTTTACCTTTTTCTCCCATCTACATATACCTTTCCTGTCATATCTGCTTATTATTTCCTCACCTGTTCCCGGGTCGTGCCTCCAGATTATTGTTCCGTCATCCAGTATCTTATATTGATACAACCATTTTATCTCGGCTTCGTTTGAACCTTCGGCATAGATAGCGAATAAAGGCATTTCCTGGAAATCAAAAAAGTCTATCTCTTTCCAGTTATGAACATAATTATCTTCGTATCTACCCTCTAAATATACACGATAATATAATTGCCCGTTGGGACGGCGGACTTCCATATAAGTAGTGCCTGGCCACAAAGACCATGTCCTAAAGTATCTGTTACCTCTTTCGTCTTCTTTAATAAAGAAGCGATTCATTACCACATCACCGTTTTCATCCATTCCTACGCTTGAGCGCCCATATATCGGCAGGCTCTCATCCGACATTACTACATCTGATAAGAATGCGGCATTTCCGTATTCGTCTTTATAATTCCAGTTGAGTTTTACATCGCCGGAAATATGAATTCTTGCTGAACTCGATATATCCGTAAGATACGCGGTTTCCTTACCCTTTATGAATCTTGGTTTGGCTATAAATATCTCATGCCCCGGTTTGTTACCGATATCTGCTCCAAACTCAACATAGAGACACGCTAAATCGCTTAAAGCAACGCCGTTATCCCCAAATGTTTTCAGCGGTATTCTCACTT
>JABMQH010000122.1 GCA_013203355.1 Candidatus Omnitrophota bacterium | reverse complement strand
GAGGAAGCCTGTGTTGCCAGCTCTTTTAGACGGGTAAGCATATTACCAATCTGGTCCATACCACCTTCAGCCACCTGCAAAAGAGCCGAGGCCTCTGAAGCATTTCTGGAAGCCACTTTAAAACTGGCTATATTCGCCCTGAAGGCTTGTGAAATAGCCAGACCGGCAGCATCGTCCGCTGCTTTGTTAATACGATAACCGGATGAGAGTCTTTCAAGAGATTTTTTCATCCCGCCATCTGCCACACCCAACCAACGCTGGGTGTTCATCGCTGAAATGTTGTTTGCAATTCTTAATGCCATAATTTAATCCTCCTTGATTGAGTTGTTGTCATTTGTCACTGGTCACTTGCCTGCCCCGTGAAATCCAATTTTATTTCACCGGGGTCATTTGTTGCTGACTACTGATCCCTGACATCTGACATCTGTTTTGATCTGGCATCCTTGCCAAATCTGTTTTTACTTTGGGTACCCGTGAAACTTTAAAATTCTTATCGGTAAAATGAATAAATTACTTTAGGATTTTTTTTAGGTTGGTATGGGGGAGGGGCTGTTTTTATCCTCACGCAAAGGCGCAAAGGCGCTAAGTTAATCACATTAATAACATTAGCATATTTGTGCTTTTCAGGGGCAGGTTTGCAGGGGAAAAAGAGGTAAGGAAGGGCAAGGCAGTCTGGGTAATCTGTGGATTAAAGTGAACTGAAGTATATATTTAGGGGCAACTGGAACAATAAGCTTTTCGGGACCAATCTGCCACAAGATGTTTTAATAAGGTTTTTGAACGGCTAATCCTTCTATCATGTCAAAATGCCTGACATTGCTTGTTGCCAGTGTCAGGACTTCATCTAATGCCGTAGCAGCAATGAAAGCATCAGGAATCACCAAACCATGGCTTTTGCTATATTGGATGATTAGTTTATATGCCTTTCTGGAAATCGAGATGGAGATATCAATAACTGAATATTCTGCAAGAAATTTCAAGCTCTTATTAACATCACTCTTGTTGCGGCATCCAACGATAAGCTCCATGGAAGATATTATGGAAATAGCCGTCTCTTGAGTATTTCCATTCAGAGAATCCATGTAATCTATTGCTTCCTCAAGACCACGCGAAAGATCAATTAATACAGTAGAATCTAAAAGTGTCCTCCCTGTTATACTATGCCCCATTGTTCCCTTCGAATTTTTGACAACAATTCCGTAGTGGATAAGCCTTCAATATCTTTTCTATTTTTCCACATGCCACAAAATTCATATTCCCGGACAGATCGGTACTCTTTTTTATCTTTTTTTGGAGAAGACGCAGCCTCTTTGAGGGTTTCTTTTAATTTCGAAAGTTCAGCCTCTATGTGCTCTATAATTTGGATAGTATATTGTGTAGAGTTAATTTTTTTCTCTTTCATTAGGTTAATCCTCCGCCATATCTTATTAATTATTCCTCATTTATCACTTGAAGAAAAATATTGCAAGAAAAAATGATTTAAGTGAACAGCCGGAAGGCCGTCATTATGCCCTACCGGAGCCAGAGGCCAGGGCAATCCAAATTCAGCAATCCCAAATCTAAAATCCTACAGTGCTATCTCCTCGCCCAGCCTCTTCTCAGTCTTTTTCAGGATATTTTCCGTAAGAACCAGGAACTGGCCAACCACCGCAAACCAGTCCTTAATCTTCCTGACCCGGGCCATGGCCAGACAAGTCTCGTCTGTATATATGTCTCTTAAAAAACCCATTTCATTTGAATAACAAATATCATAGGCACTCAAGGTATGAGCCATTAGAGCCCAATAATCTTTATCGCCCCCAAGCAGCTTTGACAGGTCAAGGAATCTTTGCTCTACTGATGTAAGTCGCTCCATATCGACATATTCCGAATCGTTTTCCAGGAAAGGCTTAATAATCTCCTTTTCTGCCTGATTGGCCATCTCAAGGGCATCGTGGAATTTTT
The DNA here is from genome assembly GCA_013203355.1 of Candidatus Omnitrophota bacterium. Classification (GTDB taxonomy): domain Bacteria; phylum Omnitrophota; class Gorgyraeia; order JABMQH01; family JABMQH01; genus JABMQH01. The sequence continues at coordinate 1,619 of JABMQH010000122.1, read as the reverse complement.
CTATTGAATCCCTCAGCATTTTATCGCTTACCTTTGCTTTTTTTTGGATTTTTTTTATTTTCTCCTGTACGTCGGAATCTTTCGTAAAATTTGAATATGCCTCATCTAAAATCAAATTCGGGTTAAACACTTCCATGCAGTATTTCTCAATCGCATTTTTAAAGGGCATTACCTCAGCCCCTAAAATCTTTGCACCGCCCTCGGTTGCATTGATACATGTACCTTTATAGGCCGCGATGTCCTCCTCATACGTATATTTCATGATTTCCCACAATTTTCGCGATTTAATCGGTTTGCCGTCGTTTCCCTCCAGTTCAACAACAGGGTTTTCGCAAACATTCTCGACGCGGCTTCCGAATATATCACCTTTAACATGGGTATCACCATCCTCCGCATAAGCCAAATCCTGGCCAATAAGGATAATAGGGTCGCACCCAAACCCGACAAGAATCTGAAAAGCCAGATTTGCCACGGAAATTCCCACATTCAAAGTACCCTTTTCCTCTTCCAGCCAGTCAAAATGGGAGTAACCCCTATATGCAATAAATTTCCTGCCTTTAAAGACATCGATAGTCTTAGGCATCAGAATTGGAAGGGCAATAAAATATATTCCACTAAAATTTTCTATGCCGGTATAGAAGAGATCAACCCCTGGTGTTCTCTCTAAGGATGTCACAAGATGTGGCCGAATGCCCTTCTTCATAACAGGAATAAAGCTCGCATCACAACTGATGATAAGCGCCTTATCTTCCAGCCCTCTAAGAAGATGCATGTTTTTATTAAGTGACGGACCTGCTGCCACAAGGACAGCCGGTCTTCCTCTAAATTTATCATAGAGCGTGTTTATGCCGGGATTTGAGAAGATATGTTTAAGATTTTTGAGGATATTTTCCAGGCCAGCAAAGGAGTCAAGGGAATCGTTCCCTGTTAAAACCATAATCTGACGGGCTGCATTTCGGAGTGTCAAAAATACATCTTTATAATATTGTTCATCGAGCGCTATATTTGCTGGTAAAGGGATAACTTTCAAAGACTTGAGCGCTATCCTTATATCATTTTTGGAGAGGATTTCTGTCTTTAGTTTTACGTAGATCTCTTCCGGGGATTCCCCTACAAAGAAATGAATATTTGGTTGGGCGAAAACCTGGACAAAATCGCCAAGCGTTAATGCAAGGCGGAAAAGTTCGATGTCCTTTTCAAAAACAACAATTTGCCTTGTCCCCACCTTTTCACCGAGAAGTTTAAAGTATCGGTCAAGATGGTATCCAAGCCCAAGTCCCATAAAAACCACAACAGGGGCATAGTTTATTTTCAGACTTTCCAAATATTGCTCACAATACTTTTCAGGGTCGTCATTGTCATATAACATGAAGAATTCAGAGCCCTTTTTTATTAACACATTGGGTTTCCCGTTTTTTGCCTGGATAATCTTATAGGAAGGATTATCATCTGTTTCTCTTACCCTTTTGGCTAAGTCAGGGTATCTTTTTTCCAGAACCTCCATGTTCTTCTCAAAAACTGTGTTTCTGTTCATTATGCCCTCCAATAAAATTTTCACCGCAGAGTCGCAGAGCGCGCAGAGGGAGATTGGTTTTTCCTGATCGGGAGATGACGATCAG
>JABMQH010000009.1 GCA_013203355.1 Candidatus Omnitrophota bacterium | reverse complement strand
TGCATATGTAGACCATCCTTCATACGGAGCGGCTATTATAGGGCGGGTACTGGAAGATGCCGGGTTTAGAGTCGGCATTATAGCGCAGCCGGATTGGAAAAGGCTAGATGATTTTAAAAAGCTTGGCAGGCCAAAATTATTCTTTGGAATTACAGCAGGCAATCTTGATTCTATGCTCGCTAAATATACTGCCAATAAAAAAGTGCGCAACATTGATGATTATTCTCCCGGCGGCAAGGCTTGCCTAAGGCCGGAGAGAGCAACCCTCATATATACGAATAAATTACAGCAGGCTTTTAAAGATACCCCTATAGTTCTCGGAGGTATGGAGGCTAGCATGAGGCGGCTTGCTCATTATGATTACTGGTCAGACAAGGTGAGGCGTTCAATGCTTTTGGATTCCAAAGCAGATATACTTGTTTATGGTATGGGCGAGAAGCAGATTCTGGAAATAGCACGGTGTTTAAAAAATAACGAAGGCAAAAAAAGCCTCGATAATATCCGCGGCACAGTTGTTGTCAGAAATTCTTTGGATGGCCTTAAAGATTATATTTCAATCCCTTCTTTTGAAGATATTGCAGGCGATAAAGATAAATTTAACGAAGCTTTTAAGATCATTTATTCTGAAGCTGATCCTGTCCGTGGCAAAATAGTAGCCCAGAAACATGGCAATAGGTTTGTTATACAAAATCCCGCAGCGTTTCCGCTGACAATGGAAGAGATTGACAGGATATCTTCTCTTCCTTACATGCGTGAGTGGCACCCGGTATATAATAAGGAGGGTGGAGTGCCTGGATTCGAAACAGTCAGGAATTCAACTATATCCCACAGAGGATGCGCTGGCGGATGCAACTTCTGTTCTTTGTATCTCCACCAGGGCAGGATAGTGCAGAGCCGTAGCATTAAATCATTGATAAAAGAGATAAATACAATTGCCAAAAATAAAAATTTTCGGGGCACAATCACTGATATAGGCGGTCCGACTGCAAATATGTATATGGCCGCATGTAGCCTGTGGAAAGAAACAGGCGCTTGCCGTGATAAGAAATGCCTTGTGCCAGAGAAATGCAAAAATCTGAGATTAGGCTATGATTATTCTATCCGCCTATGGAAAGAGCTTAAGAAAATACCAAGCGTGAAGCATGTATTTGTCGGTAGCGGCGTGAGGTATGATCTATTGACTGATAGCTATTCGGACGAATATATGCGCGAATTGTGTGCTCATCATGTTAGCGGGCAGTTGAAGGTTGCTCCTGAGCATTGCGTCGATTCTGTCCTGGAATTGATGAATAAACCAAGCTTTAAGGCCTATGAAAAATTTATAAATAAGTTTGAAAATATAAACAAGCAATTGGGCAAAAAACAATACCTGGTGAACTATTTTATAGTAGGTCACCCTGGCACGCACCTTGAAGATGCGCAGGAGCTCGCAGCCTACCTTAAAAAAAATCATATTTACCCTGAACAGATCCAGGATTACATACCTTTGCCTATGACTATATCAGCCTGCATGTATTATACAAAGAAGGATCCGTTTACAGGAAAATATGTTTATGTGGCTAGTGCTCCCAGCCAGAGGATGATGCAAAGGGCATTGCTTCAGTATAAAAACCCAAAGAATAAGAAATATATCAGGAAGGCAGTTGCTAAAAGAGACAGCTTTTGTTTCACGATATAACCAGTTGCAAAACTCGTCTATGGCGGGGAGCCAAATACACAAGAAGCCTACTTGTGCGAATATTAGTTATAGATATATTTTAGATATTAAGGAATTCTCCACTTAACATTTCATTGACTATTTATCTAAATTCTTTCACGCTTGTTTTATATTGGCGTATGAGCTAAAATGTATATGTTAATATTGTATAACACAATATCATGAAAAGAGATAGTCTTTTATAGGAGCCCCGGAATGTTAGAACGCGAAAGAGAACACGTTTAATCTGGAAAAAGCTAACTCAGAAAGAAAGGAGGAACATCCATGGGCGATAAAGGTAAGAAAGATAAGGATAAACACAACAAACAAATAAACAAAGCAAAAAACATAAAAAACGAAGCAAACAAGAGAAAACAAGAAAAAACACACTAGTAGAAAAAAGGTACAAATACTATTTTATAT
>JABMQH010000121.1 GCA_013203355.1 Candidatus Omnitrophota bacterium | reverse complement strand
TTTTTTGTTTTTGAGCACAAAGGAAAGGTTGTTGGTTGTGCTGCGCTGCATGTCTGCTGGCAGGACTTAGGCGAGGTAAAATCACTGGCGGTTTTAAACACAAGGCAACATAAAGGTATAGGAAAAAAACTTCTATCGGCATGTTTAAAGGAAGCCAAGAGGTTAGGGTTAAAAAAGATATTCGCCCTTACATATAAACCGTCGTATTTTGAGCAATTTGGTTTTCGGGAAATCGAGAAGAAGAACTTACCCCATAAAATTTGGGTTGATTGTATTCGATGCGTGAAATTTCCCGACTGTAATGAAATCGCACTGATCAAGGAGCTTTGATTTTGGGATACACAATAACCGAAAAGATATTATTGGCGCATACGGATGCCAAAGAGATTACCCCCGGGGAATTTATAATGGCAAAGGTGGATTTTTGCCTCGGTAATGATATTACGGCACCTTTGGCGATAAAAGAGGCCGAAAGGTTCGGGCTAAAGAAGGTTTTCGATAATAAAAAAATCGCGCTTATACCCGATCACTTTACACCTAATAAGGATGCGAATAGCGCAAACCAGTGTAAGCTGGTCAGGGACTTTGCAAGACGCTATGACATAAAGCACTATTACGAAGTCGGCAGGGCAGGCGTTGAGCATGCGCTGCTCCCCGAATTGGGATTGATCGCGCCCGGTGACCTGGTGGTCGGCGCTGATAGCCATACGTGCACCTATGGTGCGTTAGGCGCGTTTTCAACCGGAGTTGGCTCAACCGATCTTGCCGGAGTTTTTCTCACGGGAAAATGTTGGCTCAAGATCCCGGAATCCATGAAATTCATATATACGGGCAAGCTGGAAAAATGGGTAGGAGGAAAGGACCTGATCCTGCACACAATTGCGGATATTGGTGTCGACGGCGCAACTTATAAAGCAATGGAATTTTGCGGAGAAACAATAGAAAGATTGCCCATGGACGATAGATTTGCCATGTGCAATATGGCAATTGAAGCAGGCGGCAAATCCGGTGTCATAGCCCCCGATGCTCTTACATTAGAATATGTGCGGGAGGCCCAGGGCCCGAGGTTTAAAGCTCAAAAATATAAATTAAAAGTCAAAACTTTAAAGAGTGATGAGAAGGCAAAATATAGCAGTGTAAAAGAATATGATATTTCAAAACTTGAACCACAGGTAGCATTGCCGCACCTGCCAAGCAATGTAAAGCCGGTAAGCCAGATTAAAAACGTCAACATAGACCAGGTGGTTATAGGTTCCTGTACAAATGGAAGGATTTCTGATTTAAGGCTTGCGGCAAAGATTTTGAAGGGGAAAAAGGTGAATTCGCGGGTCAGGTTGATCGTTATTCCCGCTACTCAACGTATATATTTACAGGCTATAAAGGAAAAATTTACTGAGATTTTCATTAAAGCGGGCGGCGTGTTCTCAACTCCGACTTGCGGGCCGTGCCTGGGGGGCCATGTAGGGATACTGGCCGAAGGCGAAAGGGCCGTATCGACGACAAACAGGAATTTTGTCGCAAGGATGGGGCACCCGAAGTCAGAGGTTTATCTATCAAACCCCGCGGTCGCAGCGGCATCGGCAATCAAAGGGAAGATAGCACACCCGAATGAGGTAATCTGATGGTATTAAAAGGCAAGGCATGGAAATTTAAGGATAATATAAATACCGATGAGATAATCCTGGCGAAGTATCTTAATACAACGGATCCCGTTGAATTAGGCCGGCATTGCATGGAGACCCTGGATCCCTCGTTTTCCGAAAAGGTCCAAAAAGGAGATATTATTATTGCCGGCAAGAATTTTGGATGCGGCTCATCAAGGGAGCATGCACCCCTTTCGATAAAGGGGAGCCATGTAAGCTGTGTTATTGCAAAGGGTTTTGCCCGGATATTCTTCAGAAACTCGATAAATATAGGACTCCCTATTATAGAATCGGCTGAGGCCTCGGCCGATATAAGGGGAGGGGATGAAATTGAAATTAATCTGGAAAAAGGCCAGATAAAAAATCTGACTAGAGATAAGGCCTACACATCTACGCCATTTCCAAAGTTTATGCAAGATTTGGTTAAGGCAGGCGGACTCTTGGGTTATCTAAAATCTAAAATTTAGGAAGGAGTAAAAGGAGTTATATGTACAGGATAGCTGTTATACCGGGCGATGGCACGGGACCAGAGGTAGTTAATGAAGGCCTAAAGGTGTTAAAAGCGGTTAGCAATAAAGTCGGGTTTCGATATAAGACGAAGGCGTATGACTTCGGAGGCGAAAGATATTTAAAGACAGGTGAGATCCTGCCCGATTCCGCTGTTACCGAGCTTAAAAAATTTCAAGCCATTTACCTTGGCGCCATAGGGCATCCGGATGTAAAACCGGGGGTTTTGGAAAAAGGGATCTTGCTTAAATTAAGGTTTGATCTGGATCTTTATATAAATCTTCGGCCGGTGAAATTGTATAATTCACTATTTTGTCCGCTGAAGGACAAGAAACCCGAAGATATTGATTTCATAGTGGTTCGGGAGAACACTGAAGGGCTCTATAAGGGGCAAGGGGAATTTCAAAACAAGGGATTAAAAAACGAAGTCGCTATACAAATCTCGCATAATACAAAAAAGGGTGTTGAGAGGTGTATTAAGTATGCGTTTGAATATGCAAAAAAGAGGAATAAAGCTCGAAAGCTAACCCTTTGCGGCAAAACAAATGTTTTAACATTTGCCTGGGATTTATGGGAGAGGACATTTTATGAAGTTGCAAAGTCATATCCGGACATAATTACCGATTATGCACATGTAGATGCCACTTGTATGTGGATGGTAAAGAATCCGGAGTGGTTCGACGTTATCGTGACGGACAATATGTTTGGAGATATTATTACCGATTTGGGTGCAATGGTCCAGGGCGGTATGGGTATAGCCGCAGGCGGTAATATCAATCCAGGCAAGGTCTCTATGTTTGAGCCTATAGGAGGCTCTGCACCAAAATACACAGGCAAGAATATGATAAATCCCCTGGCGGCCATTTGCGCGCTTTCTATGTTATTAGAGCATCTGGGAGAAGATAAGGCGGCAGGGTTAGTCGAAGAGGCGGTAATCAAAGTCGTAAAGACAAAGTTAAAAACCCTTGCGGCGGGGAAGATGGGATATACGACTGAAGAGGTAGGGGATCTGGTAGTTAAAAATTTATGAGGAGACTATAAGGATGGTAAAAGCGTATAATGTTGCAGTAGTCGGTGTTGGTGCAGTTGGTATTGAGATGCTCCGGATCTTAAAAGAGAGGGATTTTCCTGTCGGGAACTTAAAGGTTTTAGCAAGGACCTCGCGGGAAATAGAAATAGACAACGCAAAATATTCCGTCGAAGAGATAAGGTCCGAAAGCTTTAAAGGGGTTGGCATTGCGTTATTTGCCGGGACTGAAGGGGAAAAAGGCGCGGCAGTAACCTATGCACTCGAGGCTATTAAATATGGTGCGGTTGTAATTGACAACGGCGCGGATTTTCGGATGGATCCGCAAGTCCCTTTAGTTGTCCCTGAGGTGAATCCTGCAGATATCAAGAAGCACAAAGGTGTAATTGCTAATCCAAATTGCTCAACCATACAAATGGTGGTAGCTTTGTGGCCGATCCATAAACAGATCGGAATCGAAAAGGTAATTGTTACTACCCTGCAGGCCTCTTCCGGTGCAGGCAGGAGCGCAGTTGAACAGCTAAACGAAGAGACCTCTCTTATATCTTCAGGGGGTTTTGATAATGTGCATGTAAAAGCGAACAATAAAGCTATGCCCCAGCAATTGGCTTATAACATTTTTCCGCATATAGGCGCTTTTGGCGAAGGCAACTATACCAGCGAAGAGTGGAAACTCGTCAAAGAAACCCATAAAATTATGCATGATGACAGGATAAAGATTTCTGCGACTACCGTAAGGGTTCCGGTAAGAAACGGCCATTCAGAATCGGTTTATATTGAGACCAAAAAGGTAATTGAGGCTGATAAGTTAAAGGCAATACTTTCAAAGGCGCCCGGTGTTATAGTAATGGATGACCCCAAAAATAATATCTATCCGATGCCAAAGGATGCCGAAGGCAAAGATGAGGTGTTTGTAGGCCGTATCCGCAGGGACCCAACGGTTAAGAATGGGTTTTGGCTCTGGGTTGTTTCGGATAATCTTAGAAAAGGCGCGGCTTTAAATGCGGTCCAGATTGCCGAACTGTTAATTAAATAATGAGGTGGGCCAAAGCGTGGCTAACCGAAAGAGAACCACAATAGAAACCAGCCGGAGTATAGTAGCGTTTATTACCACAGTCCTTATATTTACAGCGCTTATAATTATCCCTCTTAAGATAACAGGATACGGATTTTTGCCTACCGATGATGCATTACGGCATTCCGCCAAGGTTATTTCGGAAAAAGAATGGGATGAAATCCTTGTTATTCGCAATGAATTTAAAAAGGAAAGCCATCCGGGATGGGACGCTATTTTAAGCGCTGTATACCGGATAACAGGATGGGATCAGAATGGGTTAGTGGTCTTTTCCGTTGTATCGCTTTTTCTATTGTTTTGCCTTATTCCGCTTTTCTTCCTGGAACGGCCCGAGGCGTGGCTAGCGGCATTGCTTGCGATTTCGATTTTAGACATATCATTTATACATCGCTTATTTTTTGGAAGGCCTTTTATC
>JABMQH010000120.1 GCA_013203355.1 Candidatus Omnitrophota bacterium | reverse complement strand
CTGGGATCCTTTCTGGGCTGGCAGAAGGTGTTGCTTATATTTTTCTTGGCTCCGTTTTTTGGAGCCGGGGTTGGAATTGTCGCAAAGTTTAAATATAAAATTGACACCATTCCATATGGACCATACTTGTCATTGGCAGCCGTTGTTGTAATTTTATTCGGAGAAGAAATTTTAAATACTATATTTTTCCTGTAAAAATAACGAAGAAGGGGAGGTACATATGTTACGCTACATGACGGCAGGTGAATCACATGGAAAATGTTTGATCGCGATACTGGACGGTATGGTTGCGGGGCTAAAGATAGAAATTCCTTTTGTAAACAATGAGCTTAAACGCCGTCAGCAGGGATATGGACGGGGCGACAGGATGGCCATAGAATCCGATAAGGCCCAGATCGTATCCGGCTTGAGAAAACAGGTTACAATAGGCAGCCCGATCACAATGGTGATAGCAAACAAGGATTCCTCTATAGACAGGCTCCCGCCTGTTACTTGCGCCAGGCCCGGCCACGCCGATTTGGTGGGCAGCCTAAAGTACAATTTTAAGGACGCAAGAAATGCCCTTGAACGTTCCAGCGCCAGAGAAACCGCTGCCCGAACCGCGATCGGGGCCGTATGTAAGATCTTTTTGTCCAAGTTCAACATTAAAATAAAGAGCCGAACGATTATGATCGGCGGTATATGGGCAAATGGCGAAAAAGACAAACTGGTCCTCGAGAGGATAACAACTGCAAAGCGCAAGAAGGATACCCTGGGCGGTATTTTTGAAGTCATATCGACAGGGCTACCTCCCGGCCTGGGCAGTTTTTCTTCGGCGGATAAAAAACTGGATGCCGCATTAGCAGGCAGCCTCATGTCTATCCAGGCGATAAAGGGAGTTGAAGTTGGTTTAGGCTTTAGGTCAGCAGAGGAATTCGGCTCTAACGTCCACGACGCAATATATTATGACAAAAAGAGAGGTTTCTACAGAAATACAAATAATGCCGGCGGGATCGAAGGGGGAATTTCAAACGGTGAAGCCATTGTGTTAAGGTGTGCGATGAAGCCGATCTCAACCTTGATGGATCCTTTGGATTCCGTGGATCTAAATACAAAGAGGCCGCAGAAAGCGGCTACGGAGCGTTCTGATATCTGCGCAGTTCAGGCAGCGGGAGTAGTTGCTGAGGCAGTGGTTGCATTTGAATTGGCAAAGGCGATGCTTGCAAAATTCGGGGGAGACTCCCTTATCGAAAGCAAACGCAACTTCGAAGGCTATATCAAACAGGTGAAAAGGGCTTAATGAAAAATATAGTATTAATTGGTTTTATGGGAACCGGAAAGAGCGCCGTAGGGGAGGAGCTTGCAAAGCTGCTTAAGATGCGTTTTGTGAGTACCGATAATATCATCGAACAAAGGGAAAAGAGGCCGATAGTTGAGATTTTTGAAAAGTCCGGTGAGCCATATTTTAGAAAGGTTGAAAAGGTAGTAGTAAAAGAAGTTTCAGGGCTGGATAACATTGTCATTGCTGCCGGTGGAGGGGCCGTCCTGGATGATGAGAATATGGCAAATTTAAAAAGATACGATGTAATGATCTGCCTTACCGCAACCCCAAAGGTGATTTATGAGCGCACGAAGGACTACAAGCACAGGCCGCTTCTTAATGTAGATAATCCTGTTGAGAAGATAAAACAACTTCTGGAGTCCAGGGCCCCGTTTTACGCAAAGGCAGATCATCAGATCGATACCTCCGATAAATCTGTTGCAGAGATCGCAAAAGAGGTTTTGGAAATTATACATGTATAAAGAAGACTTGATTTTGCTCAACATGGCAGGTATAGGCAAGAAGGCGCTTGAAAAATTTTCTAAAGATGAATTATCGCGTAAAATCATAAACGCCACAAAAGAGCAGGATTTGCAGTCCGAGATAAAACTGATCGAAGAGCATAGCATAGAGGTCGTAACTATTTTTGATAAGGAATACCCTAAGGCGCTTAAAGAAATTTACAGCCCTCCCCTGGTGTTATATGTAAAGGGTACGATTCTAAAAGGAAATGAGTTTGCGGTAGCAATTGTTGGCTCAAGGTCAGCAAGCATATATGGCACTGTGACTGCAGAGAGATTAGGGTACGAGTTGGCCTCTAAGGGGATTACAGTGGTAAGCGGTCTTGCCAGAGGCATAGACAGCGCAGCGCACAAGGGAGCCGTTAAGGCCCACGGCAGGACAATAGCAATACTCGGCAATGGTTTAAAAAGCATATACCCGCCCGAAAACAAAAAACTTTCGGAGGAGATTATTGAAAACGGCGGCGCTGTTATTTCGGAATTTCCCATTGATACACCGCCCCTTGCGCACAACTTCCCGAGGAGAAACCGCATAATAAGCGGCCTTTCTCTGGCTGTTTGTGTTGTTGAGGCGGCAAAAAACAGCGGGGCCCTTATAACCGCGGATTTTGCCCTGGAGCAAAACAGAGAGGTTTTTGCCGTGCCCGGTAAGATAGATTCTTCCACAAGCTTCGGCACAAATGAGCTGATAAAACAGGGTGCCAGATTAATTCAAAGCGCAGAAGATGTCATTCAGGAGTTAGGCCTGAAGGTAAATATTTCCGAGGGCAAACAGACGCTAGGCTTATCATTCGAAGAGGCGAGTATCTACAAAGATCTGTCAACTGAGCCAAGGTATATAGACCAGATCGCTCAGGAAGCAAGCTTTTCAATGAGCAAGGCTATGGAGGTACTGCTTAAATTACAGCTTAAGAAACTGGTTAGGGAAATGCCCGGAAAAAATTTTGTTAAGACTCAATAACAATAAAGGAAAAAAAGATGGCAAAATCTTTAGTAATAGTTGAATCTCCGGCAAAATCGAGGACGCTGAGTAAATTTTTAGGTAAGGACTTTGTTGTAGCTGCAAGCATGGGGCACGTAGTGGATCTGCCGAGAAAAAAGATGGGGGTAGACGTAAAACACAGCTTCGCTCCGGAATACGTCGTTATCCCCGAACGCAAAAAGAGCGTAGCGCAGCTTAAGAAAGAAGCCAAGGATAAAGAGCATATCTATCTTGCCCCGGATCCTGACAGAGAAGGAGAGGCTATAAGCTGGCATCTTGCCAATTTACTGGGCAAGGGGAAAAAGATTCACAGGATAACATTCCATGAGATAACCAAGGAGGCTGTTCTGAATGCCCTCAAACATCCTCACGATATAAACATGAATCTGGTAAATGCCCAACAGGCCAGAAGGATATTAGATAGGATCGTGGGCTATTCCCTGAGTCCGCTTTTGTGGAAGAAGGTAAGCCGGGGCTTGAGCGCAGGAAGGGTGCAGTCAGTTGCAGTCAAGCTGATCGTAGACAGAGAAAGGGATATAAATGCCTTCACCTCTGTAGAGTATTGGGATATTGAGGCAGAGCTCAAGAAGCAAAAGATCCACTTTAAGGCCAAGCTGGAAAAGATAGAGGATAAAAAGATAGAGGTAAAAACAGAACAAGAGGCGCAAAAGCTAACGGACGAAATAAGCAAAGAGCAATTTATTGTAAGCCGGATAAAGCATATCAAGAAGAGAAGGAACCCCGGAGCCCCGTTTACGACAAGCAAGCTCCAGCAGGATGCGTTTAATAAACTGCGTTTTTCGGTGAATAAGACAATGAAAGTGGCTCAAGGGCTTTATGAGGGGATTGAGTTAGGCAAGGAAGAAAGTGTCGGTCTGATCACTTACATGAGGACCGATTCGGTACATATTTCAAATGAAGCCCAGGAAGGCGGTAAGAGCTATATCCTGAAAAAATTTGGCAACAAATACTATCCGGAAACACCTAATGTATATAAGTCGAAAAAGACCGCCCAGGAGGCCCACGAGGCAATAAGGCCTACGGTACCACTTCATGAACCCGAGGCGATCAGGGATCATTTGACACCTGATCAATTTAAACTTTATGAGCTTATATGGAATAGGTTTGTAGCAAGTCAGATGTCGCCGGCCGTTTACAACATAACAACCGTAGACATCAATGCCGGAAGGTTCTTGTTCAAGACAAGAGGGACAACAATGTTATTTGATGGCTTTACGATCTTATATTCATCAGAGGAAGACGGCAGGGATCAAAAGGCCCTCCTGCCCGACCTTATTTCTGGGGAGAAACTTGCCTTAGTTAAGCTTTTACCAAGCCAACATTTCACCAAGGGCCCTCCCAGATATTCAGATGCCTCTTTGGTAAAGGCGCTTGAGGAAAAAGGGATAGGAAGACCCAGCACATACGCACCGACGATATCAACCATAGTCGCAAGGCATTACGTAAAGAGGGACCGGGGTTATCTGTTCCCCACTGAACTGGGAACGGTGGTAACGGATCTGCTTCTGCAGTATTTCTCCAAGGTCATCAATGAAAAATTTACCGCTAAGTTGGAAGAAGAGCTTGACGAGATCGAAGAAGGGACTATCGAGTGGGTGAAAGTCCTGCAGATTTTTTACAGGACATTCGCGTTCGAACTTAAAATTGCGAACAGTTATATGAAAAGCGTAAAGAAAGAGCAGACCCCTACGGATCAGGTTTGTGAGTTGTGCGGAAAGCCCATGGTGATAAAGTGGGGTAGGAGAGGCAAATTTTTGAGTTGCTCAGCATTCCCCGCGTGCAAGAACGCGAAATCAATAGGCACAGGGGTTAAATGCCCGCAGGAGGGATGCGAAGGCGAGCTGGTTGAAAGGCGCTCGAATCGAGGAGCTTTTTATGGCTGCTCCACGTATCCCAAGTGTACCCATATATCAAGAAAATTGCCGGGGGAGGAACCTGAAAAGGAAGAACCCCCAAAGGAAGAACCCCCAAAGGCTGATGGATAGGTATATCGATAAGTTCTTAAATTATCTGAAGATCGAAAAGGATATGTCGCCTCATACCGTATTGAATTATTCCATAGACCTGAAGGAGGTTGCAAAATTTTTAGACGATAAGATCGAGATCGAGAAAATAGACTATCTGGTGATCAGGAAGTATCTGGCGGATTTAAAGGCAAGAAACTACTCGAAGCGGACAGTTGCCAGAAAACTTGCATGCCTGAGGTCATTTTTCAAATTCCTTTATAGGGAAGGTTATGTAAAATCCAATCCTGTATCAAGCATCTCGACCCCAAGGCTTGATAAAAAGCTGCCCGTGTTTTTGGATGAGGGTGAGATCGCTAAATTGCTTGAGGCCCCGGACACAAAAGAGCTGGCGGGCTTGAGGGATAAGGCGATACTTGAAACGTTGTATAGTTCCGGATTAAGGGTTTCAGAACTTGTCGGCTTAAGCATGGACAATATAGATTTTATAGGTGAGGTGTTAAAAGTATTTGGCAAGGGGAAGAAGGAGCGGCTTGTGCCTATTGGGAAGAGGGCGCTTAAATGCATAGAGGCCTATCTGAAAAAAAGGGGGGCAGTTTCAGCAAGGGCCGGAAAGTCCCCTGGTAAACAGGCCGTGTTTTTAAACAAGTCAAAGTCGCGCCTTACAGATAGAAGCATAAGAAGGATTTTAGAAAAATATATACATATTACAAGTTTAAGAGAAGACGTTTCCCCCCATACCTTAAGGCATTCTTTTGCCACCCATCTTTTAAATAGGGGCGCGGATCTAAGGGGCGTCCAGGAGCTATTAGGCCATAGAAATCTTTCCTCGACTCAAATTTACACCCATGTGACGACCGAGCGGCTTAAGGCCGTGTACGATAAAGCGCATCCACGCGCTTAGAGAAATACAATGGTTATTTTCTATAATTTTATATTTTTGATCTTTAGCTTAATTTATCTGCCGCATCTGTTATGGACAAAAAAATTTCATAAAGGGCTATGGCAGAGATTGGGCTTTTATCCGGCGTGTTTGAATTCGACGGATTCCATCTGGCTGCATGCGGTAAGTGTCGGCGAGGTAGTTGCCATAAAGCCATTATGGGAGACCTTAAGGAAGGAATTCCCTTCGAAGCGGATAGTTGTCTCCACGATCACAAAGACGGGCAACGAGATCGCAAAAAAGTTTTCAAAGGACAAAGAGGCGGTTTTTTATCTGCCGCTTGATCTTAGTTTTATAATAAATAGCGTTCTTTGCAAGATCAGGCCGGATATACTGGTGATTGCCGAAACAGAGATCTGGCCAAATCTGATCACCTGCTGCCACAAAAGAAATATTCCAATGATTCTGGTAAACGGCAGGGTTTCGGATAAGGCATTTAAAAGATATAGGCTGGTAAAGTTCGCCTTAAAGACCATTTTGGGGAAAATCGATAGTTTTTGTACACGGGCAAAGGAAGATAAAGAAAGATTTGTTTTTTTGGGTGCGCCACCTGAAAGGGTTAAGGTCTCCGGGAATATGAAATATTGCGATACAAGTGACAATAGAGACAACTCCGGCGCAGAGGGTATGAAGCGCACGCTGGGCATAAAGGCAAATGCAATAATTTTTACGGCTGGCAGCACACATAAGGGAGAAGAGCAGATCATATTAGAGGTGTTCAAAAATTTAAGTCGGGACTTTCCGGATCTGCATTTGATAATCATCCCAAGGCGTACTGAAAGGGCCGGTGAGATAAAGAAATTAGCGGCGGGGTTTGCGGTAACCGTCATAGATAAATTTGGGATATTGAAAGAACTGTATGGTATTTCAGACATAGTATTTGTAGGGGGAAGCCTCATAAGGCATGGAGGGCACAATATTATCGAACCAGCCCTTTTTGGCAAACCGATACTCTTTGGGCCCCATATGTTCAATTTCAAAGATGTGGCAGGCGAGTTTTTAAAGGCAAACGCCGCCATTATGGTCAGAGACCGGGATGAGTGTGAAGTGAATTGCAGGCGGCTCCTGAAGGATGTTAATGAGCGAAGCAGGATGGGTGAGAGTGCCAAGAAGGTTGTCCTAAGGAATCAGGGGGCTGTTGAAAACTGTATTGCCGAACTAAAGAAGGTTTTAGGGAATGCATAGAATTCGCGAATATTTTTATGGGTTAATGGTGGACAGAAGAGGCGGACCGGTCGCATCTCTTTTAAAGTGCGCACTATGGATATGCTCCCTTGCGTACGGTGTGATTGTAAGGTTTTTATCAGGCGGATACGACAAGAAGTTTTTTATCGCCTATAGGCCGGACCCAAAGGTAATTAGCATCGGCAATATTACTGTCGGGGGGACGGGAAAAACACAGACCGCAATTGATATAGCCAGGGTTTTAGAAGCCCAAGGCAAAAAGGTTTCTGTTTTGATAAGGGGCTATGGGACGGATGAGTACATGATGCTGCAGGAGGAATTAAAGGATTGCCCTGTATTGGTCGGCCCCGATAGGATCGAGAACTCAAAGAAGGCATTTTATAATTTTGGTGTTGATACAGTGATCCTGGATGATGGATTTCAGCATTGGAAGATCGCAAAAGACCTGAACATCGTCCTCGTGGACGCTACGAATCCTTTCGGCAATTACCATCTTATTCCCAGGGGGATATTAAGGGAGCCGATCTCGGCCTTGAGGAGGGCAGACCTTATTATGATAACAAAAGTGGATTCAAACCCTTCAAAGAGGGGAGAGGTTTATGGCGTGGCCACTGCTCTGGGTAAAAACGATTGTGTTTTGGAGTCCATCTATAAACCTATGGGCTTTTCTGAACTCTCCAGCGGCAAAAAAAAGGAATTGGAATTTGTGCGGCAGAAAAGGGTATGCCTTGTCTCAAGTATCGGTAACCCCTATTATTTTAAGGAGAAGATAAAACAATTGGGCGCAGTAATAGAACTGGAATTTGTTTTTTTGGATCATTATCAGTACATGAAAGAGGATTTATATAAGATAGACGGCGAATGCAGATTTCTCGATATAGAAGTCATAATTGCTACGAAGAAGGATGCAGTCAAGATAAAAAGATTTTGTCTCGCGAATCAGATGGCAACCCCGATTTTAGTTCTGGATATTAACCTTGAGATTACTAAAAATAAACAGATTTTAGATGAAAGATTATCTGGGATATATAACAGTTAGGTTTTTAAGTTTTATATTTTGTATATTGCCGCTCCAATTCGGCCTCTTCATAGGAAGATGTATTGGAGCGGTCATATTTTTCATAAACAAGAAGAGGAGAGTCATCGCTTACGCGAATTTAAAAGCGGCATTCTGCAAGGAAAAAAAACCGGGTGAGATCAAAAAGATCGTAAAAGGCGTCTATCGAAATCTGGGGCAGGTCTTTATTGAAATTTTGCGGTTTCCGGTTACAGATAAAAGGTATATAGAAAGATTTGTTGATTTTAAAGGGCTGGAGCGGATCGAAGAAGGGGTATCTCGAGGTAAAGGAACCGTACTTCTTACTGCCCATTTCGGAAACTGGGAGCTTTCAAGCCTTGCCGGAGGCTTGGCGGGTCTTCCGCTTTCTGTCCTTGCGAGGGAGCAGAAACATACCCGGCTGAATGATCTTTTGAATTCATATCGTCAGATGGCCGGCTGCAAGATTATAAAGAAAGGTTTTTCAACAAGGCAGCTGGTCAAGGCGCTGAGGTCCAAAGAGGTGGTAGGCATATTAACAGACCAGGATGCGGGGAAGCTAGGGGTGTTTGTAGATTTTTTTGGAAGGCCCACATCAACACATAGTGGCGCATTTGTCTTTGCCCAGAAAACGGGAGCACGGATCCTGCCGACATTCATTGTAAGGCAAGAAGGGCCATATCACAAGGTTGATATACTGAAGCCCATAGAATTTAAAAATGGACAAGATTCAAAACCAGATATAGCTTCGGCCATTCAGGAATTTTCCCACGTACTGGAGTCTTATGTGCGTAAGCACCCTGAACAGTGGCTTTGGGTGCACAAGAGGTGGAAATCAACCCCTTACAGGTCGATTCTTATCTTAAATGACGGAAAGGCCGGTCATCTAAACCAATCAATAGCGGTGGCCAACATCATACAAAAGCATAGAGAGGATAGAGGATGCCGTATTGAAAATACCCCGTATAATGTTATAGACGTGAAGTATAAAAATAATTTTTTAAGAGGGTTATTTACCCTCTGCAGCAAATTCTCTTCTTCGGGCTGCCAGGGGTGCATGAGGTGTGCTAAATTTTGCCTGGAGAAGAAGTCCTATCAAAAGCTGATAGGCACTTATGCGGATATAGTGATCTCCTGCGGCGCATCGCTGGAACCTCTTAATGTATTAATGGCCAGAGAGAATAATGCGAAAAATGTAATTATAATGAAGCCGAATCTTGTCAGCTCTAAGAATTTCAATCTGGCGATCATACCGCGCCATGACAGGCCGCGGGCCCGGAAAAATATTTTAGTGACAACCGGTTCACCAAACAGGATCAGTGAGGAATTGGTGCAGGAAGAGGCACAGAAGTTTTCTTCCAGGCTGGATCTGAAGGCCCCTTTTAAATTAGGCCTTTTTTTAGGAGGTAATAATCCGGACTATGAGATGGGTGCCGACTTGATAAAAAACATCATCTCACAGATAAAGGCCGCATCCGAGAGGTTTGATTTAGAGATATTGGCCACGACCTCAAGGCGTACCCCGAAAGAGGTTGCGTCGATACTAAAGGAAGAACTGGCAAAATTTCCGAGATGTAAACTCCTCGTAGTGGCGAATGAAAAGAATGTGGATGGTGCCGTCCCGGCAATTTTAGGTTTATCTAAAGTAGTTTTGGTTTCGGGAGAAAGCATCTCTATGATATCTGAGGCCGCAAGCTCCGGTAAATATACGATGGTCTTTCCGCTAGATAATAAAAGCGCTCAGCAGACAAGACACGATAAATTGGTCAGGGAATTGGATAAGACAGGGTTTATAAAACTTGTAGATCCCGGCCGGATAGAAGAAGGAATAGAAAAGGCATTAAATCCAAAGAATCGCTTAAAGAGATTAAATGACTATGAAAAGATTTATAATGCCGTAGGTAGATTGCTATGAATCCCGTTACATACTGTTGTGCTATAACGGGATCGAAAGTGGGGTGTGTAACGGGATGAACGTACTTCAGGCCCTTCCAGAGCTGAATGTGGGCGGAGTAGAAACCGGCACCGTTGACCTCGCTAATTGGCTTACCCGCAACGGGCACAAGGCCATTGTGGTTT
>JABMQH010000119.1 GCA_013203355.1 Candidatus Omnitrophota bacterium | reverse complement strand
TTTGGGCGCATAGCTCAGTTGGTTAGCGCGCGTGCCTCACATGCACGAGGTCGTTGGTTCAAGTCCAATTGCGCCCACCAAAAAATAGACTTATTGGAATAATGTCCATTTGAAGGCAAGACGGAAAGACGATATGTCAACAGAAGAACAGATAAAGCTGTTAATAGAAACCCAGAAGCTCGATGGCCGGATTTATACACTGCGAAAAGAGTTGGCAAACCAGCCTATCCTGATTAAAAATTTAGAAGACGAGTTCAGGCAGAAGGAGACAACGTTAAAAACAGCGGAAGAAGATTTAAAGGCCTTAGCGGTTAAAAGAAGAGAACAGGAAGGTGAGCTTGCGGCGCAAGAGGAAGGGATTAAAAAATTACAGATCCAGCTGTACCAGCTGAAAACGAATAAAGAATATCAGGCGATGGAGAAGGAAATCGGAGGGCACAAAGCGGACGCGTCCGTATTGGAAGAAGGTATAATAAAGATTTTGGAAGAGATTGATGCGTACACCAAGAAAGCGGCAGGGCAGAAAGAGATTTTACAACAGGAGCGCCAAAAAGATGCGGAGAAGAAAAGCAAAATTGATACCAGAACAAAAGAAATAGAAGGTTCTTTGCAGGTACTTAACTCGGAGAGGGCGGAAGTGGCTCAAAGGATCGAAAGAGAGTTTTTAGAGAAATACGAAAGGATTCTAAAATCTAAAGATGGGGTTGCGATGGTGCCTGCTCAGGGAGATGCCTGTGGCGGGTGTAATATAAATTTGCCGCCTCAGATTATAAATGAAATCAAGTTGAGACATGAGCTTGTCTTTTGCGGAAGCTGCGCAAGGATACTGTATATCACAGAAAGCGATTAGGCGAAGAAGTGAAAATAAAGAAAGTCGAGCTGTATATCGATGGCGCCTCCCGCGGGAATCCAGGACCGGCGGGGGTAGGCGTTGTAATAAAAAACGAAGCTAAAAAAACGATAAAAGAATTCTATAAATATATTGGAAATACCACCAACAATATTGCCGAATACAATGCGCTTGTCTATGGATTGCAGGAGGCATTGATTCTTGGCGCAGAAGAAGTAATTCTAAATTTAGATAGCGAACTTGTTGCACAGCAGGTGAAAGGCGAATTCAGGGTCAAGCACCCTCAGATAAAACCGCTCTTTGACCAAGCGATTCATTTGATAAATGGATTCAAGAGGTTTGCGGTAATTCATATCGGTCGTGAAAAAAATAAAGAAGCCGATAAACTAGCAAACAAGGCGATCAATTTATCAGAGCTTAAGAGGCAGGTCGAGTAATCGCTCCTGATTAATTTTAGGAGAGGAAAGTCCGGGCCCCGAAGGGCAGCGTGGTCGGTAACGCCGACTTGAGGTAACTCAAAGGAAAGTGCCGCAGAAAATATACCGCCTTATTTCTGGGGACACTTCTCAAACTGAGACGCGAGATTTCACTAGAGAAGTGTCCCCATAGAAGTAGGGTAAGGGTGAAAAGGTGGTGTAAGAGACCACCGTCTTTGCCGGTGACGGCAAGGTGTACGGTAAACCCCACGTGGAGCAAGGCCAAATATGAGGAGAGGGACGCCCTTCCCGTTATTATCCTCGGGTAGGCCGCTTGATCCCGATAGCAATATCGGGGCTAGATAGATGATTACTGAAGGCGCGACTTATCGCGTTTAACAGAACCCGGCTTACAGACCTGCCTTTATTGAAAAAGAAAAAGGGGACGGTTTCCAAACCGCAAATTGCGGCCTAATAGAAAACCGTCCCCTTTTATTTATGTACCAGTACTAATAAAATAAATTAGTATTGGTTTTTTATTTTTAGCCTTGACAAAGGTGGTGAAATAAGGTATAGTTTATATTAAAAGTGGGTGGAAGTGGGGCATAGTAGAGCAAATCCTAGTAAAAGATAGGGTTTTTAAGTATAGGCTTTTTAAGAGGGTAAAATATGTTTTACGGTGAGTACGAGCATTCGCTAGACAAAAAAGGCAGATTTATCATCCCCTCTAGGTTTAGAGAGGTTGCTAAGAATAATTATATTGAGAAATTTTTTGTTACAAGGGGGCTTGATAAATGTTTGTTTATGTTTGGAGAAGAGGAGTGGAAAAGCCAAGAGCTGAAATTCAAAAACCTCTCTTTTACAAAAAAGGAATCCAGAAATTTTAATAGGCTTTTTTTCTCGGGGACAACGGAAGTTGAGTTTGACAAACAGGGAAGGATTTTGATCCCAAAATATCTGAAGGATTATGCTGGCATAAAAAGAGATGCGATGCTTATCGGGGTTTCCAGCAGAATAGAGATTTGGTCAAAGGAGATCTGGCAGGAGTTTTATAAGACACAACAGGGTTCTTTTGAAGAAATTGCAGAAAGGTTAATAACGGAATAAAAATGTTTAGAACGCTGAATTTTATTAACAGTAATAGGTTTAACAGAATGGAGACTTATGGGGAGGTTGTCTTGCAACATATACCCGTGATGTGCAAAGAGGTCCTAGAGTTTTTAAATCTCGGCCCCGGCTCTATCATCGTTGATGCGACCATTGGATGCGGAGGGCATGCAAAGCCGATTTTAGAAAGGGTGAGACCAAGTGGCCAGCTGATCGGCATAGACCAAGACCAGCAGGCGATAGAGTCCACTAGGGAAAACTTAAAGGAGTTTAGTGATTCCCTATTTTTGGTAAATGAGAACTTTAAAGATTTAGAGAAGATACTCAAGGGGCTAAAGGTAGAAAAAATCGACGGCATTTTATTTGATTTGGGGGTATCGTCTATTCAGCTTGATACACCCGATAGGGGTTTTGGCATAAGGCACAACGCCCCTTTGGATATGCGCATGGACGGCAAAAATAAAATCTCTGCCTTTGACCTTGTAAATAATCTTCCCTTTGAAGAACTTTCGAGAATATTAAGGGAGTACGGGGAGGAAAGATTTCATGCAAGGATTGCGAGGGCCATTGTCGAACAGAGAAAAAGGAGATTGATAACGACTACAAGAGAACTTTCCGACTTAGTTGTTAGGGCGCAAGCCTCGCATAAGTTTTATAAGATTCACCCCGCGACTAGGACATTTCAGGCATTCAGAATAGCGGTAAATAATGAAATAAACTCCTTTGAGGTAGCGCTTAAGGAATGCGTCAGATTTTTAAATCCAGGTTCAAGAATATGCGTTCTTTCTTACCATTCACTCGAAGACAGGATCGCAAAGCATACATTTAGAAATTTGGAAAAAGAAGGCCAGGTAAGAAGATTAACGAAAAAGCCAATGAGGCCATTTCAGGCAGAGTTGGCGCAGAATCCACGCGCGAGAAGCGCAAAATTAAGGGCGGTGGAAAAAAATGAAACTATATAAGTTTTCAGTCTGTTTAGTTTTCGTAACCTTATTGGCTCTATTGTATGTTCACCAACAGGTGCGGCTTGTAAAAATAAGTTATGGCATTGAATTTAACGAAAGGGAGATCACAACTCTTCTTGACCAAAACAAGTCATTGATGTATAATATAGCAAAGTTAAAATCACCCGTTGATTTGGAGAAAAAGCTCTTAGCAAGTAAAAAGGAATTTAGCATCCCGCAACAGTGGAAGGTTGTAGAAGTTGTAGTGCCAAAGGCTAATAAGGATCACATAATAACAGCCAAGACAAACGCGCAGACTCCGTTAGGATTCCTTAAGCGATTAGGCAGACCGAAAGAAGTGTTTGCCAATACTATAAAGTAATTAAGCCGTTATCTACCTACCGTAAGGTAGGGAAAGCCTAGTTTAGTGATTTGTAGTGGAGCGAAAAATCCACAAAACTCGCCTCATTGTAGTTTTTCTTGTTTTTATAATCTTACAAGCGTTACTTTTATCTCGCCTGATATATCTTCAAATCACAAAGTCAATTCATTTCTCCAAACTTGCAGATTCACAGCATAAGACCCTAATTGAACTCGAACCACGCCGCGGTAATATATATGATAGAAATATGTATAAATTAGCATTTAATCTTAACGTTGACTCCGCTTCTGCTGTTCCAAGGGATATTGCAGATGCCGAGAAACCCGAAATTGCCCGCAGGCTTGGGC
>JABMQH010000118.1 GCA_013203355.1 Candidatus Omnitrophota bacterium | reverse complement strand
GATGTTCACAAAGATCAGCATATCTATCTTGAAGACCCCAAACCGCTTGTTCCGACGGCAAAGCCTGGTAAAGGCCGCAAGCCCAAGAAACTAAAAGCTCAAACACAACCAATCCGGGTTGCTGAGTGGGCCGAGAAACAGCCTGATGACAGATGGCAAAGAACTTTTGTTCGCGATACCACAAAAGGTAAATCTATGAAAAAGATAAGTGTCCTGATTATTGCGCTACTCTTTGCAGTGACTTTAATTTATTTTTCGGGGTGTGTCACAGACCAGGCTTCCTTGAGAATCGAAAACGGCCTGCGCCAGAACAAACTTGCTTATTATAACGATTCTTTTGACAAAATCAGGGAAGACCTGTGGGAGAAAGCAGGATATCTATATTCTGAAGAGCAGGTGGCTAATTTTAAGCCGACAGATATGCGCATAGCGAACGGAAAATTAATCATAAAAACCAAAACCGGTTGTTTCAGCAAAGGTGGAATGTCAACTAAATATGCCTTTAGTGGGGACTTTGACATACAAGTGGATTGCCATATCGATTTTTTGGAAGGGTTGCATGATATGGATCACCTGATTGACTTACTTGTCGTTGACAAAAGCAAGGAGTTGGAAGCCACTGACTTCGTGAAGATTGGTCTATATAAGAGAGGTACACTTTATAAAAGCTACATCGTTTCCGGTTATGGCGAAAAAGGTAAATACCATCGCGGCAAAGTCCGGGAGATTGGGAATTTCCGCGGCGCCCTGCGAATCTTCCGATCAGGAAATCAAATAAGCACCTTCTATAAGAGAGAAGGGGACAAGGCTTGGAAAAAAATGAATACGTTTAGATCAACACCGAAAGATGTTGGTTTCGGCTTTAGAGTCCAAAATTTTTTTACTAAGAGAACTTATATCAAAGCTAAATCACCCATTACCGCAATATTTGATAATTTCAGGATAAACGCCGCCCATCAAATAATGGAGGAAGATATCTGAGTATTAACTCAAGGGTAGGAATTTCCGAGACATTAACGGGGGGATATTATGAGAGGAAATAAAGTCTATTTCTTTATCACATACCTGATTTGTTTACTCGTCCTGTTGCCTGGAGCCAATGCCGGATCATTCACTTTTTACATTGAAAATGGTCTGCCCCTGAGTCAACTGGTTCATTGCAACGATGCCTTTGATGAATTGAGGAAAGATATTTGGGAGCCGTCTCAAACACCTCATTATGGAACAAAGATATCCCGTATGCCTGATTTTAGTATCGAAGACGGACAATTAAAAATTCAAACCAGGACCGGGCATTTCAGCAAAGGCGGTATTCAATCCAAATATTCGCTCAGGGGAGACTTTGATATTCAAGTGGACTGCCACATGGATTTTATGGGATCCGCGCCTGGAATGGATCAGGTTTTACAATTTGTTATAGAAGAAAAACAGAATAAAAGCTTTTCCGTTATCATCGGCCTGGCAAAAAAAGCTAAGGAGAAGCCGGTGATTTTTTCCCTGTACCAGGAAAAAAGGAAACCCCTGCCCACGATAAAATGGCATCCGACCGGCAACTTCCATGGCGCCCTCCGAATCGTTAGAATAGGCAACAAATCAAGTACGTTATACAGAAAGAAAGGGGTATCTGAATGGAGAATCATTAACACATTTCAGGGCATAACAGGAGATGTTGTGCTCGGTTTAGGAATGAAGAATTATTCAGAAAAAAGGACCGCCATTCAATCAGAATTGCCTGTTACAGGAAAATTCGATAATTTTAAGATAACCGCTGCACAGGAGATCATAGACGAAACAGGGCTCGGCCCATCTCCTGTTTCAGGTGGTTGCGACAAGGCGCCTCACTTTTTCTGGAAAGGACAGTTCGCCTCCCAAAAAGAGAAAGCCCTTGAATATTATCTCAAGGCCATTGAATTATGTCCCGGTTTTATTAGGCCCTATGAACTCGCAGGGAACATATATCGGAAGCAGGGCCAGGGTGAAAAGGCCATGGAATTTTTTATAAAGGCATCTGAACTGGGGACCAATAATTATAAATTATACTATTTGCTCGCCGGTTTATCATTTCAAAAAGGAGATATTAACGGGGCGAGCAGGCACATTAAAAAATCACTGGACATCCGAGGGGATTACGAAAAGGCCCTGAGGTTAAAAGAAAAGATTGAAAAGGCATTAGACAGGGACGGACCGAAAATTGTTCTTTTTGAGCCTTCAACTCGACGTGGAATGAAGATTGTTCATGAATATGAGAATTTAACCGTAAGAGGACTTGCCACTGACAAAAACGGGATTGCCCAAGTTAAGGTCAACCAGTTGGAAGCATCCATTGATGAACATGGAAACTTCCTCAAAGACATCCCCATCCGGGTAGGGAGCAACACGATTAAGGTTGAGGCCGCTGACAACCTCGGCAATCGATCCAGTATTTCCATAACCATACAAGGGACAAAATACACCCTGCCGGCGTTAAGCAAATTTGATTCCCCCATACTAATAAAAGATCTTTACGGAAAATCCTTTGCCGTGGTGATCGGGATAAATAATTATGAGAAATGGCCTTCATTGGAGTTTGCAGTAGCAGACGCAGGGGCCGTGAGAGAAAAATTGGAAGCCACCGGATTTGATAAGGTTACCACTATTCTGGACAAGGAAGCCACACAAAGGAGGATCCTGACGGAACTTTTTCATGAACTTCCCAAAAAGGTAGGCAGGAATGACCGGGTAATGTTTTACTTCGCCGGTCACGGTCAAACAGAAACGCTGCCAGGTGGTGGGAAAAAAGGCTATATCATACCCGTGGATGCTGATATGTCCAATTATTCTTCTACCGCCATTTCCATGGAGCAGGTTAGAAGTCTTTCCAGGCGGATACCTGCAAAACATATACTCTTTGTCATGGATTCCTGCTATTCAGGCCTTGGATTGAGCAGATCGACAGGGATTTCGCCAAAGATAAGTGATTATTTGCGCAAGATATCCTCCATGCGGGTCGTACAGATCATCACCGCGGGAGGTAAGGGAGAGCAGGTTCAGGAAAAGGTAGGGCATGGACTCTTCACTACCTATTTTTTACGAGCCCTTATGGGAGAAGCGGACATTAATAAGGATAACGTTGTAACCGGTACTGAACTCGGAGCCTACCTGAGACCAACGGTCTCAAACGCCTCCAATCAGGCCCAAACCCCTTTATATGGCAGACTGGAAGGGGAAGGGGAATTTCTCCTTTCTGTTGGGAAGAAATAGTCATTTACGGACAGCAAAGATGCCATTATCCACAATCATCAGGTGGGCTATTAGGCCCTGCCTTATGGCCGGTGTGGCATATCGGGGAAAAGCCAAAGAGAGCATTGCGCTTAAAGGCGCCAAATCCGGTAAAGCGGCGGTCCACCTCGCGGACCTTGCAGAAAT
>JABMQH010000117.1 GCA_013203355.1 Candidatus Omnitrophota bacterium | reverse complement strand
GTCCATGACACCCGGATTATAGGCGACCTCGACGATGTGATAATTTGAAAATTGTTTTACGGAAAAAATGGGATGTGTCCTTATTTTATAGGTCTGGACGATGGGGTCAACTAAAAGTTTGCGAGCGATAGTCTCTGCTTGCGCCTTTGTGATATTTCCAGTGAGGGTATAGACCGGGATAAATTCTACATGCGTTACGTCTTTTATATTTAAATCCAGGATATCCTTTTTGATTCCCTCTCCTATAGCATCAAAGATACCCGGTTTATCCTTTAGCTCTATCCGCCAGATCATATAAATACATTATACCAAATTTAAAATAATTTACAAACAAAGTTTATAAAAATCCTTACAAACAAAAAAAATAGATTCTTTTTTCCCCCTTGACAATATTTATTTTTCGAGTATAATAACATATGTGTTACTAACAAAAGGAGGGTATATGAAAAAGGTAGCCTTAGTCGGTTTGGGTTTCATGGGCAAGATGCACTATGATGTATACAGCCAACGCAAAGACGCGAAAGTCTACGCCATTGCCGAACAGGATAAAAGAAAACTTAAAGGCGATTGGTCATCAATAAGCGGAAATATTAAAGGCAATAAACCCGCAGCAGTTAATCTTAAAGGAATAAAGATGGTAGCGGATTACCACGAGCTTATCGGCGATAAGAATATTGACTGGGTGGATATCTGTCTGCCAACCTTTATGCATAAAAAGGTGGCATCTGATTTTCTGAAGGCAGGCCATAATGTGCTTGTAGAAAAACCAGTCTGCCCCACCCTGAAAGACGCAAGGGAACTTCTTTCTCTTAAGAACAAAAATAAAGGCACATTTATGATTGCGCAGTGCATCCGTTTCTGGCCTGGGTGGAACTGGGCTGCCGAGGCTATAAAAAAGAAAAAATACGGCAAAGTTATGCACGCTTCCTTCAAGCGTGTGAGCCCGCCAGTGCTCGGATGGAAAAGCTGGTTTAGAGACCCGAATAAATCAGGTGGAGCGCTTCTGGATCTCCATATCCACGATGTTGACTTTATCCGCTGGGTCTTTGGCAAACCTCAAAAAATTTTGGCTTCCGGAAGAAAGGGAAAGACTGGCATAAGTCATATATATGCCTCTTATTTATACAAGGGTTTTACAGTATGCGCTGAAGGTGGATGGGATATGCCGGCTAGCTATCCTTTCAACATGTATTTCTCCATTGTCTGTGAAAAAGCAACCCTTGAATATGATCTTTCCAAGAATCCGCCTTTTACTGTTTTTCTCAATGGTGGCAAGACGATCATTCCCAAAATCAAGACAACCACAGGCTGGCAAGAAGAAATCGACTATTTTATCTCTCTTATTAAAGGGAATAAAAAGCAGACATTTATCAAGGACAGGGAAGTCCTTGATACTCTGGCTATAATCGAGAAGGAAAAACAATCTATTATTACTGGTAAACTAAAGGGGTTCTGAATCTGTGCTAAGTGAACAGGAACGTAAACGTGACCAGAACCGTTACCAGATCCTGAAGACCCTGCATTTCCGCGGTCCTCTGCAGCGTTTCGAGCTTGCTAACCTGTGTGATATACGCAAGTCAAGTATTACCAGCATTGTAAACGAACTTGTTGATCTAGACCTTGTCAGGCCTCAGGACTATCAGAGAAAAAGAAGCCCTCTCATCCTTGATGACACCAGACGATATGCTGCTGCCGTAAGTCTTTCGCCGAGTCTTGTACGTGTTGCAAAGGTCTCCCTAACCGGGACATTCCAAAGGATAAATGAAAAAACAGTGCCAGAGGGTACAGGGCTCAGGAAACTGCTAAATATTGCTGTGGAAATGCTTAAAAAGGAGTTTAGAGGCAAAATAAAAAAAGCTATAGGGATCGGCATATCCTGCCCCGGGCTTATTGATTCTTCCAAAGGCGTATGCCTGCAGGCAGCAAATATCCCGGATTCGCAGAACATGCCCATTCGAAATTTCTTTAAAAAGCATTTTGCCCTCCCCCTCCATGTGGAAAACGATGTCCGCTGCAGCCTTTGGGCCAGCGTGTGGTTTGAGCAGTTCTTAAAGGACTTTCAAAATGTCTTCTATGTCGAGATTACACACGGAGTGGGCAGCGCACTTTTGATTAACGGCACAATAATCGAGGGTGCTCACTTCACAGCAGGAGAATTCGGCCATATAAAAGCCGGAGATAATGGACAAAATTGCCTTTGCGGTAAAAAAGACTGCCTTGAGACTTATTGCAATATACCTGCCATTTCCAAGGCAATCCGGCAGATTTCACCTGCTTATCGAGATGTCTATTCTGCCGGAGATATTGCCCGCTGTGCTAATGGGAACAAGCGCGTGACAAATGTACTTGATAAGGCCGTAGGCCGTATGGTAAAGATATTAGCACCGCTCATAGCTTCCCTGGACCCTCAGGCACTTGTCCTGGGCAACCAGGAACCTCTCTTTTACAATACCATTATCCCCTTTTTGCACAAACATATGCTCAGCGAACACAAAGCAATGGCACAGTTTGGTCCCCAGATTTTCATTGCAAAATCCGGCAAGGATGCCTCTCTTAAAGGCATCGCAGGACTGGTCATAGAAGACTATTTTAAAAAAATAAACGATAAATAAAAGGAGGCTATATGAAAACAGCGATTAACTACTGGACAATTGGCGGTTTTGAAAACGCAAAACCGATTAAAAAGGCCATGGATGAGGCAAAGGAAATGGGATACCAGGGTATTGAGCTGACCTTTGGTGGAGGCGTTCTGGATGAAACTACTCCGGATAAGGAACTGGTGAGTATCCGAAACTATGCAAAAAGAATAGGTATGGCCATCCCTTCCCTTGCAACCGGCTTCTACTGGAACTCTAGCCTGAGCTCGCCCGTCAAAAAAGAGCGGGAAAGGGCAATTGCGTTCAGCAAGAAATACATCCATGCTGCATCTATACTGAATGCCAGAGCAGTCCTTGTCATTCCCGGATACGTCCACATCGGCTGGGATAACAACTCTCAGATTGTCCCTTATCAAAAGGCATGGGAACTTTCGCGAAGCTCCATAAAGCGCCTCCTGCCCGTAGCTTCAAAGGAAAAGGTTTTTATAGCCATTGAAAACGTCTGGAACAAGTTTCTTCTCTCTCCGCGTGAGATGAAGGAATTTATAGATTCTTTCAAATCCAAATGGGTTGGCTCGTACTTTGACCCAGCTAATGTTGCCCTGACCGGATTCCCAGAACACTGGATACAGATCCTGGGCAAACGTATTAAGTGCGTGCATGTCAAAAACTTCAAAGGTCACGATGCAGGCGGCACGCTCCTGGGCTTTGGCGAGGACATTCTCAAGGGCGACGTCAACTGGCCGTCTGTTATGAAAGAAATTAAGAAGGTCGGATATAGCGGATTTCTCACAGCAGAGCTCATTCCCTTCTGCAGACTTCCTAATCTCGTCCTGCCAGATTTGGAACTGGCCAGGAAAAATAGCGGTCAGATAAAAAAACTTGGCCACTTGTAAAGAGGAGTCAGGTGGGATTAATTTAGGCCATCTTCTATTAGTTTACATTCTTTAACGTATTTCTTATTAAACCTAAAAGTTTTAATTTCAAAGGGCAGGAATTTAACAAACTTATTTTTATCAAAAAAGGATAATCTTATATTACATTTTTTCCCGGTAACTTCAAAAAATCTGGCGATATAACCCTCCCCATCTTCTGCTTTTTTTATTGCTTCACATACCACCTGATTATTATCAATATTTATTGGAAAAGGAGGTATTTCAAATTTATTTTTATTAGAAGGGAAAGCTACTAAAGCATCGGGTGTGAGGTTAAAATTTCTAGCAAACAAAGGAACCTTTTTTCTCAAGTTTTCTGCTTTATCAGTTA
Source organism: Candidatus Omnitrophota bacterium (assembly GCA_013203355.1). Classification (GTDB taxonomy): domain Bacteria; phylum Omnitrophota; class Gorgyraeia; order JABMQH01; family JABMQH01; genus JABMQH01. Next base: position 870 of record JABMQH010000117.1, on the reverse strand, counting down.
TAATACCAAAACTAATATTATGATACCCCATGTCCATTGTTTGATAGGTTCTATTTTTTTTAAGAATATATTCGTTATGGTGGCAATAGACTGCACTTCGTAAAATATTTAGTCGAATTTCATTTTTAAAAGCATCAAAGGCATACTGGCCGTTATTAATAAGCCCGATGCCCTGATTTTTGTTTTCTACAAGAAGCCATCTTTGGTAAACATTTTCCTTGCCATCAGCTTTTAGTTTTATAGCCCCATAAGGAATCTCGGCTAAAACCGAAGAAAAGGTTAAATTTAGAGGAAGGGATATCTTTAACATATGTCTCTTTTTTGTCCAGAGGATGTCGTAGTCTATTCTTAGTAAAGGATCTTTCCGGGAGAGGGTATAAGCAGCAGTAAGACAACACCCGTTGCAAGAGAAAATAGCTTCCGCCTTTATCCTAACATCCCCCTTCTCTACAACTCTTACTCCTTTACCAACCTCTCTTCTGCCGGAGGAATATTCTCCAACATTTTTACCTCTTACAAGCGCGAATTTGTCAACTATCTTGCGAAAAGCATCCTCCCCTGTCCCCCAAGCATCGCCTTGGTCCTCAATTACAATTGGAATAAAGGCTTCTCTTTTTACAAATTCTTTTTGCAATTGTTTATTAAAAATAGAGCTTATATAACCACTTTTTTTAGAAATTTTTACTTTTAAGAAAGAATTACTTAACTCAAAATAATCAGCCTTATCAATAGAACTAAGATCACTATTAAAAGCCTCACATGGCTTTTTTGTTTGAAGTATAGAAAATTTCTTGATTGATAATGGGTTTATTTCTGCCTCAAATGCCACCTTCTTCCGCCATTCTACTGGTAATTTGGAAGATGGTACTT
>JABMQH010000116.1 GCA_013203355.1 Candidatus Omnitrophota bacterium | reverse complement strand
GGATGTATTTAGGTAGGTGGGTCTTTTCTCTGAGCACTAATGGCCCATGTTTTCGGGTGGGTTACTTTCTAAAGTACCAGGCGGGTCCCTCGTTTGAGCGTCAAAGGGCAACTGGACGACGCCCCGTATAGCGGCGCTGAAAGGAGAGAAATAATCGAGAGAAGGACAAGCATGCTATACGCTTAATATTTCTTGTACTCTTCCCCAACAGTTATACCCAAAATCTTCCGTTTTCCAAAAGACCCCTTCCAGATACGCTGTTTTCCTGGCCCGGACTCTTTAGCAGTTGCCAAAATAACGTTTCATTTCATGCTATTAATGAAGAAAGCTGAGGGAATTAAACTCTTTAGCGGTTCAGACAATTAGATCCAACTATTTCATACTATCTCGATTTTATTATTTATTCTTCCGTTATATTTTAAACTATATTGGTGATTTCTGCTACTGGGAGTGTAGCTATATCCATAAACTTACTGTGTCTTTTGTCGGCAGGATCGAGCAGATCCATGATACGCGAGTAAGTATTTTTGATGAATATCTCCCGGTCATGCTCTTTACGCCTGATACCGAAATGAATATTATTGAGTTCTTCAGAACTCAATTTATTCAGGAGATTTTTTGTTGTCCAAATGGATCCAAAACGCGCAAAATCGGATAATCTACCTGCATGATTGATGGTATCTCCAAGGGCTGTATATTCTATTACCGAAGTGCGTATGCTTCCAAAAAATTCTTTCCCTTCATTAATGCCGATATTTAAGTGGAGGTCGTTCAGCCACTTTTTGCGCATTTTCCATTTATTGCTAAATTCAGCCATTTTTTTCCTCAGTTCCAAAGCACAATTAATGGCATTTAGAATATAATTAGACCCTGGTTTCTTAATGAAATAATACAAAAACCCATCACCAGCACGCTTGCCATGAACACCTTGATATTTTTCAAAGGAACCTCTCAAAGTTTTCCAAAACTGATTGATCAACTCAAAATATTCGGAAGGGGGCAACTCCGCACTGATTTTGACTGAATCTTGAATATCCGCCACAAGCACACAGAGTGAAACCATAGAGGGCATGCGTTGTCCAAGTAATTCATTTATTACTCTTTGTCGTTTAAATAAGAACTCCTTTATCTCTTCGTTATCGCTATTAGCAGGCATATATACAAAAAATGTGCCTTCTCTAAAAAACAAAGTGTAGGCTTCGTATTCTTCCACTGATTCATCCTGCTTAACAAATTTGATATGATTTTTGTTTATGAAGTTTTTTCCTGCAGGAATGGTGTGGCTATCATAAATTTTCTCTAACAAGCTAATTGTGCCTTCAGAAATTCCCTCGTATAGTTCAGATATCCTATTTTTTGGTAATATGGACTTTATAGATGTTAGGTGGAAAGCCATTATTTCTTTCCAGTTCAAAACATAATTATGAAATTCCCAGCTAAAGAGTAATTTGAAAACGTTTCTAGATTCTGATTCGTCGATTATTCTTATGTCCTGTTTAAAAATCCTATCCTCAGCCTCACTATTTACCCATTCTACTTCAAAGTTTCGGTTAATTAAATAAGCAGGAAAATTAATATCTTTTAAAGTCACTTTGAGAACTTCGTCTGAGATTCTATTGAATACGTTGGGTCTTTCCAATTCAGAAATCTTGTCCTTTTTGATTGAATTTTGGTCAGTATGCCGACGATAGATGGGTTCAACGGAATCATCGGTCAATGGCATATCTTTTAAAGTCTTTTCGATCTCATTCATAGAATTACCCTCCCGTTTTAGACTCTTTACTATCTTGATACGTTCAAATACAGTTTTGGGAAAATATCCGATTCTCTTTATCTTTTTTTGCGTACCAGTTGGCTTCTTAACAACAGGTTTTGGTATAATACCAGCTTTAATGTAATTGTTAAGTGTCGCTCTTGATATACTTGTTTTCAATAGTATTTCTTTGCTGGTAACCCAGTTTTCGTAGACAGATTTCGGCATGACGATATCAATTATGTTTTTATTATGTCTTTTAAATACCCCGCCCGCTTGCGGCGGGGAGCTTCATTTTATTACCTGTCTAACTTGTCGCCTAAGTGTCTAAATGCATCGCACGGCTTTCCTTATATAGACAATTAAAAATCATTTGTCAATTAATTTTTATACTGTTTAATTGTTGTGTTCAAATTTAATACTATAATTTTCTAACAGGTAATTTCGTTGAGCCTAATAACTTCGAATTTCAATAGAGGCTAATATCGAAAGCCTAATATGTGAAGGGGCCGCTAATGCTGCCATCAACCGGGAACTATCAGCCTTGAAACGGATGCTCAATTTAGGTGCACAGCAGACTCCACCAAAGGTTGACAGGGTGCCCTATATTCCAATGTTGAAAGAAAACAATGTCAGAAAGGGATTCTTTGAGCATGGGGAGTTTTTGGCCTTGCGGGATGCCCTACCCTCTTATCTTAAAGGTTTTGTAGCATTTGCTTATAAAAAAGGGCGATCTAAATAATGGCAAATAACTGTCAAATAAGCACTTCAAGCCTACCACCAGCTTAAAGCCCCATAATAAAAGGCTTAATCCCGCCATGGCGGGATTAAGCCTTTTATTATGGGGCTTTAAGCTGGTGGTAGGCTTGAAGTGCTTAT
>JABMQH010000115.1 GCA_013203355.1 Candidatus Omnitrophota bacterium | reverse complement strand
TGACAAGAAAGGTCACTGTTGCGCCTACAATAGAGTCTTTTGTCTTTCACTTCCATTAAAGACTGGCAAGTGCTATAATAAAACACAGCGTTATTAAAGGGCAGGATTTATGACAAAGGAAGAAGAAGTTTTAAATTACCTATCAAAGAATGTTTTTGACCCTATCCTGAGTTCTCCAAAGGCATCAGAGGCGCTTAAAAAAGGTGTAAGATATACTATTATGCGTCTTAAGAATCTTAGCGCAGAAAGTAGAGTAGAATATTACTGGTCAGCTATTGGTGGAACAGAAAGAAGCACCGAATTCGCCAGACAAATGAAAAAAGAAGGGTTCACTCGTTTTGAGGAAATTATAGACGAATTTAGAGATAAGTTTAATGACGCTTGGTTTCGCTTAAAGGAGGTCAGAGATGGGAAAAGCAAAAAAGGATAGCAAAACAATAGCAATTACAGTCAGATTTGCAACAAATGACTTACGCGTTGAGGATGGAGCGAGGGAGCAATATAAGGCATGCTGGGATAACGGATGGGCTTATATCGAAGGAAATAAAACATTAGGCATCAAAGCTGTTTCGGGACAGCCTTTTAATAGCTTGGAAGATGTTATCCCTCTTATAAAAGAAATCCTACGAAAGCAAAATGTTGTTATGGTATCTTATAACAGCAGGCCAAGGATAATGAGTCCGAAGCGAAAAAGTTGGTAAGCATGAATCGTTCAGAAATAAAAGCAAGACAAAAAGCTGAACGCAAGAAATGTTTAGAAGAAATCCTGCGGTCTGACGCAAAAAAGAAACTCATAGTGTCTGGCCCAGGCACAGGAAAGACCTTTACCTTTGGTGAACTATTGCGCCTAGAGCCAGGGGGGACCAACCTCGCATTGACCTTTATCAAAAGGCTCGTGAATGATATGGAAGTAACCCTATCTCCATACGCAGAGACTAAGACATTTCACGCTTATTGCAAGAAAATTCTACATCAGCAAAATGGAAAGATTGAACTAAATCCCTATCTGACGAAGATTGTAGAGAAAGATGCACAAATATTAGGAAAGAAGCCCTCTCGCTTTGATTTTAAATTCTACACCCTCGACGAAACTGGTGGAGAAATTGCTTTTTATTTAAAAAGAGGGGACTATTACGGCGTCGTTTCTTTTAATGATGCTGTATATAGAATTTATAAAATTCTTAAAAAGAAACCAGATTTGATACCTGAGTTGGGACAGATTGTAATTGATGAATATCAAGATTTTAATTTGCTAGAAATTTCTTTCATAAAAGAACTGAGTAAAAAAGGTAGTATATTAATAGTTGGAGATGATGACCAAGCTGTTTATGATAATAGCAGAGCTGCCTCACCCAAGTTTCTAAGAAATTTACATAAGGCAGGTCAATTTACGAAATTTCAGCTACCGTTTTGCAACCGCTGTCCCGAAGTTATCGTAGAGGCGACTAATTGCTTGATTAAAGTTGCGCAACGCAATAGTTATTTCCGAGACAGAATACCTAAGCGATATGAATGTTATTTTGAAGACAAAGAGCGTGATAGTACTAGATATCCCAGGATAATAATGTGTAAATGCACTATCGCCTCTGTTATTCCGAAATACATTCTTAAGGAGATATCCAGAATAAGGCAAGAGGATATCGACGAATCCAATATAGAAGGAAAAGAATACCCTACTGTCTTGATAGTTGGACAAAAACAGTATCTACGGGAGATTGAAAAGCAATTAAAACCCGTTTATCCACAAATTTCCTATGTCTCTAAAAAAGAGGAAGAATACAATATTATAGAAGGTTATAAACTTATACTGAATGACGAAAAATCTAACTTTGGTTGGCGTATACTAGCAGAATTCTTGATTAAGCCAGATAAGCTTAAAAGAATTATCTCAAAATCTGAAAAAGGCAAACCAATAATCGATTTATTAAGCAAAAAGTTCGTAGAAAACCAGTTAAAAGTAATAGAGGCTATCCGAGTTATCCAGAGCGGTGAAAGCTTAACCGAAACGAGCAAACTAAGCCTAAAAAGGATTACGGGTAAAAATGCGGACCTGATAATCGAATTTTTCACCCCTAAAGAAATCGAAGAAGAAGTAGAGCCTTTACCCCTTCGGATACTCCTGACATCTTTTGTTGGGTGTAAAGGGTTATCGGTTGGACATGTATTCATAGTTGGAGCAAATAATGGCTCTATACCGAGAGACCCCGATGATATAAAAGATATCGAGATATCCAAGTTCATAGTAGCCATGACAAGGACCCGCAAGCAGTGTCATATTATTACAAATAAATGGCTTGTAGCGCCTGTTATTAAAGGACGCAGGGTAAGACCATTTGATGAATCTATTTTCACATCATGGATTCCAGCAAGACTAATTGAAAATCGTGGAAATAAAGCAGCTAAAGATTTTAAGTAATAAGTTCTTATCAAGTTTTTTGTAGAAAACTTTTAACCTTTTCTCTCTAACCCCTTACTATAGCTGAAGTTTCAGAGTTTCTTATAGCGTTTTCAGTCCGCCCCAAGACACTCCATACAGACTAAAACAGTTAAGTAGTTAAACAATTTTATCTTTCCTCTTGACTTTTAAGCAAGCCGATGGCATTTATATTTATGTAACTCTCGTCGGGGAAACGAGGAACACGAAAACGAGAATACCCGTCAAAATGATAAATAGAATGATTGGTCTTGCGCCAAGAAAATCGCATATTCCAAAATTACCTAGCCAAAGGATATGCCTTTACTTGTGGACTTCAGGCATCGTATTATCAGCCTTCTTTCCGGGCGCGGAACTGCAGTTCCTTACGTTCTCGGCTATCTTAGGGGCCAAGTGGATAGTTAATGGTAAGAAAGACAACATCAGCATAATTATAAAAGAGTAAAGGGGGACACGATGGAATCCAATGGAATTGCAGCAGGCTATGTAAGAGTTAGCACCGTCAATCAAGTTGAAAAGGGAGATGGGCTGGAGATACAACGACGGAAGATATCAGAATATTGCAAGGATAAAGGAATAGCTTTAAAGACGATTTATGAGGATGCGGGCATTAGTGGGGCCGTGAAGGATAGAGCTGGATTATTACGGTTACTGAAAGACTGCGAAAAAGGTTTTATTAAAAGAGTAATAATATGTAAACAGGATAGGTTATCAAGAGAACTTACCACGGCTATCTGGATTGAGACGCAATTTAAAAAGTATGATATAGAATTAAATTCTGTTATCGACCCAGATTACGATATGGACGACCCGTTGCAAAAAGCCTTCAAACGCATCGCCGATGTTTTCGCCGAACTTGAAAAGGACGTGATTGCTGCTCGGCTCAAAGACGGAAGGATAAATAACGCCAAGAACGGCGAAAGGGCGGTGGGAGCTGTACCATTTTCATATCGGTTAGTAAACGACAAACTGGAGGTTAATCCCGACGAAGCACGATGGGTTGTTAAAATATTTAAGTGGGTAACCAAGGGGTACACGTACACAAAGATTATCGGAATTCTTAATAAAAGAGGAGTGGTAACCAGACGCGGCAACAAATTTTCAATCGCCGCCCTTCGCTACATAATAACGAACCAAATATACTTTGGTATGATAAACTTCGACGGAGTTTGTAGTAAGGGTACGCATGCGCCGATAATTTCAAAAAGACAGTTCCTGAGAACACAAAGAGCCATGCAAGAAAAAGTTGCAGAAACCCCTTGACAAAAAGCCACCCATAGTGTAAACTTATTGTAACGCGCAACTTGCGCGGGAGAAAGGTAAGCATGAGGTCATACGAATTAATAGCTGAGTCAAAATCAGTAGATGGCAAGGTCCCTGCATCAGAGGTTGCTAAGTTTATGAGCACTCACTATGGGATAGCTCCGAGGACCAGGCAGTTGTATATGAGGAAGAAAATTTTACCCAAGCCGAAGCACAGAGTATGGAAGAGCTGGTTTTATGAGACCGAGGTTGCCAAGGATGTATTAGGGCGAGCTTACCTTATTAAGAAGCTCAAAGAGTATAGAAGCATACCGTTTAGCATGATAAAGAATATCTTCCAGAGACATAAAGATAACATCTCTGCATTGATTGAAAAGTTGCTCACTATCACCAATACATATCAGTGGTATGAATCGGACTCAGACCCATATGAGCTGGTCCTGAGCGAGAGGAATGCCAAAATTATGAGAGCGATTTGTGAGAAGGTGGCAAAGGGTGCGCCATTGGAAAGCATCAACGCCACTGATATAGAGATGAATTATATAAGGAAAGAGAGCTAATAATTTTTTGAGGTATCCCGCGCAAGTTGCGCGTGATAGCCTCATGATAGGGAGGAGAAGGACATGGTAGACATAATGAAAAGGGAAATTCCGGAACATAACAAAACTATTTACATGCTTGGCCCGTTAATTCTAGCCGATGGCTCTGTTGTTACAATAGCAATGCGTCTATCGGGGAATGACAACATTCTAAGGATAAGCTCATGGGAACCGGGGAAGAGCAAGGACGCAGAACGAAGATGAGCCAATTATATCGTAGGCTCCCGAGTCAGTTTGGCAAGCACAGCACAATAAGAAGGTGTGGCAATGACGTATGTAACAGTTAAACAAATCATAGAGCGAACAGGACTTAAATATACTACTATACTCGCATGGGTTAACAAAGGCCTGTTGCCGGCGCGGAAGATAACCAACGGAAAGAAATCAAAATACCTATTCGTGTGGAAAGAAGTAGAGCGGGTTATCGAAGGGTGTAAAGTAGCTACATTATGAAAACAGGTTACGTATATCGGCGAAAAGGAAAATGGGTTGCAGCGGTGCCTGACGCCAATCGTCCTGGTGGATATTATAGGAAATCAGGCTTTCTAACCAAGGGCAAAGCAAGGGATTATCTCTACCAAAGGCGGGAACGCATAGAAAATCTACAGACAGGGCTGCCCACAAAAGGAAATTATCTTTACCGGCTCTTCTTTGAAGAATATATTCATTATATAGGGAAAAACTACGCCTACGAGACCCTGAAAACATACAGAGGGGTTATTAAGAGCTTCTTAATTTTTATGAAAACGAAATATCCGCGTATGCAATGGCTATCGGAGCTTAAACTAAAGGTTTTTGAAGACTACAAAATATGGCTAAAGGATACCAAGCATAAAAGTAACACGGTCAACAACCACCTCAAGACATTCAAGGCTATGTTTAATGTTGCTATTAAATGGGAGTATATGGAAAAGAATCCCATGAAGTATGTAGAGTGTGTAAACGTCGATGACGAGAAAATCATTGTCGCGCTTGACACGAAAGAGCGTTTTCAGCTTTTCTTTGACAGGTGCCGCCAACTTAAACCAGAGTATTATCCTCATTACTATTGCTCCGCGAAACTTGGTCTGCGGCTTGGTGAAATGGTAACATTGGAATGGAGCGATGTAGATCTAGAAAGGAATATGATAAAAATAACCCGCAAGGACACCTTTAGCCCTAAGGGGCGAAATAAGAAAGACAAGAAGCCCAAGGAAAGAATTATACCATTCGCGAGTGATGTCAGAGAGATGCTGCTAACGTTGCCTAAAACCAACAAGAAGATCTTTCTGAAACAAGGCAGGCCAATCAGCAGGAAAGATAAAAGTCTTCGCAGGTGGATTGTAGCGATAGTTAGAGGGACAGAACTCGAGGGCATGACAAGGTTCCATGAGTTACGGCACACGACCGGACACATACTTGCCCTACATCACAATATACACGAAATAAAAGAATTCTTAGGGCATGCAGATTTAAAGACGACAATGCGTTATGTGAAGGTTGCGGACGAGACAAAAGTACGTATGGCTGAAACCCTGGGTAAGTTTGGATTCGCTACACCACCAACTACACATGAGAAAAAGAAATAATTGTAACCCGTTGAGGAGTATGACATTAGGCAATAAGGGAAGACATATCCCGTCGTCCCCGCTCTTGTCGCATTGCGCAAAAAAGACTTTGACTAAGGTGGTCAAAGTCTTTTTTCTTTTTCTCGCTGTGCTCGAAAAAGGAGCACAATGCTCCTCAAGGGGGAAAACGTAGTTTTCCCCCTATGACGCTCGCTCCCTTTGGTCGCTCGCTGTACCCCCTTTCCTTAAGAGAATTAATTCTAAATGAAAAGAGAAGGAGAATATTTCTCCTTCCCTTTTCTAATCCCATCCTTTTTACAAAGGTGTCCTTCGGACAGCTTATCCTCCTATGACGATCGCTTTCGGCTCGTTGCATCCCTCCCCTAACTTGAATTTATCTTGCATAATTTTAAAAATTACGTTATTCTTGAAAGTAATAGCACAAAAGTGGCACAGTTTTAAGAAGGATTAAATATGGTAGCAGAGCAACTGCAAATGGCATTTTTGCCTTATGCCCCCCTAAAAGAGGAACTAAGAATCGGAGACATAATCCTTTGGCCTTTCTACCAAAAAAGAACCGAGTATTTAAAAAATCAGGCTATAGACGCTCACATCAAACAATTTCTTAAACAATATGTAAATCATTCAAAGAAACGCGAACCATTAGAAAACATAACCATCGTATCTTATGGATCCCCAGACAATTTTAATCCGCCATCACAGGAAGTAGCAGAAGAAATAAGAGATGCTGTAAAGATATTGTTTTTCGCCACTGTCATAAGAAACAATAGTTGGCGAGCTTTTGCATCAAACGACTTTCAACTTGTATATCAGCATTTTAGGCTCGGAGATGATGGAATTGCGCCGTCCTCCGGTAGCTTCATAAGAAGAACTTATGGAGGGCCAAGAATTGATGATATATTATTTATAAAGCCGTTCAACATTGCTTCAGGGTATGATATTGATTATGATGGAAAAATATTAAAAGCATTGGCGACGTTACCCAAAAAAACGCATGATAAGTTACATAGACGAATTATGCGATCCCTCGAATGGGTTATGTATGCCTATAATAATTCCGATGGCTTTAGTTTTGACTCAAGAATAATAATGATGAGTACCGCTTTTGAAATACTTCTTGATGGCTTTGATGGTAGATGGGATTTTGTCAATAAAGTTAGCCGACTTATATGCACCTATTATGATAGGGCAGAAAAAAATAGAGAAACAAGACGAGTAACGATTAATAAGAGCATAATAGATAAAGAACTCTCTTATAAAGAATGGTGGGCGTACGAATTTTATGTGTTAAGAAACGATCTTGTTCACGGTAAATCAATCGATGATAAACGATATAAAAATAGAAAGGACAAGGATTATTTTACTTTATCGGTCAGATTTTTCGAGATTTGCCTAAAGAAAACGCTCGGGAATCACTATGATTATGATATGGGAGAGAGAATAAAAACATCCAATATTTATGATGAAGTGTAGTCAGATAATCAGAAACACTTTCGCGGTACACAGGAAAGTGCCCCCATATAAACCCGGGACGGTTCTCGCGTTGAGCCCAGACCTGTCCCCACCTTGCTCCTCCATATCCATATAACAAACCAATAAGAAGTGCATTTTGATGCGAAAAATGATAAAATATTTATCAAAAGGGACAGGTCTAGGTT
>JABMQH010000114.1 GCA_013203355.1 Candidatus Omnitrophota bacterium | reverse complement strand
GATGGTTCGAGGCCTCAAGACAGAGGCCAATAGTCCTGTAAGGAAGGGAAAATATTAAAAGGGAAACCACGTTTCCCTTTTAAAAAAAACTACACGCGTTGCGACTGCAGCGCGAGAAACAGTTTTTTCTCAGGGGGTCGTCGTCTAGCCTGGTCAGGACATCGGGCTGTCAATCCGAAAATCGCGGGTTCGAATCCCGTCGACCCCGCCATTTTATTTAAAGACATGAAGAAGTTCATTGCAGCCAGCGTTGTCATTTTAATTTTGTTAGTAATAACTGAAATTTCATTACGAATATTTTTTGGCTTAGGAACCCCGCCACTTATGGTAACAGATGCAAATATTGGGTACCTTTATAAAGCAAACCAGGACTTAAAAAGGTTTGGAAATAGGGTGGTTTACAATAAATACCATCAACGTTCAGAAAATTTGGCAAAAAATCCTGGGTATAGAATATTAATGGTTGGCGATTCGATAACTAATGGAGGCGCATCAACAGATCACTCAGATACAGTTACTGAAATTTTGGAACATAAAATTAATCAATCGAGAGAAACAACAGGAGAAGCCTTGAATGCCTCAGCCGGTTCTTGGGGAGTAGAAAATGAGTATGAATATATTAAGAAATTCGGTACTTTCGAAGCAGATATAGTTATTCTTCAAATTGGAACACATGATCTTAAACAGCCTAAGGCTGTTGCTTCTGTTGTCGGGACAGCAAGTTACCCCTCGAACAATCCTCCTTTAGCAATTTGGGAATTATTTACACGATATGTTAAAGCAAGGGTTTTCAAAAAAAGTAGTAGAATTGGCAAAATAACCCCTGCTGATGAAGGTAAGCAATGTTTAAAAAATCTAAATACAATTAAACAAACAATAGCGCTTACGAAGAAATCCGATAATGCCGTTATAGCATTATTAATACCGGAAAGAGCCGAATTACATAAAGAAAAAAACGCAGCGCAAAAAGAAGATTTTATAACCTTAATGGATGAGCACAATATTCCTTGTATAAATTTGTTAGATAAGAAATTTAAATTAGAAAAGAGGTATTTCCGAGACCCCATTCATTTTAACAAAAAAGGGAATGATTTCATTGCGGATATTTTATATACCCATATTGAAACAACCGGTTTATTAGATAGGCACAGTTAGAATATTTGAAAGGGGTATTTACCAGATATGTATGATGTAGCGATAATCGGCGCCGGACCAACAGGTTCATATGTAGCCTACCAGACTCAAAAGGCAGGTCTTAAGACCATAGTTATTGAAGAACACCCCTCTATTGGCGAGCCCTCTTTTTGCGCCGGTATAGTTGGGAAAGAGGTGTTCGAAAGATTAGAAATCCCGGAAGACGCTATTCAAAACAGGGTGAAGTCTTTGGTCCTCCATTCCCCGGATGGGGACAAAGTAAACCTTGTATCCAAAAACGTTTCCGCTTATATCATAGATAGGATTTATTTTGATAGGCAAATTGCCCATCTTGCGATTGACCAAGGTACAAGTTTTTTAACATCTACGCGATGCACAAATGTCTCCGTAGGTAATGGTGATGTAAAGATTACATTAGCTACATCGCCCCTTTCGGAAACCGAGATCAAAGCGAAGGTGTGCGTTTTGGCAGCAGGGGCATATTACGGCCTGCATAAGAGATTGGGCCTTTCCGTGCCGAGGCAGTTTTTAGACTGCAGCCAAACAGAAGTAGAAACAAATGAACCGATGAAATCGATAGAGATTTATTTTGGCAATACAGTAGCGCCTGGTTCGTTTGCCTGGGTTGTGCCGGTAGATTCAAACCGGGTAAGGCTAGGTCTGAGCACTAAAAGAAACTCCGCTTTGCATCTTTCAAATTTTCTTTCAAGGAAAGAGCTGAAAAGGAAGATCAAGAATAAAAAGCCGATCTTAAGAAGAAGAATTATCCCGATTGATACTATTGATAGGACATACACAGAGAGGTTGATAGTCGTCGGGGATTCTGCCGGTCAGGTAAAGCCAATAACCGGCGGCGGCATATTTTATGGATTATTATGCGCTAAAGGCGCTTCCGATACTATTATCTCCGCTTTTAAAAAGAAAGACTTTAGCCTGAGGCATTTTAAAAATTATGAACTTCGATGGAAAAAGCTAATTGGCCTTGAACTAAGCGTAGGTAGATTTGTAAGGCGATTTATATCAAGCCTTACGGATGAGAATCTGAATACTTTAGTTAGCACGTTTAAAAAGGATATGAAAATTAGAAATATTCTTGAAAAGTCTAAAGCATTTGACTGGCATAAAGACGTAATACTTTCTCTTTTGAGGACCCCATCCCTGTCGGGGAAGATTTACAAAAAGCTTCTCGGGAATATTTTTAAAGGGGCTGACGAGCATGCGTAATTTTTTGGCAAAAAGACTTTTTGACATATCCTTTTCTTCCTTTGGGATAATGCTTTCTTTGCCTTTATGGATTATGATTAGTTTGATGATATTTAAAGAGGACAAAGGGCCGGTATATTATATACAAAAGCGTGTCGGCAAGAAGGGGCGGCTGTTTAATATGATAAAGTTTCGCTCGATGCAAGTCGAGGCCGAAAAGGAGACCGGCCCTATTCAAGCCAGGGGAGACGATGTCCGTAATACAAAGATCGGCCACCTTTTACGCATCACCGCGTTGGACGAACTGCCTCAGCTTATAAACATACTAAAAGGCGACATGAGTTTTGTCGGCCCTCGTCCGCTAAGGGCAGATGAGCTAGAGAATATAACCCATGTACACACACATTTACAAAACCATGCCGGCATAGACGTAAGGCAGGCGGTAACCCCAGGACTTACAGGGGTGGCCCAAGTGCTTGAACCCAGAGACATACAAATTGATAAAAAGGCCAGATATGATATCTGGTATGTAAAGAATAACAGCCTAATCCTAGATCTTTGGCTTATATGCATTTCATTCTTGATTACTTTCTTAGGGAGATGGGAGACAAACGAGAGATACAAGACTCGATTATGCATGGCTCTAAGCAGGCACGTAAATTTAGAATAGACAGAAAAAGAATTTTTAAGGCAAGATGGATAAAACAGTCACAAAAAATCTAGGGCTGTGGCCGAATTTAGTTCAATTAAAGAATTTTCTGCATAAGTTAGAAATAAAGCCCGCCTATTTCATTATACCCGCAGCCTTATCATTATGCGCAGCTCTTTTTGAAGGAGTAAGCGCGTCACTTCTTATCCCAATTGCCAAGGGAGTTATCAGCATGGAATTTTCTTTTGCAAGACAACTTCCTGTCATCAAGGATATTATTGCAGCATTTCCGCAATTCTTTGCTGGCAACACGCCAATTTTTGTTTTGCTTGCAGTATTTACAGTCACGACAGCGATAACAAAAAATGCCTTGAGCTATTTTTCTTCCTTGGGGGTTGCCTATCAGACCGTACGATTTACCGGCAACATAAGAAAGTTGATTTTTAGCAGATATCTTAGTTTCGGTAAGCTGTTTTTTGACAAGACTAGCCAGGGATACCTTCAAGACATATTGCTTAATTTTACGAAGATGATCGCCACCCAACTTAAAGCCTTAAACGACCTGCTTATGCACTTTTTTATGCTTGTTGTTTATTGTGCAATAATGCTTGCAATCTCTTGGAAGCTAACCCTTTTTGCTGTGATCGCCTTCCCATTATTACACTATTCGTTAAGAGGGTTAATTGCCAAGATAAAGAAAACATCAAAAGATTATGCCGATTACCATAATAGGCTTAGCAAGAAGGTATTTGATGTCCTCTTATGCATACCGTTGGTTAAGGCTTATACGCGAGAGAAACAAGAAGAAGAGCGTTTTAATTATGTAAACAGACTCGCAACGCAATTTGAATTTAGTATTGCAAAAAAGTGGAATCTAATCGGGCCCCTCCAGGAATGCATCATGCTTATTGTGCTCCTATTATTTTTGTCGGCCATAGCCTTCTTGATTATGAAGGAGAAATCAGCCGAAGTAGCAAGTCTTTTGGTATACTTTTATATAATAAGAAGGGCCACAATGTCATTTGGCATTCTAAATAGTGGCAAGGCTGCGCTAGCTGTGGTAAAAGGACCGATAGAAAAGATATCAGAGGTGCTGGCCGACGAAGGCAAATATTTTATAGTCGACGGTTCTAAAGAATTCAAAGGTCCGGAAAAGTCCATCAAGTTTGATCGCCTGGATTTTTCTTATCGCGCCGGCGTTTCGGTATTAAAGGATATTAATTTATGTATAGAGAAAGGCAAGATTACCGCAATAATAGGCCCAACCGGTGCCGGGAAGACAACGCTTATTAATCTTCTTATGCGTTTTTATGATACGAGGCCTTCTTCGATCCTAATAGATGGCGTTGACATAAGAGAGTTTACAATAGAGTCTTTGAGGAAGCATATAGCGTTAGTTAGCCAGGAGATACTGCTTTTTAATGATACAATAAGGGCAAATATCACTTATGGCCTGGACAAGGTTACGGATGAACAACTTACTGAAGCAACAAAGAAATCGCGACTTTATGATTTTATTATGAAGCTGCCGCAGAAATTTGATACTTTAATAGGTGACAGAGGGATTGTTCTATCCGGAGGGGAGAAGCAGAGGATTTCTATAGCAAGGGCGTTACTTAAAAATCCCGGAATATTAATTTTAGATGAAGCTACAAGCGCCCTTGATACAAAGACCGAAAAATTAATTCAAGAGGCTATTTACGAGGCTGTTAAAGGTAGGACCGCAATAGTTATTGCCCATCGCCTTTCTACCATAAAAAATGCCAATAAGATTGTAGTGATAGAAGAAGGCAAGCTGGTGGAGGAAGGGACCTTGAGTGAATTACTTGATAAAAGAGGTAAATTTTGTGAATATTGGAATGAACAGAAATTTTATTAAGAGCACAAAATTTTTATAAATGAATAAAAAGTGTATTCGCATATATAGTGATCGCGACGGCCTGCCTGATAACATACCACACGTCCCCCTGCTTTTCCCCTTTTGGGGCATACCCGACGAGAAGGCCATGCCACTTGATTACAGGATTGTAAATTGTGCAAAAAGTGCATTTGATCATTTTCTCAAAGAAGGCAAAGAATGGTTTAAAATATCTCCGCTTTCCGAAGCAGACTGGGCGGTTTTACCTATAGAATGGAGCAGGGCATTGCCGGAAGCTGATCTCAAACAATGGGCCATGAAGTTTATGGACAAGGCTATTAAGGCAGGGAAAAAGATACTGGTATTTTGGTCGCATAATAGCGACGACCCTTTTCCGATTAAGGAAGCCATCGTATTTAAATCTTCTATTCCGCGACCGCATTGTAACCCAAACGAATATCCCTATAGTTTTTTCTCTAAAGATTTTGTAGCTGATTACATGGATGGGGTATTTAAAGCCAGGCCCTATTCTCCTAAGCCAACCGTTGGGTTTTGCGGCTTAGTGCGGGATTATCCCAAGACGTTCCCCTATCGGTTTAAATATTTTTTAAAAAAACGGGGAGTCTTTTTAAATCAGACAAATGGGCATTTCCTGCGCTTGATTTCTCTAAATATATTCCGAGGCAACCCGAACATAAATACCAATTTTAAAATATACCATGATTTTTACGCAGGCGTTTTTAATGACATGGATTCAATTGATTTAGGCTATGCAAAAAAAATACAGGATGAGTACGCCGAGAATTTAATCAATAGCGATTATGTATTGTGCACTAGAGGGGTTAGGAATTTTAGTTATAGGCTTTTCGAAATATTAAGCTGTGGCCGGATCCCAATATTTGTGGATACAGGGCAATTGTTTCCATACGAAGAGTTTATTGAATACGAAAAACTATTCGTACGGATTAACTGGAAGGATATACCGCGGATAGGCGATTTACTACTTAAATTTCACCGATCACTTACCCCTGCGGAATATGTAAAGCGTCAGGAGCAATGCCGAAGGGTTTGGGAGGAGTGGCTTTCGCCTTACGGATTTTTTGCGAACTTTTATCGGATTTTTGAGAAGATTAGAGTTGGTTCTTAGTATAGCATGTACTACCTTTGATGTTTTGTATTTTTCCTGACATTGATTTGCGCTGATGCCAAAAAATGGAGGATCAAAGCTATTAAGGTTAGCATTATTATCCCGAGTTACAACATGGCATCGTTTCTGCATGATGCCATCGATAATATTCTGCAACAAGATTACAGGCCTTTGGAAATTATTGTAGTTGACGACGGTTCAACCGATAATACCGCATCTATACTCCAGCCGTATATAGCTAATAATCAAATCCGCTATATCTATCAGCCCAATCTCGGGCAAGCGAGCGCCCGGAATGCCGGGGTCAAACTGGCAACGGGGGACGCGATATTGTTTGTTGATGCTGACGATTTATTGCCAGAGAAAGCTGTATCAACATTGGTGCATGCATTAGAGGGGCTTGATGATAGCTATTGCCTTGTTCATGGTGAGATGGAGGTTTTTGACGACTTAACCGGCGAGGTGCTGGAAGTCAGTAAGTTTAAAGAAATTTCAAAAACCTTCAAAAGATTAATTAGTGAACGCACTAATTTGTTTCACGCTTGTTTAATTCGAAAAAAAGCCATAGAGGGCGTTGGCATGTTTTCTGAGAGCTTGAGATTCAGCTACGAAGATTATGAATTTATTTTGAAGCTTTTTAAAACTTGTAAATTCCTTAGCCTGGATCAAGTCGTATACAGATATCGCATACACAATGCCTCAGATTCGCGTGTATATAATAAGGAGAGAGCATATCTTAATATGCGCCAACACAGAAGTATAT
This sequence comes from Candidatus Omnitrophota bacterium, assembly GCA_013203355.1. Classification (GTDB taxonomy): domain Bacteria; phylum Omnitrophota; class Gorgyraeia; order JABMQH01; family JABMQH01; genus JABMQH01. The sequence continues at coordinate 21,365 of JABMQH010000114.1, read as the reverse complement.
TGAAACGTATTCTTAAGAATGAGAGTTTATTAACCAAAATTGCGGCGTGGAAAAAACATTATTTTTGGACAGGGATGGATTTTTCTCAATACGACCGGAAGTTATCCCAGGAACATTTGTTAATTTCTTGGTTGATCTGTCCTTGGGATATCGCGCCCCTTAGGTTTTTGATAGGCGGTTTGTTAAAGAGGGATCGCAGATGAAGGTTATTCATATCTCGCCTATATATTTTGAAGATGGGGCAGTATTAGGCGGCGGAGAAAGGTATGCCTTAGAGCTGGCGAAATCCATGTCCGAGGCAGTAGAGACAGAGCTGATAAGTTTTTCAGATAGGCCGAGGGTAGAAAAAATAGGCGCTTTAACTGTTCGATTATTCAAGCCTTGGTTTTATATAAAAGGGCAAAAGACCGCGCCGTTTTACCCGCCGGCCTTATTTGCCCTTAGACATGCTGACATAATACATTGCCATCAATATTACACCCTGACGACTTCTTTAGGCATTTTATTCGGGAGGCTATTTAAGAAAAAGGTATTTGTTACACATCTGGGAGGGGGTGGCTGGGACATATTGTCATACCATACACCAATAGGGAATCTTGTCGATGGGTTTATGCATTTGTCAGAGTATGGGAAAAAACTTTTTTCTCAATATCAAACAAGGCATTATGTAGTCTATGGAGGCGCTGATACAGCTAAATTTTTTCCACTCGGCCTCAACAGAGAAAAAAAGGTTTTATTCGTAGGAAGGCTGCTCCCGCATAAGGGCATAAATTATCTTATTGAAGCTGTAGGCGGTGACGTAACCCTTACGGTAATCGGGAAACCGTATTCTCCGGAATATTTCGAGTATTTAAAGGATCTTGCTAAGGGGAAGAAAGTAGAATTTATAACGGATGCCTCTGATGATGTGCTATTGCAGGAATATAACCGCGCGTCTGTTTTTGTGCTTCCATCTGTTTATAAAACAGTATATGGCAGATGCACCAATGCCCCAGAACTTCTTGGGCTAGTTGTTCTTGAGGCAATGGCCTGCAAGACGCCTGTTATTGTAACAAAGGCAGGAGCCTTACCGGAATTGGTTAAAGATAATGAGACAGGTTTTGTAATAAATCCGAATGATATAAATGAATTGAGGGAAAAGATATACACGCTGCTAAACAACCCTCAAAAGGTTTATACGATGGGCGAGGCAGCCTATAAGCTATTTTTGGAACGATTTAAATGGGACAAAACAGCCAAGGCGGTATTAGGTGTGTATCAAAACACAATAGCAAGATAAGAGTTAAACGTTAGGTAAAAGATGCGTATACTCATAGCTACTTCTGCTCCCATATCTGTTGATGCCGGGGCAGGGCAAGTGGCAATAAATATTGTAGAAGTGCTGAGAAATCAAGGGCACGAAGTTGTTTTATGGACTTCTCACCCCTGCCGGGCTTGGCACTTCCTTAAGTTTTTTGAAAAGAAAGCCAAGATGGACCAATTTCTTAAAACGCAGCAGGCGTTTGATATAATAAGCACAAACCCGGAGCTGGTAACTAAGGGAACTTGCAGGTTGGCCGGGAAGATAGTAAGCTGCAACCCGCAACCATTTATTCTATATGGTATATACGATTACAAGCCGAAGGATACAAAGAATGTTCTGAAGAAAAGCGCTCATTTTTTGCTTTACTGGTTTGATGCACTTTTTCACAGCGCTATGGTGGTTTTGGCATGGAAAAGATCAAGTCATATCCTCTGCCAGGGGAGCCTAGAGCTTAAATGGATGAATAAGCATTTTCCTTTTTGGAAAAGTAAAATGTCGTGCTATCTCCCGGGAACTTCAGCGGAGGAGCGGTTAATGTTTTTCAATATCAGACGGCAAAGAAAAGATACCATAAGAGAAGGAGGAATCCGATTTCTTTGGGTCGGCCGCTGGACTCAACACAAGGGTACGGATATTTTGTTAGATTTCATACGCAAACGGGCAGCATTGTATCCTCAGGACAGTTTTACTATTGCGGGTTGTGGCAGCTGGGCTAAAAAGGATTGCCCGGAAGAATTGCTTAAAACAGAGAGATTAAGGATTATACCTTCTTTTGACAGGAAAAGACTCTATTTAATACTCGCTGGACACGACGTTGGTTTATTTACAAGCAAAGTAGAAGGCTGGGGGCTTTGTTTGAACGAGATGCTGGAGTCCGGAATGCCTGTTTTTGCAACTCATGCAGGGGGGGTACCCGATTTACAGCCATACTTTAAAGAGACACTAAAACCATTTCCTCCGCCTCCAACGCTAGCGGCAGATACTTTGCCCACAAGTGATCTTAATAGCGAGTATTATAAAATATTCGACTGGGGAAACATCACAAAGATCTATGAAACGCTGAGATAGCAGGTAAATATGAAAATATTATGCTTATTGAGTGAAATTTTTGCCTACGGCGGTATCCAAAAATATAATACGACCTTATTAAGGGCATTGGCGGAAAGCGGATACCAGGTTTTTGTGCTGAGCATGAACGATAAGAATAAAATTCGCCATCCTTTGCCATATGTGATTAAGGCATGTGCAGACGCACCCCTGTTTAGGAAATTGAAATTCGTATGGTATACGTTTGTTTATAGTATTAAATTCAACCCGGACGTGATAATTTGCGGGCATATAAATTTTTCGCCATTGTGTTTTTTATTGCGCCGGATATTCAGAACTGATTATATTGTGATAACCCATGGGGTGGAGGCCTGGGACCTAAAGAGCCATTTTCAAATCGTAGGTTTATTAAGGGCAAAATTGATTTTAACTGTTTCTGAATACACGGCATGTAAAATTAGAGAACAACTACCGCAAATAGAGCGCAAAATTGTAATCATCCCAAATAGTATCGACGGCTCTAGATTTTATATCAAAAGCAAATCAGCAGATCTTGTCAAAAAATATAACTTGGCGAACCAAAAAGTGATCTTGACAGTATCGAGATTGCTTTTTAGTGACAGGATCAAAGGATACGATAAGGTTATACAGGTTATGCCTAAAGTTATAAAGGAGTTTCCAAATTCGAAGTATATACTTGTAGGTGGAGGAACAGATGAAACAAGGTTAAGGCGGTTAAAAGATTCATTAGGGTTAAAGGATAGAGTAATATTCACTGGATATCTTCCAGAAGATAAATTAATAGATTACTACAACCTGTGTGATGTTTTTATAATGCCGAGCAAGAACGAGGGTTTCGGGATCGTATTCCTTGAGGCGCTTGCATGCGGCAAGCCTGTGATCGCAGGGAACAAAGATGGTTCAAGAGATGCGCTTTTGGATGGGGAAGTGGGGATTCTTATCGACCCTGATAACACAGATGAGATTGCCAAAACACTAATCAAGGTGTTAAAAAGAGATATTCCTGCGAAGATGCTGGATGGAGAATATTTACGCAAGCGGGTTATCGAAGAGTACGGATTTGATAAATTTAAGGCAAGTATAAAAGAGGTAGTTAAAGGAGTAAGGTAAAAAAATACAAATGTAGAGGTTGGGTAGAATGAATAAAACACTTACGCTTGTTTGTGTAGTTCCCGGACTTGCGCCTGTGGTTGATGGGGTAGGCGATTATGCGCTTGTTTTAGCCCGGCAATTACGCAAAAAGTTTAGCATAGATACACATTTTATTGTTGGTGATCCGGCCTGGACCGGAGAGACGCAAATTGATGGATTCGCGGTAAGCCGAGTAAAAGAGCGTTCGGTTAAAGGTTTTTTACCTCTTCTGTCCAATAGCAACCTCGGCACAACAGTCGTTTTGTTGCATTACGTTGGTTATGGGTATGATATAAATGGCTGCCCCGGCTGGCTGGTAGATGGCTTACAGCGTTGGCGTAGCGCACTTAATACCCGTAGTCTAATTACTATGTTTCATGAAGTTTACGCTTCTGGTCCTCCTTGGACGACTACCTTTTGGGTATCAGGGGTACAAAAGAACTTAGCAGCCCGCTTAATGCGGATAAGCGATAGCTGTTTTACAAACAAGAAGCTTTATGCTGATCTTCTTTATAGGCTAAGTTGCGGTAAACACACTAAAATTTTGTCTATGCCGATTTTTTCAAATGTCGGGGAGCTAAAACAACCACCGCCCCTAGAAAAACGAACGAGGAGAATAGTGGTGTTTGGAAATCGCGATAGCAGAATACGTGTATATAGGAAGTCTTTAATAACCCTTTACCGTATATGTAGGTTTTTGGGTATCAAGGAAGTGCTGGATATTGGCCCACCGACAGGTTTAAATCTGTCGGTTATAAAAGGCGTACCAATAGTGCAGATGGGCAAACTCCCTGCGGCAGAAATAAGTAATTTTTTATCCGATTCATGTGGAGGTTTTTTGAGATATCCACCCGCATTCCTTGCAAAATCGACTATATTTGCCGCCTATTGCGCTCATGGAATGCTGCCTGTTAACTTCCGGGGGAATGCCTTGAGAGTGGACGGATTGGAGGCGGGGAGACATTATTGGGTTTTGAATAAGACAAACACCGCGCCGTGTGATTTGACAGGGCTACAGGCGGTTGCAGATAATGCATATGCTTGGTATAAGACGCACGATTTGGCGGTTCACGCAGAAACCCTTGTAGGCTGTCTTGATAACCTAGGAGTAAAAACAAAACCGTGAGTGAGAAGGCTGCGAGAAAACCAAGAATTTTTTATATCCATGGCGGTGGCGATGTAATCGGTGGCATCGAAACATATCTTGCGCGCTCCGTTAAGCACCATAAATTATTTGAGCCATATATCGGAGTGGTAAAAAGAGGTAAAGTTTTTGAATACATAAGAGAAACTGGATTCAATAATCTTATAGATTTAAAAGGTGGAAAATTAAAAGAAATTCCAAAAACCGTTCGCGCGATTTATAATGCAGTGAGATTTATTAAGGAGAAAAAAATAGAGCTTTTGGTAGCGAATGGATTGCACTCGTGGATATATGGGGGAATTATTGCGAAGACCTCCGGGATAAAAAGTGTTTTTTATGTGCATGCTGATATAAAAAGAGAGGATTTTAAAACTTTTATTAGTGGCATTAGCTTGAGAATAATGCCAACTCTTTATATCGCCAATTCAGAGTTTACCGCAGAATCAATAAGACGATTACTTAAAAGAAAAACAGAAGTTAGCACCCCTGCTTCAGATATTCAAAAATTTGATTCAATATACGAAGATGAAGCCAAAAGGAAGCTGAGAGAAGAATTCAATATACCAGAAAACATATTTATATTTTCTATAATAGGAAGAATCCAAAGATGGAAAGGGCAGGATACGGCAATAGCCGCTTTTAAGAATATGCGGCATAAAGAAAAAACACGTTTAATGATTGTTGGGGACGTCACGTTTAAAAGTGACCTTATGTTTTATAATGACTTAAAAGATTTATCGAAAAAGGAGAAGGATGGTATAATTTTTACCGGGTTCCGTGAAGATATCCCTTATATAATGAAAGGATCCGACGTGATACTTAATATCTCAAGAAATCCAGAACCCTTTGGGATAGTTATCGTAGAAGGTATGATGGCCAGAAAACCTGTTATAGCAACCAAGCAGGGTGGCCCGCTTGAGATAGTGAAAAGCAGCATAGATGGATTTTTAGTGGAGCCAAATGATTATATCGAATTAGCTAAGTTAATGGATCGGCTTGTTGAGGATCAAGAGCTAGTTAAGAAAATTTCAGAGAATGGTTATAAAAAGGCGAAGACTAAGTTCACAATGCAAGTTTCGGTAGAAAGGCTAGAAAAAATTTTATCAGGCGCTCTTAGTAATTAATACATAGGGGTAAAATATGTTTTCTAAGGTTTTAATTTCTCATCCAGGCAAACAGCACGTACACCAAGTGGTGTATTCCTTACAACAGGCAGGGGTCTTAGCGAAATTCATAACGTCGTTATGGTATCAGCCTAAGAAGATGCCTTACAACATAGTCAATTTTTTACCTCCGAGGGCAAGGTCTATTGTTGAGAGGGAATTTAAGAAACGCTATTTTGAAAAGTTAGACGAGAAATACATTGAGCAGTTTCCGGTTCTCGAATTGATTCGAAAAGGCCTTGCATGGGCCCTGACAGAAAACAAAAAACAGGTGGCGATTTATCTCGTTCACCAAATACATGATTGGCATGTTTCAAAGAGTATCGCAAGGATCAACCCGGATGTGATAATAGGATATGAAACATCTTCTTTAAAAACGTTTAAAGAAGCAAGACAGCGAAAAATTAAAACTATTTTAGATTTTTCCCAAGTACATTATAAATTTATAAATGTATTAATACAACGGTATGCAGAATTCGGGAGTCTTTTCCGTGATAAGAGGTTACTTAGTAAGATTAATTTGATTAAGGAAAAAGAACTTGAATATGCGGATCACATAATAGCATTATCTGATTTTGCAAAGAAAACATTAGTCACTTATGGTATTAAAGAAGAGCGGATACATATTGCCAATCTGGGTGTTGATTTAGATACGTTTAAACAAAAGACTAGCTATAGAAAGAATGGGATGTTTAAAGTTTTATATGTCGGGCCCATAACGAAACGGAAAGGAATCAGCATTCTTTTAGAGGCATATAAACAGCTAAATTTAAAAAATGCACAACTAACCCTTATTGGCGGAATGGCTGACGCTAAAGGTGTCCTTAAGAACTATGAGGGCATATATAAACATATCCCATATCTCCTGCATAAACAATTAGCCTCATATTATCAAGATGCAGACATATTTGTCCTGCCATCCTATCTAGATAGTTGGGGTATGGTTGTTATGGAAGCGATGGCATCGGGTACTCCTGTAATTATTTCCGACAATACTGGTACGAAAGAAGCAGTAAGAGATAACGTCGATGGTTTTATCATCCCTTCCGGTGATGTCGAAATGTTAAAAGATAAAATAGAATTCTTTTACAGAAATAGAGAAAAATGTGGTGAACTCGGTAGCAACGCAAGGAAGCAGGCAGAAAAATATAAGTGGGAGAGTTATCACGATAGGATGATTCATATATTGAGGGAGGTATATAATAGACAATGACAGACATTATGCTATTTGCGATACTAATCGGTATTTCCTCGTTACTTTTTATGAATTGGCGAAAAGCAATACTCCTTTGTACTGTTTGGATAATTTTAGAAGGCGCTTTTAGGAAGTGGTTTATGCCCGGGCACGAACGGCAGATTTATTTTTTAAAAGATTTTATTATTATAATTGTGTACGCCAAGTTTTTTAATACCCGGAAGGTAAAACTGATCAAAAATAGCCCTGCGCAACAAGCTGTTAAAAGTTTATTAGTAGCCCTTTTCATATGGGTCGCGCTGGGAATGATAAGCCCTGAGTTCTCGAATCCTTTGATAAGTTTATTTGGGCTAAAACAGTTCTTTGTTTTTGTGCCTCTCCTTATTGTAATCCCGCGTTTATTTGAAGACAAGCAGAGCTTATTCGCCTTTATAAAATTTTACTCATTAATCTTCATCCCTGTTGGTATCTTAGGGGTAGTACAATTTTTATCATCTCCCGGATCACCGATCAATAGGTATATAGCAGGGTCGGATGTTGCCAGTATAGGAGCCCATGCTAGAATCACAGGTCCATTTTCTTATATGAGTGGTTATGGGGCGTATTTAACTTTCTTGGTTGCTTTAGGGATGGGTTATTTAGGAAGGAAAATGAAACCGAGAGAAACTATGGTAATGCTGTCTATTTTATTCTTCATTCTGTTGAATATTTTAATGACTGCTTCAAGGGGGCCGTCCTTGGTGGCCATTATAGTAATTGCAAGTTATGTGTTAATCTTTTCCTGGAAAACAAAAAAGACAGTGCAAAAGGTAATTGTTGGGGCGATACTCAGCGGCTTGGTTGTTTTCTATTTCGCTCCTATATATCTTCAGGGGATAGAAGTTTTGACTTCGAGAGGCACTGGAGATGTCCTATCAAGGATTAGGCAGCCTTTCGTGGAGGTATTTGGAGCAGCCGAAAACGTGAGTTTAACTGGCCATGGAATAGGCGCTACACAAAAAGGAACCATATCATTACTAGGAGGGCAATTTAGAAAACGATACCAACACTTTGAATCTGAACCAAGCCGTGTAATGTTTGAGATAGGAATTATCGGGTGCATATTATATTACTTAACCAAAATATTAGTAGTTGTAGTCGGGTGGAAAACCTATAGGAAGCTAAAGGACCTAGAATTAAAATCTATTGCGTTACCAATGACCTTTCTTCTTTTGTTACAGGTTACCTCTCAGACCGCTTTTGACCATATAGGTAATTTCTATTTTTGGTTTGGAGCTGCAATTCTATTCACGCTCCGCGCTCTAGATGTCGATCGGCGTAAAGATTTACCGCCAGGTCATAAAGTATTGAGATGAAGATATTACACATAATACCCAACTATATCCCCGCATATCGTTATGGCGGCCCCGTTAAAGTAACGCATGAGCTATGCAGGGCTTTGGCACGAAAAGGGCAAGAGGTTTTGGTGCTTACCACCAATGTTAACCGGGATAGAGATTTAAATAATTTAACCGGTAAAGTTCACAAAATAGAAGAAGTCAAAATAATTTATTACCCTGTGAAATTTTTAAGGTGGTATTTGTATTCAACCAGCCTATCCCGCGCCATTAAAGAAAATGTTATGAAATTTGATGTTGTCCATATCCATTCCGTATACCTGTATCCCACGCTAGCGGCCTCTTATTGGTGCCGCAATTTTAAGGTACCGTATATAATAAGTCCATTAGGCATGCTTGATCCAGATATGATTCGATTAAGAAGTTATTTGAAAAAGATGTTTTATATAAAGCTTATTGAACAAAGAAATATCAAGAATGCCGCGCTGATTCATTTAGCTTCTATTTATGAAAAGGAGAAATTTCTGTCTTTAGGGTTCGATAAGACTCCCATGGCTGTTATCCCGCACGGAATCAGTATCGAAGAATACGAACAGCGCGGAAGCTCGGGAGACCTTAGGGCAAAATATACAAAATTGCAAGGAAAAAAGATTATCCTTTTTTTGGGGAGAATCCACTTCAAGAAAGGGCTTGACATACTTGCTTTAGCGTTTAAGAAGATTATGCAGGAAAGGAACGACACGTATTTGGTTATTGCAGGTCCTGACGAGAGGGGATACGCCAGTAAGGTTAAAGAAATGTTTGCTAAATATAATCTTATGGAAAACGTTATTTTTACGGGCATGCTTCTAAATTCCGACAAGCTGTCCGCTTTCTATAATAGCGATGTTTTTGTTTTACCTTCAAGGGGAGAAAATTTTGGTCTTGCTGTTTTGGAAGCGATGGCATGCAAGCTGCCAGTAGTCATTACAAATCGAGTGGGCCTATATCCTGATGTGAAAGAACGTAAAGCAGGGATTATAACTGAGTGCGATTCTGAACAGATCGCCGTAGCTATTTTAAAATTGCTGGACAACGAAGCTTTGCGAAAGTCCATGGGCGAAAGCGGAAGAAGGCTTATTGAGGATAGATTCACATGGGATAAGATAGTGGATAAAATGATAAAGATTTACGATTCGGTTATCCACAAGAGGCCATTGGAAGCAACATTTTAATAACAGATGAGGGGAAAGAAAACAAAATAGGAAATAATTTTAATTATGAAAACCGTTAGATTAGATAGATTCAAAACTGATTGGTATAACCCGGGAGGCAAATTGAAAAGGATAATATGGTATTTGATGAATTCTATATTTTTTAAAAGCAGTATACCTTATCCCTGCATAATCAAAAAGGTATTGTTAAGATCCTTTGGGGCAAAGGTTGCGGGGAATATTGTCGTTAAGCCAAGTATTAGTATTAAATATCCGTGGTTCTTAACAATAGGTGATAATGTATGGTTAGGTGAAAATGTGTGGATAGACAACCTAGCCGATGTAAAAGTTGGCAATAATGTGTGCATATCGCAAGGGGCTTATATTACGACCGGCAACCATAATTATAAAAAAGAGACCTTCGATTTAATCGTATCTCCGATCACAATCGAAGACGGTGTGTGGGTGGGGGCCAGGGCAATAATTTGTCCAGGGGTTACCCTTAAGACACATTGTGTTATAAGCGCAGGTAGCGTTGTGACCGACAATACAAATTCATATATGGTGTATCAAGGTAATCCTGCAAAGCCAACAAGGGAAAGGAAAATAGAGTAAATCAAGCAGAGGATGAAGGAATCTATTATTAAACAGTTCGTACCACTATTTTTAGCAAGCCTTCTTACGATGGGTATAGTTCTTTCGCAACTTAGTAAATTTCCTGAATTTAAAAACGTTCCTGATGCTGAATATTATATTTTGATGGCCGAAGGCCGTCCGGAAAAAGCCCTTCTACCTTATGCGAGCAGGGTCCTTCATCCCTGGATAATTAGTAAGTTTCGAATTTTAGTAGGAACGGACGCCGCTTTTATTACTGTAGGAACACTCAGCTTGTTTCTTTTCCTGGCAATAATTTTAAATATCTTTTATTCCCAAATCAGACGGCCTATCCTGCTGTGTATTGTATTAATTTTTATTCCGTCCATTTTTTTGCTTTATAACAATTTATATCGCCCAAACCTTTTCTTTACCGCTATAAGCAGTATATACTGGTACTTCTTAATTCGGAAAAAGCACCTAATGAGCCTATTAATCTTATTCCTCTTGTTTTTGACTCGCAAAGAATCAATGGTCATTGCGTTCATTTTTATTCTGGCTTTATTGATAGAACTTCTGATGAGAGCAAATAAAAAAGCGCTGTCGTATATTTTCGGCACTCTTGCTGTATGGGGCCTGGGTTATGCAATTGTAAGCTACCTTACCAGGCATAACGTCAATATGCATCATATGGGAACCCTATTTTTTCTGGCGTTTAAGTTTATTTGTGGTGTAGTGCTTTCCCTAACCGGGTTTAGCCATTGGGTTGATACATACCAGGTGCTACCGTACTATACTCATACTCCATGGATTGTTTGGGACTCTCCACAATGGATCCGAAGCATTTCACATATTAGGCAATTCGGAATTTATGAATGGAGTATTATGTCAATATTGCGTCCGTTGCTATTCCTGGTATCTTTATTTGGTACCGGGCCAGCAATCTTATTATATTTTATCAAACAAAACAGCCTTAAGGGATTAATAAAGACCGGCTCCCTAGCGTTTAATACTATTTTATTATATGGAATCGCGATGTTTATTTTAGCCCCTTGCATCGGCCCTTCATTTAGATTCTATCTTAACGCATGGCCGGTATTCTTCCTGATTATGCCGTTTTTCTTAAGGCAAGTGTACCAAGCTGATAGAGGGATGTTTATGAGGATTATGTTATGCTATGCCGCATCCAGTTGGCTGTTTGTTTTATCGCTTAATGAGATGCACACTATTTTATTTTTTGTATTAATTCTGGTTGAAATCAGTTTACAGAGATATACCTGGAATGGGTTATCGTCGATTTCACAAAAACTTAAAAAGGTTAACAATATAATTCCACGTTTTATTAGTTAAAACAGAAGGTGGTAGATAAATGAAGGTTACCTTTATTGACCCTCCGGATTTTTTGAATAAGAAAAATATTGAACGGGTATTCGGGTGCACATACAGCCTGTATCCTATACCAAATATATTCTCTTTAACTATGGCCGCAGTTTTAGAGAAGGAGGGCTTCCGCGTTAATTATATCGATATGGCAAATGAGGGCTGGCGGCTTAACAGATTCAGAGAATTTTTAAAAACAGATGACAGTAATGCCTATTGTTTTCATTCCGTTAATCTTTCAAAAACATCGGATTTACGCGCCGCCAGCGAGATCAAAGATATTAAAAAGGATGTATTTATTATTTTTACAGGACCCGCCCCCACATATTTCCCGGAAGATTTCCTGAAGGACAAAAATTCATTTGCTATAAGAGGGGAATCCGAGTTTTCGCTTTTAGAGCTGATGAGGTGCCTAAAGCAGGGTAAGGGCCTATCCAAGATTGATGGCCTCTCTTTTATCCAGGATAACAGCGTTATAAATAACCCCCCGGGAGCATTAGCGGATGACTTGGACAGGCTACCATTTCCTGCCAGACATTTATTGAAGAAAGATCTTTATTGCAACCCAAAGTTACCCAAAAGGCCTTTTACGGCTATGCAGACTTCAAGAAACTGCCCGTACCAATGCATCTTCTGTGTCCCCAACTCTTATAATTTTGCCCGGGAACTAGAGTACCGAAAACATAATCAGAACAGAAAGCCCCCTGTCAGGGTGCGCTCAGCGGAAAATGTTATTGAAGAATTCAAGATCCTGAAAAAGGAGGGGTATAAATCAATTAGCATTATCGACGACCAGTTCCTATGGGATGAGGCACGCACGTTAAATATATGCCATGGAGTAAGAGGTCTTGGTATAGAGTGGGGGTGCTTAGCAAGGGCGGACCATATTACGGAAAAGACAGCTCAGGCCATGGCTGAAGCACACTGCAGATATGTAGATATGGGGGTGGAGTCATTTGACCAGGCCATCTTGAACGATATAGGTAAAAACCTTAAGATAGAAAAGGTATATGAGGCGGTTGACATTTTGAAACGGCATAAGATTTTGGTTAAGATAAATCTGATATTGGGAGCTTCTCCTCTGCAGACGGAGGGGAAAATTAAAGATGATATACAGAAAGCAAAGAACCTAGGTGTTGATTCGGTGATGTTTTCTATAGCCGCACCTTTCCCCGGGACCGGTTTTTATCAACGCGCAAAGGCAAATAACTGGTTTGTTGACGGCTATTATCACCCGGAGAGCGTTCAAAAAAGTGCCATAATTGAATACCCGGGACTGTCTTCTAAAAACCTTAGCCGCATAATAAAAATGGCAAATCTATCGTTCTTCTTTAACCCAAGATTTATCATAAAGAATTTATGGAGATTGGCTTATCCGAGGAATGTTTATTATAGTCTTATTGCGTTAAAAAGAAAGTTTATTTAGATGCGGATGTTATTCTTAACCACAAGGTTTCCCTTTCCTCCCATCGGCGGAGAGAAGCTCCGGCCGTTTCACTTCATAAAACATCTTTCTAAGAATTGGAAGATTACGCTTGTATCGTTTGTTGAATCGGATATAGAAACAAGGCAAGTCGAAAACTGCCCCCTAAAGCTGGAGAACACCCATACCGTCTCCTTACCACGCATACGATCTTATATTAATTGCTTAGGAGGACTATTTTCTAAAACTCCTTTAGAGATTCCGTATTATACAAGCCAAAAAATGCATCAGCTTTTACAACGCGAAGTTCAGACCAATAAATACGATCTAATATTTTGCCATCTTATTCGGATGGCGCCTTATGTAGAGAAAATTACCGGAATTAAGAAAGTGCTAGATATGTGTGATGCCTTATCGTTCAGATACGGCCTTTCTTATCAATTGCGCAAAGGGCCATCTAAACTAATTGAACTTATTGAGTCAAAGCGACTTGCTAATTACGAATCAAAAATTTCTGAAAAATTTGATTTAAATCTAATTGCATCAATCAAGGATAAAACCTATTTGGAACAAAAGGTAGGCGCTAAGGGATTAACGGTAGTAGAAAATGGGGTAGATTTAGAGGCATGTGAATACAGTCAGGTGCAAACGGACTATAAAAAGATTGTATTTTTTGGTAATTTAAGGACATTTCATAATATAGATGCAGTGCAATATTTTTACAAGGAGATTTTCCCTTTAGTCAAACAGAAAATCCAGGAAGCAAGATTTGTTATTATCGGGGCATGTGTGCCAAGATGCATCCTAAAGATGGCAAAAGATAGGTCTGTTAGCATATTGAGTGAAGTAGAAAATATGCATCCGCATATCTCGGATGCCTGCGTTTCTGTTGCGCCAATGCGGATAGCCGTAGGTGTCCAAAATAAGATTTTGCAGTCTATGGCATCAAAAATACCAGTTGTAACTACAACGCTTGGATTGGGCGGTTTGCAGGCCAGGGCAGGCCAAGATATTCTGGTTGCAGATAACCCCCGGGACTTTGCGGATAAGGTAATTTTGCTGATGCGAAATAGACCTACAGGGGATAGCATTAGGCAAGATGCCTATAGGCTAATTAGAGAGAGATATCTCTGGCCAGACGTTGTTGATAAACTAAATAAACTATTGATGCATATTGTATAAAAGACGTTGATTTTTGCATTCATTATTATGATATTGGTATAAATAGTACAAGAAAAGACAAAAAAACACAATAAATACAGCCAGTTAGATTTTGTATACCCTTACTCCCCGACCCTTGAAAATGCAGGGAAAATATGGTATACTTGTAGTAGATAAAGGTATGTTTACCGAAGGGCGCAGTATAACAGGCGGGAGGTGTCCCATGAAGACAAAAACGTCTAATATGCACATTATTTTATCTGCAATCATCTTCCTTTCCATTCTATTATTTGGAGCAATTAGCCCTATTGACGCAATAGCGGCTAAAGAACTAAAGTCGGCGGCAGAGGTGCCAACGGATCCGATAAGCCGGGAGATTGGCTCAGGCGCAGGCGCCGAAGCTGAAATACCGGAAGGCATAGCTAAAACGGAAGATTTTTGTAAGGCCGTCAACAAGAGCCAAGGTCTATCCGATCCTGAGGAACCAAACGCAGTAGGCGCCTTAGTAAGAGAGGGTTGGAGGCTTGCTGGAAGCCCGCAAGAAAAGCTGACAACAAGAAAACTTATTACTATGGTGAGTGAATTCTCCGGGCGTCCTCCCAATGATGCGATTTTAGCAGAAATTTTGACAGAGTCTGGGCTATCGTCTACGGGAAATGAAGATATTAGCAAGAAGCAGTTGGAAAGAATCATGAATAACCCAAAGATGCGCCCCCTCTTTGCAGGACGTGGTATGCCAGGGACCGTCTTGCTCCCTGGGCCGGTCGGTAGCGATAAAGAAATGATCGGATTGCAAACAGTTAAGCCGCCAGTAGTAGAGGAACTCGTTTTAGGCGGTGGTGAACCCCCGTCAGCAGAACAAGGTAAAGGTGAGGATCCTATTGCTGAGAATGCTATTATCGAACCAATAGAAGAGGACCCTCCAATAGTCGACCCTCACGCTGGAATTTAATAAAAGGGATATACTTTTAGGGGGGGCTAATCTACTCTTTCGTCAAGAACAAAAATGCTTTGCGGGACCGCTTTTGCCTTCTTTTTTACCTCAGCACAAATATTGGTTATTTCACCATAAGAGGTAAGTGCCCGTTTTTCATTACTTACACCGGCCAAGGAAAGAGCCATTATGGGGAATTTCTTGATATCGCCATCACGGCTATGGGCCATTATATAACCTTGCTCAAGGTCTTTCTTGTTGTATAGCTCGCGTACACGCTTATCGAATTCTTCTATTATATATTTTGTGATTTTTGGCGCATTATTTGGTGTTGTTAATAAGACAAAGTCATCCCCCCCCTCGTGACCTAAGAAGCCTTCCGCGGTCCCAAGCTTTAAGCTCTCGCGCATTAAGTCGGCCGTTAATTGTATAGCCTTATCTCCGGCGCCAATGCCGTATTTGTCGTTGAAGGCCTTGAAGTTATCAAGGTCGGAATAGACAACAACAAATTTTCTGTTGGCGCTTATCCGCTTTTTGATTTCTTCGTGAATTACGTTATTGCCCGGAAGCTTAGTCAAAGGATTTGCGTTTTCCGCCCTACCCTTCATTTTTTGGAGAGAGTCTGACATACGGTTAAAGGTATCGCCAAGCTCTTCGATCTCATCCCTTGTCCTTATATCTACCTGGCGCTTTAAATTTCCATGCACAATAGATTTTGTAGCTGAATTTAAAACATTTATTGGTTTTACAATTGTTCTTGTAAGGATTGCCCCCAGCATGATATTCGCTAAAATAACAATGATTACGGTAATAATTATCGGAGCATAAACCTGCTTTAAGGCCTCTTCGATATTCCCCAGCGAGAAGATTGCTTTCGCTATATAATCAAACTCACCGTTACTGAATAGCAAGGGGATATATAAAGATACGGTGCCGCTCTTAGGGTCGATGTTTGTAGTAAGCCACTTTTCTCCTTGCTGGCCCGCAGAAAACTCTCTTATGGCTCTATAATCCGCCGGGGTCACCTTCATATATTCCAGGGGGACACCGGACGTGATGAGAATTTCACTTTTTTTGTTATATAGTAATACGTTTTCAATTACATTTGACCGTTTTAGGGAAAGCAGGGCGCCTTGCAATAAAGGCGTTAGCGCATCCTGGGATTTAAGCATGTTTTCATTTATGGTCGTCTCGAGGTTATTCTTTATGATAAAGGCACTTAATTTCGCTTTATAGGCATTAAAGACCATTGTTGTGGAAAGTTGGTTTCTTACTTGTATGGCGCAGAATGAACTTATAAAGATAATTGAAAATACAACCATTAAGGTTATTATTCTTTGCTTGAGACTATATCGGATGCGCCCTTTCATCATTTTTAAGTATATAGCATAAACTATCTTTTGTCAATAAAACCATTTCCAAAATGATACCATTTCCTTTAAAATGTATTTTAAGCCTTACATGTTTATGATATAATCTTACTTATATAGACAAGAGCCCTAAAGATGTAAGATGGCCAAAAGTGTGCACTTGACGGAAAAGTGTGCATGGAGTACAATATGGTCGTATTTCCTAAGAGAGGAGTTGTTTTAATTAAAGGCATGTCGAAAAAGATATTCTTTATACTTCTGTTGGTTAGTCTGGTTGTCTTGCCATCGTCTTGCTTGGCTTATGAGCGCATAAATCCAAGGGGTCCCATGGCGATCAGGAACCAGATGCCGTTGTATCTATTCTGGTACTTCTTTCCGCAGGAAAAAGCAGAAGTCACTGCCGACAAAAAGCTTACTACGGCATTTGATTATACCGTCTCCAATGTCATTATCGATAAGGTTACTACACCTACGGAAGAATATATAGTAAAAGCTGATATGGAAATCAATCGGTATAACCTTAATGTAAGATATGGTATTTTAGAAAGGTTTGAGATAGGCCTTGAGGTCCCATATTTAGTGTTGTCAGGAGGTTATCTTGACACCTTTGTCGAAGACTTTGAGGATGTTGTTGGCGCTACGGCTGTCGGGGCAAGAAAACGTACAGGAAAAGACCTTTTTAATTACGAACTCAGACACAACGGCAGGTATTTGATACGGCAGACGGAAACTACTGATGGCATAGGAGATATAGCCCTTAGCGCAAAATATATGTTATTAGACGAAATGGATGGCCTACCAAGGATTTCCGTGAGAGGCGCTATCAAATTTCCGACGGCCTCAGAAGGTGACTACCTGGGTACCGGCGAGTTAGATTATGGCGCTGGGATTTTGCTAGACAAAACTTTTAGTAGGCTGGTTACATATCTTAATCTTAACGCGGTACTTATCGAAAAACCAAGTTTTTTGGATGAACTCGATATAAAGAACTTTATCGCATCAGGGATGGCTGGCCTTGAATATTGTTTCACGGAAAGGTTTTCCGGTATTCTGCAAGGTACATGGCACTCAACTCCATATCCCACAACAGGCACTGACCCACTTGACAACCAGGCTGTTGAAATAGGCCTTGGCCTAAACTATCAATTTACTATAAATTCCAACTGGCATATTGCGGTAGTCGAGAACGCGTTTGCGGATTCAACGCCCGACGTAACTTTCCAGCTCGGAGGCAGGGTTAAGTTTTAGTTTTTTAAAGGAGGCATGTTGGAATGAGAAACTTATTTAGGATTACGATAATAGCCTTATCTATATTGGCAGTAATCTCATCTACAGCCCACCTGCGGGATAGTAACGCAGAAGATGTAATTAGAGCAGCCGAGGTGAAATTCTCTCCGACATATGGCAGGATCACGGAGGTTTTTGATGGAGGCCAGGATAAACTGGTGGTACACATTCAGGATGCACACACGAATTATGGGGCACAAAAAAACTCCGCCCACATCCTAGAAGAATTGATTAATAATTATGGCCTGTATCTAATCTTGGTAGAAGGGGGTTCAAGAGATGTATCACTTAATCACTACAGAAACTCCCCCCTAGAACAGAGGGAGAAGGAAGCGGAGGAGGCTTTAAAAGAAGGTATTATTGCAGGTGAGGAATATTTAAATATTGCCTCTGACTATCCAATGAAACTGCAGGGCGTAGAGGACAGGGCCCTTTACGATCGAAACATGGAGGCCTATCTGGGTGTGGATGAGGGCAAGGAGGAGGTCTTTGCATATACGAAGTTATTATCCAGCGTTGTGGCGGGTTTGAAGATAAAGCTTTACAGCAAGGATTTGAAAGTATTAGATGCGAAAATGTCGGGATTTAAGCATGGGAAGGTTGGCTTGAATGATTATGTCAGTTATTTAAGTAAAGCAGCGGGGACTAAGAAAATAGATTTATCGAATTACCAAAATTATAAGAGCCTTTTGGATTCAATCGAGCTTGAGAAGGTAATCGATTTTGCTGCGGTTGATAAAGAAAGGGCAGAGGCCATAGACGGTCTGAGCAAGAAGGTCGGGCAGGATGAATTAAACGAACTTTTATCCAAGAGCGTTGATTTTAAATCCGGGAAAGTGACGCAGACGCAGTATCACGTCTACCTGAAAGATCTTCTGGTAAAAGCAAAATTGGACATAAACCAATATCCGAATCTTGAAAAGTATGTAGCCTATATGATATCGTACGACAGGATAGACTCCGCAGGGCTTTTTAAGGAGTTGAAATTGATCGAAGATGACATTGCGCAGGCCTTTATCGCAAACGATGACCAGAAACGGCTTGTAAGGATAGCTAAGGATCTGGAGTTATTGACGGAGTTCATGCATTTGAAGCTTGCGCCACATGATTTTGAATACTACCAAAAGAATGAGGAAAAATTCAATATTCCCGTATGGGTAAGGTTCCTGAAAAGCCAGGCAGCAAAATATAATATTAAAGAAAATATACCGGAGGATGCCAGCGCCATAGAAAAGATGAAACCGTACCTTAAGGATTTTTACGTGATTGCGAGGAAGAGAGACGATATATTTTTGAATAATACAAAAAAATATATGGAAGAGAATGACGTAAATATCGCCGTGTTAATAGCAGGGGGCTTTCATACTCCAACCCTCATGCAACTTTTTAAGAAGGAAAACATCTCTTATGTTGTAGTAAGCCCAAAGGTGCTTGGGCCTACGGATGAGAAGGCATATCATAAGGTCTTAACGGAAGGGTGGGCACCTGCCGGGCAAACCGGACTAAGATAATTTCGCGCGAATAGCGGAATTCGACCTGCTCTAAGATGCGGAGATGGTGGAATGGCAGACACGCATGTTTGAGGGGCATGTGGGGCGACCCATGGGGGTTCAAATCCCCCTCTCCGCACATATAAAACAGCTAATAACAAAGACGCTTCGTAATTTCGGCCCCATCGTCTAGCCTGGTCTAGGACATCGCCCTCTCAAGGCGAAGGCACCGGTTCAAATCCGGCTGGGGCTACTTTCATTTTCCCCCCGTCATTGTGAGGCCGTCGAAGACGGCCGAAGCAATCTCCAACCGCTATAAAAATCAAGTAGTTACAACCCAACCTCACTCAACCCAACTCAAGGTATCTCAATACCACAAATACCATCTTTTCAGTAATTTTGGTGGTGGATTGGTGGTGAAAACGAAAGGAAAACACCCCCGGGGTGGCGTAGACTCCCCGGGGGTGTTGTTGGTTAAAGCATGAACTACCAATACCTCCACTAAATGTTTAACATAAAGCACTTCCTTAACCCACCAGTTGGCTATTACGACTATATCTGGATAGGCGTTACTCTCCTCAGAGAAACCTCCAAAGCCATTCTAATTATGTTTGATGATAATAAGGCCTGGCTTCCCAAGGCGTGGATTGTGGGTGTGCGGCACTCACGCCTGTTATTATAAGACCGCCGAAGCGACCGAGGACGAAATGTCCGAGGGAGTGCCGAGCCCAATGGGGCTCGGCCAATCTCAATAAAGATTTCCCAGTACCATTGGTCTAAGAGGATTCCCTAGCAAGCCCTAGTGTGCTATTTAATAAAAAGCCTTGACAAAGGGGGTGATATTTTGATAAAATAGTTAACCTATAAGGTTAATCAAATTTGCAAAAATGGAGAAGCTGTGCTATAATTGGAGTATAGGGGAATCGGGGATGCGAAGAAGAAGTCGCCATGGAAATAAGTTTTAAGAATGCGAGAATAAAAAAAGAATGCGAGGATTACAAAAAGCTTGTCAGGGAATATGGCAGCCTGCAGGCAAGGAAAATAGTAGCCAGGATTAATGAATTTAATTCTGCAGAATCCCTGTACGATATTTCAAGATTACCACAGGCGAGGTTACATAAATTAAGCGGAGACCTAAAGGGGTGTTTTGCTGTCGATGTAAAGCACCCCTACAGAATTATCATATTACCATTAGATGGTGAGGCAGCTGATCTAAAAACAATTACAAAGATTAAGATTGAAAAGATATACCATAACTATCATTAGGAGGGAGGGCCTAATGTCCGAAAACGCCTATAACCCAAATATAGGGATACACCCCGGGGAAACCTTGGAGGACACTATAAGCGCTTTAAAAATGACGCAGGCTGAGTTAGCAGAAAGAACTGGTTTGACTAAAAAAACTATCAATGAGATTGTCCAGGGGAAGAATCCTATAACACCTGACTCAGCAGTAAAACTGGGAGCAGTTTTTGGTACATCGCCTACTTTTTGGAATAATTTGCAAAGGCGCTATGAAGAAACTTTAGTTAGATTGAAAGCAGAAAATGAATTAGAAGAAGAGTTATCATTAGTGTCTAATTTTAAGTGTTATAACGAACTCGCTAAGTGGGACTATGTTAAAAAAACAAGAATTTTCAAAGAAAGAGTTTTGAATCTACTTAACTTTTTTGGTATAAGCTCCTTAAAGCTTGTTCCAAAAATTCACGCAATAGCTTTTAGGCAAACAAAACAAAAGAATGTAGCAAAAGAGTCATTGGCTGCATGGTTGCGATGCGGAGAAATAGATGCTCAAAAGAAAAAAGTAGAAAAGTTTAATAAAGAGAAAGCCATCAATTCCATCGATAGATTAAGAGCATTAACTATGGAGGTCACCGAGAAACTTAGCAAAGAGCTTAAAGATATTTGTGCTTCTTTCGGTATAGCCGTAGTATTTGTCCCTTATTTTAAAAACACGCATGTAAATGGGGCAACTAAATGGCTAAATACTGACAATGCATTAATACAGTTAAGTTTGAGAGGAAAACGTGATGATATTTTTTGGTTTACATTTTTTCATGAACTAGCACATGTTTTAAAACATGGGAAGAAAGAACAGTTTGTTGAATTTGACTATGAAAACGAAAATAGTAGTAGAGAGAAAGAAGAAGAAGCAGATGAATTTGCACGGAATACGCTTATTCCTAAAAATG
>JABMQH010000113.1 GCA_013203355.1 Candidatus Omnitrophota bacterium | reverse complement strand
TCTGGAAGAACCCAAAAGCAGAGAAAGAAAAATGCAGATGCAATTATAATTATCAATATGGTAGGATAAATCATAACTGCTCGCATACCACTATAAAATGTATCTTCTTTTTGATAATGGGCAACCAAATCGTTCATGACCGGCTCTATACTGGGGGAGACTTCTCCAAGTTTTATGGTTTTAGCAGCCAAGTCCGAAAACATTCCTGTCTCATCCATAGCCTGGGACAGATGATATCCTTTATGGATCATATCTACCATTTTTTGAGATACGTTCTTCACGTTTTTACTTAAACTTGTGTCTTCAATCTGATTAAGTATCTCTTCGATACTTAACCCAATTTTAATAAACGATATAAAATCCTCAAAAAAAGCAATATGCTCTTTACGGGATAACCGCCTTTTGGTAAACCTTGTGAGTATCGTAGCTACCCAGTCAGGGCTTATCTCTACTGGCTTAAGTCCGCTTTTTAATAAAGATTCTTTCGCATTCTCAATGTTGTCAGCATCTACCTTTTTTGTAAAAATCTTCGAGCTTTTTGATATCACTCTTGCATTATAGATCATAACCCGATAACCCTATTTACTTCTTCTACAGAACTCACCCCTTCCTTTATGAGCCTCAATGCGTCAGATCGTATATCTCGGAAACCATCCTTCCTGGCTATGCCCTCAATAGCCTGAAAGTTGTCCTGTATAATTGCATTTTTTATATCAGTAGTAATTTGCAAAACTTCAGCTACAACTGTTCTCCCTCTATAGCCTTTACCAGAACAGGCTTCACAGCCTTTAGCTTTGTAAAAAGGGCCTCCAACAATGTCTTTATATTTTAAATCTTTGTCAACCTCCTTACACCTGGAACAAAGCTTTCTAAGAAGCCTTTGAGATACAATACAATTAACTGTATTACCTATATCGGACACAGTAAGCCCAAGATCCAAAAGCCGTAATATACTCTCTATAGCAGTATTAGTATGTAAAGTCGAAAAGACTTTATGGCCTGTCATTGATGCCTGTTTAACCTCACGTGCCGTCTCTTCGTCCCTGATTTCCCCAATTAATATAATGTCAGGATCCTGCCGGAGAAGACGTTTGGTTATAACGCCAAACCTTTTTTCTTCAGATTTTTCATCCACCTCGCATTGCTGGACCCCAGGGACGTCGTTTTCCACCGGGTCTTCCAACGTTATTATTTTGAACAACGGACTTTTTATGGCGTTTAAAATAGAATAAAGCGTGGTGGTTTTACCGCTGCCGGTCGGGCCGGTTACAAGAATAATACCGTAAGGTATTTTTATAGCATCCGCTATCTTTTCATAAAGATTTTTGTTATACCCCAGATCTTCAAGTGAAATCAGGGTTCTCCCAAGCTCAAGGATCCTTAAAGCGACACTTATACCGTGTTTGGTCGGTATAGCGGATAAGCGTATATCAACGTCTCTGTTGCGAGAGTTAAATCTAAATCCAGCATCACGACTTTTAAAAGAATCAGGAGGTGACTCCTTGGCTTTATCATACACAACATTTATAATGTTTTCGTGGAATCGTTTCTCTACCGATATCTCCGGATAAAGCAGCCCGTCGATGCGTATGCGCACATCAGAAGTAGCCGCTGAGGGTTCAATATGAACATCAGTAGCTTCAAGGGCTATCGCTTTATTTAATATGGCGCTGATAAATTCTTCAAGAGCGCCGGTTGCCATTCCTTGAGTTTTAAGCCGCGATACAATCTTAGCAATACTATTATCATCCCCCTGGATCCTTAATCGGTCAATCACCCGTTCAATATGCTGTTTTGGAACGACAACATCAGTCTTTGCTGAAACCCTCTTGTCTTTGAGCAGTTCTGTAACTTTTGTCAAGAAAGGATCTTCGTAAGCTAGAGCAGGTTTTCCTGTATCAAGAATTATTGGTACAACACGGTGCGTTTCAATAAAATCTATAGCCTTTTTTATATCGGCATCAATTTTTTTAAGAGTTTCTATGTCAACTTCCAGTTCTTTCCCATAATAAGGCCAGCCGACCTGCTGGGCTATGGCTTCGGCAATATCCTCGCCGCGGACTATCCTCTGGGAAACCAGAATATGACCCAGCTTCTCTTTTGTTTCTTTTTTTATATTAAGGCAAGAGTCGAGCTGTTCCTGTGTTATTTTATTTTTTTGTAATAATATTTGACCTATTTTTTGTACCGCCATAAACTTATATCCCTACTATTTTTGGGGTCAAAAATATAACAATCTCGGTTTTTTTATCCTCGGTTAAGTCATATTTAAATAGCCCTCCTAGAAATGGGATCCATGAAAGAACCGGGAGACCTTTTCTTGTCTTCTCATTTCGGGCTGTTATAAGACCTCCTATTACCACTGTGTCTCCGGACCGCATTTTCACCATTGTGTTTATGCTTTTGGAAGTCATATCCGGAGCTTCAACAACCGTGTCTCCAAATGTGATCTGTCTTATTTCATTAATCGTCGTCACAATAGGGGATATATGAGTATAAATTGTATTGTCATCGGTAATCCTGGCCAAAAGAGACATAATCACCCCTGATTGTATGTCAGCGGTTTCAACTGAATACGTATCTCCTATTTGGGTTGTCTCTTTTTGAACTTCGCTTACATAAGTCTTTATATCGCCCACCTGAATCACAGCCGGTTGATTATTTATCAAAATTAGTTTAGGCTGCGAGAGTACATTGACATCGCCCTGGGTCTCAAGTGCGTGGATGAGAGCCTTGACTCCCCGGACAGTGCTCCCTGACCCTTCCCATTTATCCCCTTCTGCGGTGATTTTAAACATAGCGCCGAGCATGTTAGTTGAAGCAAGGTCAGAAGCAACTGTTATTTTTTGAATATCACCCAAGTCGGTAAGCACAGTCCAGTCTATCCCGTACTCAAATTTCTTATTAAGGGTAACTTCAACAATCTTGCATTCTACTAAAACCTGTTTCTGGCATTCTTTATTGATAATAGCCAGATATTCACCTATGGTATCAAGATTTTTGGGAATATCCTTTACCGTAACAATACCCGTAGCCTCACTTATGGTGCAGCTCCCCTCTTTGGAAACCATGTTTTTAATATTCTCTTTAATATCCTTCCATATAGACATTTCAGGATTAACTGTTCTAAGAGAGACCTTCGCACCTGCCCGGCTTGATATGGCCTCCTCGCCGCTTGCAGGCATATTGGTAATGGAGTTATCAAAACTACTTTTAATAACAGGCAGATCCACCCTGTAGGCCCTAGTCTCAATTGAGATAATATTTATCGTTTTACCGGAGTAGCGCCAGTCGTATCCAAGAGGCCGCAGGATCGCTTGAATTGCTTCGTTTATGGGTACAAACTCAAGTTTTTCAACTACAGGGGCCTG
Source organism: Candidatus Omnitrophota bacterium (assembly GCA_013203355.1). Lineage (GTDB taxonomy): Bacteria > Omnitrophota > Gorgyraeia > JABMQH01 > JABMQH01 > JABMQH01. The sequence goes on along the minus strand of JABMQH010000113.1, from coordinate 1,168 downwards.
GCGGTTTACGCCGCTGTCGCAGATAACTTTAAACCCTGCTTCAGAAGCTAATTCTGATAGCACAATCCCCAGCGGAGATCCGGCGCATACCAGATTTACCTTCTTTTTAAGGGCGCTGGGCTCAGGCAATATCGAAGGTGGCCGGACTAATACATCTTCTTTTATTTGACGAGTCTCCTTGGTTATTTCTGGTTCTGAAATAATAATAGTCTCTTTAACCGGCACTTTCTTTTCTATAAGAACAGGGGTGATTTTCTCTTCTTTCTTTTCTAATGCAGACACACCTAATGGCTCACCGGTCTTAGGAACTGAAGGAGTCTTTTCTACCCGACGAGGGGCAATTATTCTAGGGCGACGTATAGGGCGCCTGACAGGTTCAGGGCCGAAGACCTTATCCCATTCTTCTTCGATTATATCGATTTTCTCTTTTTCAGTTAGCGGCGTATCTTTACTCCCTGGGTCCGCTAGCCCGGGGTGTATATTAACGGCCCAGAAAAGAACTATTAAAATTACTGATTTTATAACTCTATTTATCTTCATTTTTCGGTCTCCTCGGGAATATCGCTTGAAATCGGATACCCGTATGTTTCCCGCCATTCTGCTGGATCAAGAATAACATACTCATAATGCGCAGGAATAAAACATCCTCCTTGGACACGTGCCGGCATGTAGACCTTCTGAATGAGCGGAGCCTGCCAGTAATAATAAGGGAAGTCATTGCCGATGAAATTCTCTGCAAATTTATTAATGTTCTCCTGCACTCCCTTTCTATAACCAAGCGCATAACTATCCTGCGACAACATATCTGTGCGCGGCCTCGTTGTCTCGCAGCCAGAAAAAAACATTGCCAAAACTGTAAACGACAGAATATATATTTTTCTTTTATACCCCATAAGGCTTCTCCTTAATTATCTCTGTTATAGCATCTAAATCATTTTTATATATTTTATACTTTTCATCATATACTTTATTATCATCCGGATTGCTAGTTGACAGCCAGTAGATATAAGGATCGGTTCTGTGACGCATAACACCTATACCGCTGTCGCTTATAAGAAGAAACTCTGAGAATTCCCTTTTAACCGTTTGTACAGAACTGAGTAATTTATACGCCTGGTCACTTAGCTGGAATTGTTCTTTCATGTCTATTAAAACATCCGGTTCCTGG
>JABMQH010000112.1 GCA_013203355.1 Candidatus Omnitrophota bacterium | reverse complement strand
GGTAAAAGGGTTTTTTTCGGCAGTGCCCTGCACCTCTATAAATTTTTCCTTTCCCGTCATAACTATATTCATATCAACTTCAGCTCCCGCATCCTCTTCGTAGCAGAGGTCCAAAAGTTTTTTTCCGTCAACTATCCCTACGGAAATAGCAGCAACCCAGTCCAGGAGCGGCCATTTTTTTAATGCATTTTCTTTTACAAGGCTGCGCAATGCCAATACCAGAGCAATAAAGGCGCCATTGATAGAGGCAACCCTTGTCCCTCCGTCCGCCTGAATAACATCTGCATCAAGCCAGATTGTCCTCTCTCCCAAGGCATTTAGATCCACTACTGCTCGAAGTGAACGACCTATGAGCCGTTGAATTTCATGCGTTCGCCCGCTTATCTTACCACGGATTGATTCCCTCCTTGTCCTCTCCGATGTAGACCGTGGTAACATCCCGTATTCAGCAGTAATCCAACCCTGTTTCTTACCTTTAAGGAATGGCGGGACCTCATTTATAATAGAGGCCGCGCACACTACCCTCGTCTTACCTGTCTCAATTAAGGCAGACCCTTCAGCAAAATCAAGATAAGACGGAATTATCTTTACCAACCGCAGTTCATTATTCTTTCTTTTATCACTTCTCATTTTTTCCTTTTAAAAATATCCATACCACGTGAATCTATTGCTACTATAACCGGAAGGTCTCTGATTTTCAAGCGAAAAATAGCTTCCGGGCCAAGATCCGGATAGGCAATCACACGAGCCTCCGCCACGCACCCGGCGAGATATGCCCCTGCCCCTCCTACAGTTACAAAATAGATTGCTTTATATTTTTTAATAGCACGCACTGTCTCAATGCTGCGTTCTCCTTTGCCTATCATACCCTTAAGTCCGGACTTTAAAAGCATAGGAGTAAAACTATCCATACGGCTGCTGGTTGTCGGGCCGCAGGCGCCTATAATACGGCCTCTTGGTGCAGGGGTAGGGCCGACATAATAAATAACTTCTCCTTTAATAGAGATGGGAAGTTTTTTATTTTTCTGAAGGGCAGTGAAAAACCTGCGATGAGCCATATCGCGTGCAGTATAGACATAACCATTCAGTAACACCTTGTCTCCGCAGCTTAACCTATGTATATCTTGCAGGGATAACGGCACGTTAATTTTATGCCACTTCACAGAACTATCTTGCCCCCTCTTAGAGCATGGCAGCTAAGACTTACAGCAACCGGAAGACCAGCTATATGTGTAGCATATGCCAGGATATTTACTCCAAGACAAGTTACTTTCCCGCCAAGACCCATTGGACCCAGACCAAGACTGTTTACCCTCTTAAGGATCTCTCTTTCAAGTCTCATTAAATGCTTCTTTGGATTTGACCTGTCTATAGGCTGCAAAAGCGCCTCTTTAGATAAAATTCCTGCCTTCTCCATTGTCCCGCCTATACCAATACCCAGGATAAGGGGCGGGCAGGCCTTTCCTCCTGCCTTTTTAACAACATCTAATATATAATCTATAATCTCATCCTGAGTAGCTGTGGGTTTAAGCATACTAATACTGCTCATATTTTCACTGCCGAATCCTTTTGGCGCAACATAGATCTTTATCCTGGCCCCGGGGACAATCTTTGTATGGATAACAACCGGGGTATTGTCTCCGGTATTTATTCTAATTAAAGGGTCTTTTACTACTGAAGCACGAAGACTCCCTCGACGATACGCGCGGGCTACCCCGCGATTTACAGCCTTTTCAATACTGCCCCCTTTAATCCTAACGCCCTGTCCTATCTCTAAAAACACAATCACCATTCCGGTATCCTGGCAGAGAGGTAAAATCTGGCGCCTGGCAATAGCCTGGTTCTCTATTAATATCTTCAGGATCTCTTTCCCTGTAGAGGAGCTCTCTATCTTTAAAGCATGCTTCAAGGCCTGTACCACATCTTTCCGCAGATAAAAATTTGCCTTAAGGCAGAGCTGCTCTACAGCCTTTTCAATCTGTTTAACATTCATTACCTAATACCTAACACTTTATGCACCTGAGGGACGACACTGACATTCTCCAACCTGCGCCTTGCAAGCGAATGAAATTCTCGAAGCTTTTTATCTCGCACCCCTTTCACTTTTTTATTAGGTGTAACCGGCTGAAGGATAAAAGG
>JABMQH010000111.1 GCA_013203355.1 Candidatus Omnitrophota bacterium | reverse complement strand
TATCTCTAGAGGCCTAACTCCGACTCATCCCGTTAGATACCCCATTTTCGACCCCGTTAGACCGTAACAGTATCTAACGGGACTCATGCGCTATCCGCTAAAATATTAGCTATTGCTGTCAAGAGCTCATCCATTTTTATAGGTTTTGTAAAATAATGGTTAACGCCGAGCGCCTTAAACAAACTTCTCATCGTATCCTTGCCCGAAATCACTACAATCGGTATCCCTGTCGTTATGTCATCTTCTTTTAATCTCTTAGACATGCTGTACCCGTCCAACTTGGGCATCATGATATCAACCAGGATAATATCTGGTTTTACCTTCTTTGCCTTTTTGATCCCTTCAAGACCATCAAAAGCGCTATGCACCTCATACCCTTCAGATGTAAGGCGTGCCTCCAACATCAAAACTAAATCGGGCTCATCTTCCACTACCAAAATCTTTTTCTTCACATTCGTCATAATCCAGAAATAAAATTCATAATCTCATCAATATTCCTCTGGTCCATATCTTCGTATCTAATCCCCATTTTATAATTAAAACCGGTAAGCCTGCTTATCTTTTTTATCCAGACCACCTTTGCGGTTGCATTTATCGTACCCGTTTTTTGTGGAAGTTTTATAACCAGCTCCAGCTTATACCCCTTGGGAATTTTCCTTTTTGAAAAAAGACACAAGCCACCCCTTGAGATATTTACAGACTGCGCTTTTTCCTTACCCTTCATCTTCTTCTTTACCGCAAGGTTTAAGAATTCAATGTTTAATTTGGCGTATCGCCTTTCAAATCTCCTTCTTTCTTTTCCGAGATAAAGTATTTCAAAAAAGGCCCTTGCCCTCGCGATCATCTCAATGTTATCTGCGGCATCCTCCGGACAAGTTGAACTACCAAAGCTTACCTGAACTCCCCTGTCTAATTTTTTAGAAATAAACGCCTTGGTCATTGCCTTCCTGATCCTCTTTTCAATAAATGCGACGCCATTTTTATCGGTATCCGGAAGCAGAACCACGCACTCGGTAGAATCCCTGAGCAGTACATCTGTCGCCCTCCTAAGCGTCTCCTTGACAACATCCGCTACCTCCCCTAAAAAATGATGCGCCTTTATCGGGCCGTGGCGTTTCTTTAGGTCTTCGAAGTTATCGATGTGTGCCACTAAAATAGAAAATGGCGCATCCCTATCCTGCGATTCCCTTATCCCGTCTTTTACGTATCCTCTGAAGACCTCTTCAAAGCTCGATTTCGGAATTGTGAAGTGAAATTTACTGCCTTTTCCCAGCGTAGACTCAACCCAAATACGGCCACCATGCAATTCTATCAAGGCCTTTGAGATCGTCAAGCCCAGGCCCGTCCCTTTTTCTCCCGGTCCATAGGTACGCCCAACCTGAATAAATTTATCGAACAACTTACCCGAATTTTGCTTTGATATACCTGTGCCGGTATCACAAACGCTTATCTGAAAATTATTGGGGCCTTCCTGCGCTACAATATGCACCCTCCCATTTTTTTTAGTGAACTTCAGCGCATTTGAGACAAGATTATTCAGGACCTGCGCCATTTTATCGATATCTATAAAAATACTCATGCCTTCGCCTTGCGCTTTATATCCAACTGAAATCTTTTTATCCTTCGCGATCTCTTTAAACGGCGAAATTGCATTCTTTACAAATGCCTCCAGGTTCACAAGGCTTTTCCGCAAAGATACCTTCTTGGCCTCTATCTTGGAAATATCTAAGAGGTCGTTTATTAAATTCGACAGTCTTTCTATGCTGCCCCTCGCGACCGAAAGGTATTGCTTTTGTTTCGGATTAATCTTCCCCCCGACTTCATCCAGCGTAAGATTGACACCCTCTTTGATTATAGAAAGGGGCGTGCGTAATTCATGGCTTACGACGGAGATAAATTCATCTTTTACCTTAAGCAGCTTGTCGCAGTTCTTTTGCACCTTCTCTATCTGCCTTGACTTTTCTTCTAATTCCTTTTTGAGCTTTGCTGAATCTCTCTTTTTCATATTTCGCTCTTTTACCATAATTACTATATAGGCATTTGTTATACTATTATCGTAAGTATACGTGGCTGAATACCGATTGTCAAGGTCCGGGGATGTATTTATTACTCAGTTTTTTGGCAATACTACTTTTTAGAGATAATGGTTGATAAACCGTAGGGAGAGGTATAGATCTTGGCATTTTGTCCTTCAATGCCTTTAATAAATTTTACCGCAGATCTGATAGTAGGGAATGACAAAAATGGTGAACCTTTTGCATACAGGGCGGCCTTCTTTCCAATAAAACCAAGCCGGGCCTTTGTCAGGGCCTTGGCAGCCATATATGCCCGGTGTTCACCTGCGCGGCAGCCCTTTGCCTTTACAATATCAATGAAATCTTCAGGCGAAGAGATTCCTTTTAGAGTTTTCATAAACCTCTTTTCGGCAATACCTTTGCCAAAACCGTCTTTCAGCGAGGCGCAGACTAAAACCATGCCGCCTTTTTTAACAATGGGCCTCTTTACATTCAAGATATAATTAAATGCCCTTGAAGCTTGATATAGGTTCGCGCCCTTTGGAGGACCAACCTTACATATGACGGCGTCAAAGGTTCTGCTTATTTTCTTTTCAAAAATTTTCTTTGCAAATTTAACTCCCTTATCGAAAGAACTTTTTAGGTCTCCATAAAAAACTTTTTTCAAGCTGCCCTTCCTATCGTTTACGATACTCGCAGCATACTTAATAGGAAGTCCTTTAATAATTTCCCAGAGGCAATTTTGAAATGGGTTATCTTCAACAGAACCTATCGTAGTACCAGGCTTATCTAAGAATTGTGGGTGATGCGTAGTGTTTATCGTCGCCTCACCTGCAAGTCCTATGCCAACAGTTTTTGCCCCGCCACTATAACCTGCGTAAAGATGCGGTTCAATAAGGCCAATGGTTACGATATAGCTGGATTGTTTCAGTATCTTATTAAGAACAACGGGAACATTTTTATTCGTCCTCCCTTTGCTTACCAGATCCTTGCTATTCTGAGCATGGGTTATGACAGGGTATTTATAAAAAATATCTGTACCGACTAAATTCTTCAACTCAAGCCTTGTATGCGGCTTATGGAGGCCTGTTGCAATAATTATCTTTATCGCTTTATCCTGAATGCCTCTCTTCTTTTTTAATCGCCTCAAGACCCTCGGGAGTACGACATTAAGATGGGCCTTGCGCGTTATATCCGGGACAACAATCAAAACATTATTCATAAATAAGTTTCCTGCTTTTCATGGCTTCTCAAAAAGAGTCTTCAATTTCAAAACCTCTTCCCTTAAGCCAATAGCTATTGCCTCATAATCATCTTTTGTGCCTGCGGCCTTTCCGCTTTCCCGCAACTGCCCATTATCTAAAGGTCTTCCAAAAATAACAGCCAGCGGATAAGGACGTGGTAATCTTTTATCTCTTGGCCAGGCCTTGAAGCTGCCTTCTATATAAACCGGGATCAATGTCACATTCAGTTCCTTTGCAAGTATACCTATCCCTTTTTTGAATCTTTGGATATCGCCGTCTACAGAGCGTTGCCCTTCCGGAAAAATACAAAGCGATCTTTCACTTTTTACTATAAGGCTTGAGGCCTGCATCGCATTTACAAGCTCTACGGCCGGATCAACAGGTACTACCCTCATGGGCTTGATCATATTTTTTATCACGGGCTGGATAAAATAGTCACTAAGCCCCAAAAAGAACAGATTAAGCGTGCAGGCAAAGGGGAGGCTCGCAAAAACCACAAAGGCATCAAGGTAACTTGAGTGATTGGGGCATAAGATAAACGCACCCTTGCGGGGAATATTATTATTCCCTTTAACCTTAAGGCCGAAAAAGACTTTGAATATCATATACAAAAACTTCCCCAGTAAGAATGCTGCAAACATGCTAAACAGGTTTGGAGATAAATCTATGTTCTCCTTTATCGTTTGCTTTGGCTCTTTATCCAAGAGGGCCTTCCATGTGTCCTCACCGGAAATACCACTCACCCCGTCTCTGGCGTGGCCCCCTTCAGATCTAATTGCATTAATTTTTAGGATCAGATCCTTGACTGTAAAGATCTGGGCCATATCTTTGTCGAGTATATCGGCATTAAATATCTTCTCAAGTCCCGCCGTTAGCTCTACCCTGCCTAAGGAATCAATACCTAAGTCCAATTCTAGATTATCGTCGGACCTAATGGTCTTTTTTATATTTCTCTCTTTTTTCAAAAACTCCACTACTCCTTTTGCGATCTCAGAGTTTAGGAGTTTTAAATCCTCTTCTTGTAATTCTTGCTCACTGGCTGGCGACCGTTCATTTATAAACTGCGCCTTGAACCTTTTATTAATTTCGTATCGCTTTATTTTTCCGAGGCGAGTCTGTGGCAGGTCCTCTTTTGTAATCACTAAACTCATCACCCTTTTATAGGTGGGTAATTCTTTCGAAAAGGTCTCTATCTCCCATTTGATCTTCTCCCTGATATTTATCACACCACTCTTTTTAAAATATTCCATGTCCGGCACAACCACAGCGCACAATTCATCGGTCATCCCATCCCTCAGGATTCCTAAAACACACAACCCCTTTATAAAAGGGCTCTTTTTATAAGATGCCTCTATCTCCTCGGGGTAGATGTTTTTGCCGCTGCTTAAAACAATTACTTCCTTCTGTCTTCCGGTAAGGACCAAAAATCCTTTTCTATCGATATAACCCAAATCGCCTGAAAAAAACCAACCATCCTTTATGACGGCCTCGGTCTCTTTCTGCCGTTTATAATATCCTTTCATAACATTTGGGCCCTTGATCAAAACCTCGCCGATCCCTTCTTTGTCGCAATTTGATATCTTTATCTCGACGTCCGGTACAGGTGTCCCGACTGAACCAAACCTTTGTCTTCCAGGCGGATTAAACGTAGCTACAGGGGAGGTTTCTGTTAAGCCATATCCCTCCAAGATTGAAAAACCCAATCCGGATAAATCCCTTGCAACCTTCGGCTCAAGCCGCGCGCCGCCACTTACAAAAAATCTAAGTTTGTGTCCAAAATTCTTGCGGACCTTTCTTGCAACAAGGGGTTTGAGCATCCTCAAAAGAAAAGGTAATTTTTTAATCTTCTCGAAAATGCCTTTATGGAATAAATAAAAAAGCTGGGGGACGCCAACCATGATGGTAACACCTGTTTCTCTCATAGCTGAAGTGATCTCTTCGGACTTAAGTGTCGGGATATAAGTAACCGTTGCCCCCAACAATAGCGGTAAAACCAGCGTTACCATAAAAGGGTAACAGTGATGCAGCGGTAAAAGCGAGATAACATTGTCTTTTTCGTTGTATATCTTCAGTTGTTTTACACTGTTAAAGTTTCCTGAAAAATTTTTATGCGACAGGGCTACCCCCTTCGGCACAGCAGTCGTGCCAGAGGTGTATAGGATCGAAGACAGGTCTTCAATATCTGCCTGCGTAAAATTAAAACCCGCCGGCGGTCCCTTTAAGCCCTTTAGGATCTCTTCGGCGTTTGATTTGTTGATTACGAGCTTCGCCTCAGAATCCGATAAGATATTCTTTATCTCCTGTTCTGTGAGCTGGGGGTCTATAGGTACTGCCGTTGCCCCGGAAAACAGGATCCCGAAATAAAAAATAGGCCATTCCGGCCTATTTTCTAAAATTATCGCAATCCTGTCTTGTTTTTTTATACCTTGGTTTATGAACCAATACCCTAACGCCTTGGAAGCGGCTATGGCCTCGGCGTAAGTATATTTTTTATACTTATTGGCCGAAATCCTTATCTGTAATGCGGTTTTTCCGGGGAATTTGTCGGCGGTCTCAGCAAACCTCTGATGAAGTAAAAAGAAAAGCATTTCTTTTTTTTAAAATCTGATCTCCATAGCTCGGGTAGGACAGGCCTTTACACACAATTCGCAAGCGATGCATTTATTTTCATAAAAATGGATTTTTCTCGTCAATGGCTCAAGTACAAGCGCGCCGACAGGGCAAACGGTAACACACGCCCCGCAGTGTGTGCAACGCGTATCATTTCGGACCACATCCTGACTAAGTGGCTGCACCCTGACGCCTACCTTTTTAAGATATTCAAGGCCCTTTTTAAAATTCGGCTTCCCGCCGCTTAACTCCAAAACCACAAGCCCCTCTTCTCTTGGGGTCACATAGGCCTTTAATATATTAAAGTCAAGGTCATAATCCTTCACAAGCCTGCAGACTATTGGCACATCCACCAGTCTGTGCGGAAAATGTAGAACTACCCTTTTTGAAACTGTTTTTTCTGCCATTTTAATCACCTCTAAAACAGAATTATTATATCATTTAAATAGCGAATATACAACTACTTATCGTGAAAAGCGGACTTTTCCCCAGGCACCGATCTTCTGGCCCTTTATTAAAACCACCCCGCAAAGTCCATCAACGCCCTTTGCGTATTCAAGTGCCTTTGAAAAATCAGATTCATCCTTTATTAAGTTCCCAATAGCCGTAGCGCATGCATCGGCTAAACTGGTAGACTTAGAAAGCGCTATTGTAGCATCCGAGGAACCAAAACTCAAGGAAGGGCCTACCGTCCCGGATGAGGTGCAAATCCCCATAGGTGTTTCTTCAGGCTCTACCTTGATCGAAAGTGTTTTAGTAAAAGGTGAGGCCGCTGCATAAATGCCGATCTTTATAGGCCTTTTAACACTTATGAAAATATCTCCTCCGTTTTCAACTATGACCTCTTCGCTTTTTTTTAATAAATCGCGCCCGACATACTCGGCGATGGCCCCTGCTACGGCAGCCATTGGGCCGATCTCAACCTTTCTGGTGGCCGTGATTATCTCCTTTATAATAGGCGGCATATCATCACTCAGAGGGTATGGCCCAAGCGTCTTTTTAAATTCGGGATTTGACTTTATAAAATCCTCTATAGGTCTGCGGTGCTTCTTAATTGATTCCGCTGCCTCTTTCTGTAAATCCGCTGAGGCCTTGATATACAAATCCGTTTCCTTGACCTTTGCCTCAAACGAAAAAAGATTTTCTTTTTTCATCCAAAGCCGATAGAACCTTGGTTGATTTACTCCAAATTTTGCAAACTCTGATTTTCCCATCACAATATATCTTCCGCCACCGACGTCAAGATAAAAATCCCGCGCCTGTCACTAAAAAGGTGCGGGTAAATAAAAGGGTATTTTAATACGCCCCAACCCCAGACAAGACCGCAGGGATTGTCCTTACCAATATCTTAAAATCAAGCCATAATGACCAATTGTCAATATATTGTAAGTCAAGTTCCATCCATTCGTCAAAACCTATTTTACTCCTACCGCTTATCTGCCACAGGCACGTAATTCCCGGACGCATCGACAACCGCCTCCTCTGCCAGGGTTTATAACGCGCAACCTCATGCGGGAGGGGCGGCCTTGGGCCAACTAAACTCATTTGTCCCGCAAAAACATTGAACAGTTGAGGGAATTCATCTAAGCTAAGCCTTCTTAAAAACCTTCCAGGGGGAGTCACCCGTGGGTCGTTCTTCATTTTAAAGACAGGGCCCTTCATTATATTCGAACTCGCAAATTCCGACAGCCTTTCATGTGCGCCCTTATGCATGGTGCGAAATTTATACAGGATAAATTTTCTGCCGTTTAAACTCATTCTTTTCTGGAGAAACATCACAGGCCCCGGGGATGTCAGTTTAATCAAAATCGCTAAAACCAAAAATAAAGGGCTTAATGCGATTATACCCAAGCCAGATATTGTAATATCCGCCATCCTTTTTAAAAAAAGCTGCCACTCTTTGGCGGGCGTAGTCTCGAAAGTAATAAGAGGCATATCCTCAAGCTCTGTTTGGCGCGCCTTTGCGATTTTCAGCTCAAACAGATCAACGGCTATTGTTGCCCTTATGCCGGCGGTCTCACAGATATAAAGTGACGTCTCTATATGATTTAATCTGGACCTTGGGACTATAAACACCACCTCATCTACCGTGCGGTTATGTAAAATAGTCGGTATATCCTCAAGTCCTCCTAAGATTTCAACATTTGAGACCTTCTTACCTTTATGCCCCCCCTTCTCATCGTCTATAACACCTACTATCCTAAAGCCCCATTCCGGGTGCAGCCTTATCTTATTAATGAAATTGGCAGCCCGGGAACCTGTTCCGACTATAACCATCTGCTTGTAATTATATCCATGGCGGCGCACATAATGCATAAACGTAAATACTATTGCCTTTTCCAGCCCTATAGATATTGTGCTGCCTAACATAAAAATGGTGAAAAACAATCTACTTACAAATTTCAGCTTGAATAAGAATACAAAAGCCCCGAATAAAATACCTGCAAAAAAAGCCGTCTTAATAACTATCCACACTATCTCAAGAACGGCCTTGGTACGCAAAGAGCGGTACATACCGTTTAAAGACAGCATCGCATACCACAAAGAAACACTAAAAAACATAACCAGTATATAATCGTTTATTGATACGGGCGTCATGTCGGCAATAAGTTGCGCGGGAGGGATGAAATCAAGCTTATAGAAGATATAAAAAAACGGCCTGAACGCACACGCTAGAACGAACACAAGAGACACAATGGCGACATCAAGTGCAACCATTGCGGTCTGTACTACCTTCTCTTTTTCTCTCAGCATCCGCGTATTTCCTCTTTAAATATATTCAAAATAGTGCTTGGGGATATCAACTAGATTATATTAGTTTATCACATAAACCTAATATATCAAGTAGCGTTCACAAAAAAATTCACTTATTCCTAGTTTTTCGTGGGGCCTGTTGTGTTCGTTATCGGTGTAAATGGCGGAAGCGGTGTATGTGCCCTTTCTGCGTCCGTACCGGGACCGGTAGTATTAGTTTGCGGAACAAAGTCAGGTATATCCCCACCGGGTGGTGCCGGAGGTAACGGTGTGTTATCTGGCGGAGGCGGAGGTGGAGTCGGCGTCGGCGGAATACTGGCCGGAGGCGTAGGTGACGGAGTCACAGGAGGAGTTCCCTCTGGAGCGGAACCAGTAGTTTCAAAAGAAATCGGTGGCGGCGGGATTTCCGGCGGAGTCGTCGAAAGACTTGCCGGTGGGCCCCAAGCAGGCCCGGAAGAACCAGTTCCTGACGAAGTTGGAGGGGTACCTTCTTCCTCTTCTTCCGACTCAGGTAATTCAGGCGGCAAAACCGGAATGTCTCTCATCTGCATTGGCAATATTTCTTCTTTTGATAAAGCTGGGGTTTCCTTTGAAGGCAGCGGCACCCATGCCCTTGTCTGTGTCGGTGTTTCGGGAATTTCTTGAACGGTTTCTTCTGCGGGTGCGGCTTCATATTCTATTCTTTCCGGAACAGCTATAGATGAAACTGGTTCTTCTTTTGGCGGTTTCTCAACAGGTTTAGGCGCACAGCTTGCTAAAAACAAAACACCAATTCCAACAGATAAAATTATCGCAAATCCAAAAAATTTGCCTGCCTTCATATTTCCGTACCCCCTCTTTTATTAATCCAACTTGCCCGTAATCATTGACTCAGAACTTGAGCTATGAATATTTGCCCATGTGGTATCGTTGTACATCGACCATATACCAGCAGATGGGCCAAAGTCAACTATTATTTCATCCTTATTGCCTGCATCTAGTTTTCCCGTAAGCATTACCCCTGGGCTTGAGCTGTGCACGTTTGTAGTAACCGTATAATTATCATAGCTTACCCATATACCATGGGGGGAACCTAAGTCAATTATGACCTCGTCCTTACTGTTCCCGTTTGGGTTGCCTATAGTCATTAAGTTAGGGCTTATCCCGCAGGTATTTGACCAGCTGCCATCGTCGTATCTTACCCATATGCTATTGTTCGCCTGGCCAAAATCAATTATTATCTCATCCTTATTGTTCCCGTCTAAATCACCTGTAGCCATCAGTACCGCGCTTAAGCCATGTAGCTGTGCCCATGCGCCGTTGTCATATCTAACCCATACACCGTAGGGTAAACCAAAATCAATAATGATCTCATCTTTATTATTCCCATCCAATTCTCCTGTAACCATTAACTCAGGGCTTAAACCATGTAATTGAGCCCACGTGCCATCGTCGAATCGAACCCATATACCGTAAGGTGAACCAAAATCAATAATAAGCTCATCTTTGTTGCCGGCGTTTAATTTACCCGCAACCATTGATTCGGGACTCAGCCCATGTCTATTTTCCCATGTGCCGTTATCGTACCTAATCCATATCC
>JABMQH010000110.1 GCA_013203355.1 Candidatus Omnitrophota bacterium | reverse complement strand
TCTTCGGCATATTATAAAAATTACTCTTTTTATACGAAAGATAAAAGCGCATATCATAAATACCGCTGTAAAGAGAATAAATATCGGATATATAACGTTTATTAAGGTACCATTCTTTTGTTTTGGGGTAGTTATCGTAATAGATTGTCCCCGGCATGGGCATAAGAGTTTGAGCTATGGGGTAATCGAGCTTATCTTCATATTTGTGGAAGGCTTCTTTCTCTTTTTCAAGCAACTCTTGCGTATCAAACGGCAGCCCTACTAAAATAAAATAATCAATGCCTACGCCGATTTTCTTAAACAGCCCTACAACATCATCCAAGCGTTTTTCAGTAAATCGTTTATTCATTTTGAAACGCGATTCTTCAACAAAGCGTTCGATACCTAATGATACTGACCGGCATCCTGCCTGCTTCAAGAGATAGACTGTTTCTTCATCAATATTAGCCAGAACATTTGTCTGGCAGACAAAAGATACTTCTTTATTGAGGCCGCTTTCCTGCATAAGGCGTGAGAATTCTACAACCCGCGGTCTTGATAAAGTAAAGACATTATCACAAAAATAAAATGATTTATTTCCGCTATATTCATAATAATGTCGTAAATTATCAAACATATATTTGGCGCTTGAGAATCTTACAGATTTTTTCTGAATTTCATCGGAACAAAAAGTGCATCCGTAAGGGCAGCCACGCTGGGTGTATAGCGTATTGAAAATAGCAGTATCATAGCCGCCCCTGACTTTATAATGCTGTATCTGAAACAAATCGTAATCCACGAAAGGAACCTCGTCTAAATTTTTCAATAAAGGCGGGAACCCAACGGTTTCCAAACTTTTCTCATCCATGCCCGGATAAGCAATAAATGGGGTTCGAGAGAGTTTATCGCTATATTCTTTCTTATCGCGGAAAGATAAAGCTATATCAACTAATTTATCAATAATCGTTTCAGCTTCGCCGCGGACAACCATATCAAAGCCAAAGCGGATTGCCTCCTTATAGCAATATTTCATATGTATCCCGCCAGCTACAACCGGTATATCCGGATAAATGCATTTAATAATTTTAACTAAATCATAACTCCTGCTAGCGTTTAAAGGGGAGAGGCTAAACATTATTACATCCGGTTTAAATTCTTTGACAGCCTCTAAAATCTTGCGTTCTGATAAGATAACAAACCCGCTGTTATTATCTAAAAGTTTAACCTGATGCCCTGAATTTTTTAGGATTGTCCCTAAAATACCTAACGCTAACGATAAGTTAGAAACACCAACCCAACTGGTTTTTTCTTTAACGAATAATACTTTCATTTTCGTTTTAATTGCACTTCCTTTAAGTAATAATTGTAGCGTTTTTAAGCTCTAGTTTCAAGAAAAATCAGTTTAAAGATTTTTTAAAACCTAAAACTAAATTTACTTGCTCAATCTTAATCATAGGAGTATTATATATATTCGGGTTCGTTTCCCCCGCCACAAAGATTGGCGGGCAAGCAAATTGAACTTGTAACTTACCCTTTTGTAAAAATGGTGAAAAAAAGCCCTCTTCGTTACCCATTACGAATAAAAGAGTTACAACGCTTGCGCCTGTGGCCTAATGGACAAGGCACTGGCCTCCGAAGCCAGGCATGCCCGTTCAACTCGGGCCAGGCGCGTTAAATCTATATGAAATACGATTTAATAATATTCGATCTCGGCAATGTTGTAGTAAAATTCGACCACAATATTTCTGCTGCGAAAATCGCAAGACGTTTTGGGTTGGATAAGCGTTACATATATGACTTATTTTTCGATTCAAAGCTAACTTGCCTTCATGACGAAGGCAAGCTTTCCCCGAGAGAATTCTACCATAAGTTCAAACAGCTCCTAAATATAGCAATAAATTTTAAGGAATTCAAAGATACCTGGAATAATATCTTCGTTTTGAACCCTGCGGTTGTTCGCTTCATTAAAAAAATAAAAAAGAAGCACAAGGTATATCTAATGTCTAATACAAACAAATTGCATTTTGACTTTTTGAAAAATAAATTTGGGATTCACAAAAATTTTGATAACGTAATACTTTCCTTTGAAGTTGGGGAAAGAAAGCCCCACCCCAAAATATATAAGCATGCCCTTAAATTAGCTCGGACAACACCCCAGAAAACCATATTCATCGACGATAGACCAGAGTTGGTGGAAGGGGCCGAAAAACTTGGTATTAAATCGATTCAGTTTCAAAATATAGGCC
>JABMQH010000109.1 GCA_013203355.1 Candidatus Omnitrophota bacterium | reverse complement strand
CTTGAGCTAAATCCCATAAAAATCCCCCTTTATCAATACCTTTTTTACCTTCTTGAGCCCCGTCTGCCAAAGCAAAAAAGGATAGGCCATTTTCATAATGATCATTCGTTAAGAATCATAGTTCACGCTACTCTCACTGTCCGTAAAGGGAGACGTTCGTTTCTTTTTTGGCACGTATGTTAAAGGGGGACATCCTTAACTAAATAACTTTCCTGGCTGCTAAGAGCCACAGTTAAATAGGCTGCGCCTCTAGTCACCGTCTTCCAAGCCCCGTCTTTTCCAGCAAACGCAGATGGTTCTTTTCAGCTCTTTCTGAAATCTGTACCGGACGCTTACCATTTTAAGGATACTATTTTATAAATACAAACCAACCGTTATAAATCTTAGCCTTTTTGCATAATCTAATACTGTCAAAGTGGCCTCAAAAGGCAACTTAATATTTCTTCCATTACTTCTTTTAAATTCGGAATATCGGTTTCCAGAATAGCGCCTTCTACATGCTTGTGACTTTTGAAACTATGGTCTGGCTTATGAGCAGCGTTATCGTATCTGAATATCAATTCACCATTTTTGTCCTGATAGTGAAGTGAATACGCAAGTTTTTCAATTTTGTATCTCAGATCTAGATATTCTGTAAAAAATAATTTTGACTCATTGATAAATACGAAACTTCCTTTTATTAAACCAATTTTTTCGGTTCTTGCATCTGTCTTTAGCTCAGACGAAAGAATCAGACCAGTTCTCGAGTATTCATCAATCGCCTTTGTAACATCAGATAGATATTCAGTCAGCAACATATTCTATATCTTTTAATCTTCTTAAATCCTCAAGAATTCTATCCCTTATCTTTAATTCACCTGCCCACCTAATGTATTCATTATCACCACCTCTTAGATCATCTGCCGTGAAATTTTTTAGAAAATTTTCCGAAGCTATCTTGTATTGGCTCTCAAATTTCTCTATTTCTTTGTTCGTGCTATTTAAGCCAACTTCGAGTCTCTTTATCTCAGCAGACATCGCTGACCTGATGATATCTGCCGACTCTTCTCTGTCAGTTATGATTTTTACCTTTGCCATGTTTATTACCTCCAAACTAAAACTTTGTTTATTGTATTATTGTAACACACTTTATTTATAACGTTGGTGTTAAGAAAGGCCTTGGGGCCAATAATGGATCGATTCACATGGGATTCAGCTGCAAAATGAATAACGCCTTCGAAATTCTCTCTTGAAAATATTCTATCAAGAAGATCAGTATCTAGTATATCTCCATGAATAAAATGGTACCTTTTCGCTTGATCATGAGAAAGATCTTCGAGATTTGCGGGATTACCAGCGTATGTAAGTGCATCTAAATTGATGATTCGCCAATCTTTCCTTGCAGAAAGAGTATGCCGGATAAAATTAGTGCCTATAAAACCAGCACCGCCGGTTACTAAAATAGTTTTCTTTTTCATAGAATGCTTCTTTCTCAGATATTTTTTAAGTCAACCTTGATGCACTTTAAGCACGAGCTAATTATCATGCCTGTTTTCATCTAAAAAATTCACGAATTGAATCCCCACATACTCCTGCTGCTCAGGTGTTAGCTCGGGATAGATAGGCAAAGCCAGCGTATTTTGGGCTGCCTCTTCACTAACCGGACAGGAACCTGACTTATAGCCCAGGTCTGAAAAACATTCCTGCAGGTGCAATGGCACTGGATAGTAGATCTCCGTACCAATACCCTTTTCAAGGAAAAATGCTCTAAGGCGGCGAGTGACGTTGTTTGCTATTTAAGTTATTTGCAACAAAAGGAGTGAAGTCTTTGTTTGACTCTTGCTCTATTAAAATATGGAATTGCCGGGCTGTAAAGGGGGCCCTCCCTAGGAGGAAATTCTACTCCACTAGGAATAATAAACGAAAAGGGGGCCGTTGATAGTTTTGTAATGGAGGCACGTTGTTACCTTTTGGACTTATTGTTAAGTGGGACATCTTAGGTTTTTAAGTTTTGCTTCCTAATTGTCCCTCAGCAGTATGTAATGGGGGACGTTGTCAACTTGTAAACTTACCGGCCCCAAGTACCATCTTCCGGAGCTACGGGGCAGGGAGCGGGCACGGCTTCATTATGATCTTTTTGCAATTAGCAGGGTTCTTCCGACTGTTCCGAGGATGCGTTTGTCCTGCATTTTCTGGACCTGGTTTCCGCTCAGGCGTTCTGAGGATAGGGGGCATTCTATCCGACGGGTTACTTTCCATCCCGTTTTTGTTAATATCCTGTGGTAGTCAAATATTGTGATTGATTTGTCGGGTTTTTCTTCTGATGCCGGTGTGGATTCAAAATCGTGCCAATCGGCATTCAGGAAGGCTATCGTGGTCATCTCTCCGGTGTTCTTGTGGGCAAGGATGAAGAAGCTTTCAAAGAATTTCTCATACTGCTCTTTGGTGTAAGATGAGATGGGAGGTGCTTTCCCATATGTTTTTTTCTCGAAGTCCTTCTTTTTTTTGCTGAAATACGGCGGGTCAAAGAATATCAGATCCGGCCTTTTGGTTATGGGCCAGTCATCATCTTGCGTGTTCCAGTGGTGGTATTGGATTTCCGGCCGGTTATCTCTTGTGGCCATATCAAAGGATTGACATTTTCGTTCAAAGAGCACGCATACATCTGAGACTACGCCGCCGCCGGCCATTGGGTCGAAGACAAGATCGCCGGGTTTTGTGAAGTAGTATAGTGTGTGGCCGACGAGCTGAGCCGGTATTCTCCCGGGCCAGTCGTCTCCGAATCGTTCATCACATTCGTTGAAATTCCATTGATCCCATGTGCGCAGGCCCCAGCCGAGTTCGCTGAATTTTTCCTGATCTGTCTTTCCTTCTAAACGTAAGGCCCAAGCTAAGGCAAGGTCCATGTTGTAATGCCTGCCAATGTATTCCATGTCGCGGCCCTGGGAGAGTAGGGTGTGCATATCACTGATT
>JABMQH010000108.1 GCA_013203355.1 Candidatus Omnitrophota bacterium | reverse complement strand
TTCCTTCTTTAAGAAATTATCCTTCCTAAAAGGAAATGATTATTCTAAGCAGCGCGTCTTTTGAATTTAGTGGCTTTTTTATCGAAGTACTTCCACATAGACGGCTCTTTGGCCACCTGTTCTATATAGTTATTTATAAGTTTCCTGTCTTCCGGATCAATTGCCTTAAAGTGTGCCCTTATCAGATACTGTTCTTCTCCCCTCACCTTTAGGCTCTCTACAACCTTAGCCATTACCGTAAAGGACTCCTTTAGCGGCGGAAGCTGTATATCCATCTCTAAAACAGCGCCATTGGGGATACGTGTTTTTGAAATAAACACTGTCCCACCGGCACTTATGTCCCTTGCATTGACAATAATCTTCTTTTGAGAAATATCACTCGCCAGGCTATACTTAATAAGACAAAATGAACGCATTCTCCGAAAGGTCCGACTATTTTCGCTTACCACCCCTTTTTTAAAAAAAGAAAGTACTTTCTTATTTAGCATATCCAACCCTTCCTTTCCTGCTTATCTGCCCCTTTAGTCCTTTATAAATTTGATATTACGCTAAACTATTTTAAATCTTATCTATATATTAGTCAATCTTTTAATAGGCCCTCAATATAATGATAACAGGAATAGGCAGCTATTGCCCCCTCCGCACACGAAACTATGACCTGCTTAAGTATGTTTTTCCTTGCGTCTCCGCAAGCAAATACCCCATTAACAGAGGTTTCCATATTCTCCTTGGTTATTATGAACCCTTTATCATCTAACATATTGTTCTTCTTTAAAAAATTTGTACTGGGATCAACTCCTACAAAGATAAACACCCCGCTGGCCGGAATCTCTTCCTCTTTGCCAGTCTTAACATTTTTCACTCTCACCCCATTGACCCTATCGACTCCTAAAATTTTGGTTACTATATAACTTAATTTTTTATCTATTTTTTTATTATCGGAAAGCTTTTCCTGTAAAATTTTTACCGCCCGTAGATCGTCGCGCCTATGGACAATGGTAAGCCTCTTAACAAATCTCGTAAGATATATCGCTTCCTCAATAGCCTTATCGCCTCCGCCGACAACAACTACCTCCTTATTTTTAAACAAAGGGCCGTCACAGGTCGCGCAATAAGAGACCCCCTTGCCTTTTAATTCTATCTCACCTTTTACGCCCAGCTGCTTTGGGTTTGCGCCTGTTGCGATTATGATTGCCCTGGCATGATAAGCTTGCCCGGTATTTGTTGCAACCTGATAGCCGTCAGCTAAGTACTGAAAATTAATATTTGAAATTTCTCCTGTTAGGAGTTCTATCCCAAACCTTTGCGCCTGCTTCTTCATTTTTTCGACAAGCTCAAACCCGGATGTGCCGTCAGGAAACCCCGGATAATTCTCTATGACTTCTCCGTACAATAGAAGCTGCCCGCCGACAGCAGTCTTTTCGAGCACCAAGGTTTTAAGCTTTGCTCTCGCGCAATATATCCCTGCGGTTAAACCCGCCGGGCCTGCTCCAATAATTATAACATCATATTTTTTCGCCATTTTTATTGTGCGTTATGCAAGCATATGGTACACTTATTAAATGAACTCCAAAGATAAAGAAAATTTACCATTTACCTTAGTGTTATTGTGCATGTTTTACGTAATAAATGCAATCCTTTTTCTTGCCACTGCGCTGATATTCTCCGGATATCTTGATGTAATCATTTTTGGGGAAATCGCACAGGATAATCTTGCTTTCCTGATAAGGGTGATCTTAACGGTTTCTCCGCTATATTTAGCGTTTGGTCTCGCCTTTTTAAGGAAAGACTCTTATTTCTTAACGATAATCTATCATCTATTTTTTTTGATAAATAGCATCTTGGTGATATTTTGTCTTCAAAATATAAATTCAAGGCTGAGTCCTGTTTTAAAAATAGCGTCGAAACCCGAATACGGAACGATAAAACTTCATAATTTACTACTTGTTCCTTCCCATACGTATCTTCTGCAAATCCTTGGGATTGTCATCGGACTATTAGTAATACTATACCTTTTGACAAAAAGAAAGCTCTTTAAAGCCTAAACGCCTCTTTTATCCGATCCAAATACTCAGAATAAACTTCACTCCATGGATTCAGCCTTATCGCCTCTTCCATTTCTTTTACCGCGATTGCTATGTATTTTTTGCGTTTAGAAAATTTTGGGCTTGCCTTTTCAACATATACCCTTGCAAGCAAATAATGATATTCAGCATTCATGGGGTCCAGTCTAACGGCCTCGCTTAGTTTATGGATATCTGTTTTTCCTCTTTCGGAAATTCTGTAGGCGATATATGGGGTTGTGATAATCCGCGCGATATAAAAAAATGCCACTATGAGAACAAGAGACATTAACAATTTAAGGAAGGTATTTTTCATTAGTGGGAATTTGAACTTAGGAAGCTCACTTACCTCCTTCTCGCCTTTTAGCTGCAGGCTGCTTACGGTCAGGGCTAAGCCAGAAATCACAAAAAATAAAACCGCATTTGAAGGAATGTGGAAATTAAAATCAAAAAGGCTATGGATGCACATTGAAGAAAGGCTCGCTACAGTACCTATCCCTATACCAACGACAAACGGATCGCGTCTTTTGAAAATCATTTTTACCAGAAGGGAAAGATACAGACAGGCTGTTATAAAAAAAATTGCAAATCCAATAGAACCGACTTCGGAAAAAAATTCTAAAAAATTATTAGTTGAATGGCTTACATAAAATTTTTCAAAGAAATCCGGCTTATATCCTTTATTATAAATGAATCTAAAGGCGCCGAACCCGACTCCAACGACAGGATATGTCTTTATCAAGTTTATGACTGTGCCAGCTTCGATCTTCCTGCTGCCCAATAGCCTATCCGCTGACGCTGTGTCTTTGCTAAACGTCTTACCAAATCTCTCTGCGATTTGCCCCAAGGCATTAAACCAAACTAACATGCCAAACATCAATATTAATACCAAAATCAAGGCAAGATAGCCTTTTTTAGTTAATCTTTTTGCAAATATTAAAACCAAGAATATTATAACCCCGCACAAAAACGAAAGTATCCCCCCCCTTGATACAGCAAAAAAAAGGCTAGTTGACATAATAACTAGTCCGAATAAATAGAGCCAGGTCCATTTCTGAGATGCTGCAAGTAGCATTCTGGTAACACGTTCTTTTCTGTAGTCCTTTATATCGCTTCGCAAAAATGGGAAATAGCTAAATGTAATACCCATCGTTAAAAATATTATCATGTTCATATAGCTCGCGAAGTGATTTCTGTTCCCAAAGGAGGAGAAGAAATAGAGAGGCTGTGTAACTTCGTACAACCCGAATATTTTTTCTGCTCCGGATAATTTTTGAATAATCCCTACGAGAGATACGGTTAGACCAACAAAAATCAAAAAACCGATTAATCTATTTATGCTCTTCTTGCTTTTAAAGTTATGCAAAACCGCATAAAAAAAGATCAGATATGAAAACAGCTTTAAGGCCTCCCCTTTTATCGCCTCCTTGTAGACCTCACCTAATGTAAAATCGCCAACAAAAGAGTTAATAAACACATATTGCGCTGCTACAAAAATCAAAAATAACGCTATTGTTATATTGATCGGTATTTTTACGAATTCGAAAGAATTGTCACTTAACAATTTAAAAAGCCATAGCAATAAAATCAAGAGTGCGCCCAATTCTATTATTGTTATTGCAAATAACTTAACTGAACCGAATAGAAAGGGGCTTATAATTAAGATGAGGATAAGGATTAGTTGTATAAAAAAATCAAGTGTTCGATGCAGGTTTACTGCCGGAAG
Organism: Candidatus Omnitrophota bacterium; assembly: GCA_013203355.1. Lineage (GTDB taxonomy): Bacteria > Omnitrophota > Gorgyraeia > JABMQH01 > JABMQH01 > JABMQH01. The sequence goes on along the minus strand of JABMQH010000108.1, from coordinate 2,687 downwards.
GTTTCTCTCCATATTTTTCATAATAACGGCTATAGTAATGGTAGTATCTGCTGTAATAGGCTTCTTTTTCAATATCTACATCGTTTAAGGTAACACCTATGATATTCGTACCTACCTCTTGAAGGCACTGCTTCGCCCTCGCAATAACATCCCTGCTTGCGGTACCAAAACGTATCACCAGAAGGGTCCCATCCACTAACTTGGACAATATGAGGGCATCTGAAACACCTATTAAAGGCGGTCCGTCTATTACGACTCTATCGAATCTGGTTCTTGCCTCTTTTATAAACTCCTCCATTTTAAAAGAACCTAAAAGCCCGGATGGATTTGGCGGAGTGGGTCCTGCGCTGACAAAACTTAGATTTTCAACAGAGGTCTTACTAATCACAAGGTCTACCGAAACACTTCCTGTTAAGTAGTTGCTAAGCCCCGTTGCGTTATCTAACTTAAATGTGTTGTGGATTGTAGGCCGCCTCATATCCGAATCTACCAATAAAACCTTATTCCCATCAAGGGCAATTGTCGTTGCCAGATTTACAGAAACTAGTGTTTTACCCTCGGAAGGAATCGTGCTCGTTATTAATATAGATCTCAGCCTCTCGGGCGGAGCAGAAAAAACTATGCCGGTTCTTATATTCTTAAGTGCCTCTGCTAATGAGGACTCAGGATCAGCCTGCACAATAATCCTTTTTGAATATTCGTCATGTGTCCTGCTTTTAACAGACGGAATATGACCCAAATAAGGGAGATTTATGTACTTTTCTATGTCTTCCTGCGACCTTATGGTATTATCAAGGTAATCCAACAGATAGACCAAGGCAAAACCCATCAATAGTCCGAGTATTCCGGCCATTAAGATGCCTCTTACTCTTTTGGGGCCGACAGGATTAACCGGCACTTCTGCATATTGCAAAATCCTGATATTGGACAACTGCAGCTTTCCTGCAAGTTCTGAACGCAGATTATTTACTACTTTCTTTATTTCAAATTCAATCCTATCATCAACATATTTTAAGTCTTCAGTAAGTGTTATCATAACGGGGTGCCGCACCTTATACCTTGTAGCGAGAGATTTCAACTCTGTCTCTAGGGAAGCCTTTCTTGATTTAAGTTGTCTGATAACAGGATCATTTGCAACAGAAGGCAGCGATTCAATTACATCCTCTTTAGAAAGTTCTTGGAGTTGTCCATACACAGTCTGCATCTTTACCTTCTCGGACTCTTCCGGGAACCATTTTAATATTTCGTCTGAAAAATATAGTTTTGTTGCGACGTTCTGTTTTACATAAAGGTCTGTCAGGCTATTAGCTATTTGGGTGCAGAGTTTTGGGTCTGTAAACTTTATGCTCACGTTCACAATTTGTGTATTTTCTATCTGTTCTATCTCAAGCATGCTCTGTATTTTAGCACTCCCATCTCCTGTTGCAAAATAATCATATTTTTTAACCAGTTCCAGCTGCTTAACTAATGCCTGGACTAGAGGCCTGCTATGTAAAATAAACATCTGTGTCTCAAGATAATCGGAATACCGGCCAACTGTACCTCTTGCAGCCGTAACTTCCGGGCTAGTGAGTAAACCTTCCTCTTCTGCAATTAAAATTTGGCAGGTTGCCTTATATATATTCGGCAGCTTATAATAGTACACGGCCGACAAAACTACTGAAATGATAAAAAATGTCATGATTATTTCTTTTCGCTTGAGGAAAATATTTATATAATCAGTAAGCGTCTTGCTCCCCTCAAACTCTATCTCCTGAGGCCCTGGATATGGGTTTATATGTTCATTGGCCATAAAATATTCTCCTATTGATTACCAAAAACTTTCCGGGACAATAATCATATCGCCTGGTTTCAGGACAAAATCTTTCTTCTTACCATCTATAATTTCGTTGCTATTTATCTTCATAATGGTCTTTTTACCCTTCTGCATCCTTATAACCTTTATATTATTCTTTGCGGCAATATTTGTAAATCCGCCTGACATTGATATCGCCCTTAAAAGGGTGACGGGTTCTTCGGTCGAAAGTTCATAAGTGCCCGGTTTATTAATCTGTCCTAACACAACCACCTTTTCTGAATGGTATTCTTTTACGGTTATCATTATCTGGGGGTCCGTCAAAAAGTCCTTTGCCAGGATAGCTGTAACCTTATCCTCTATTTCGTATACAGTAAGCCCCTGTACCGGGACTTTCCTTACAAGCGGCATATCAATAAACCCGCCCTTTTGAACCTTGTAAACCCCAGAAAGTTCCTCTTCACGGTATACTTTAACCGAAAGGGCATCAAAGGGTTTAATCCTATATTCCCCGTCATCTTCTTCCGTGATGGCACTTTCATCGCTGACGTCTGATTCTTCTTTCTTTGTCTGCCGTAGAGTTTCTTCCTCTACCCGCTTAAGCTCGCGGGGGATCTTCACTTCTACATATCTCTTTGCTATGCTGTGGTCGGGATCGATTCCCAAAATCTGGCTGAATGTTTTCTTTGCCTCTCCATACTTGCCTTGTTCATACTGCAGAAGTCCTTCTTTGCTTAATGCACCTATCTTTAGTTTCAGCTTCTTTAGTTCTTGTTGGCTCTTTTCGTCGGCCATTCTTCTTTCATCAGCCAGGCGCTTGCGTTCTTCCTCTTTGCGCTTTTTTTCCTCTATCTTGGTCTTTCTTTCGGGAATCTTCTTCGCTAAGTAACTG
>JABMQH010000107.1 GCA_013203355.1 Candidatus Omnitrophota bacterium | reverse complement strand
TTCGAATCTCGGCCTCTCCGCCACTTAAATATTAACGGAGAGATGGCTGAGCGGTTGAAAGCGCACGCCTCGAAAGCGTGTGACCTCTAACGGGGTCCCTGGGTTCAAATCCCAGTCTCTCCGCCAATACTTATATGCAAAACGTAAGAATACAACGCACGACAAAGAAGGATTTTCCCTATATCGAGGAGAAGCTTGAGAAGTACATCCTCGACGGCGACAATATTGACTGGCGCACGTTTTTTGTCGCCCGGCTGAATAGGAAGACCGTCGCGTTCGGCAGGATAATCAACCACGGTGAGTATTTTGAGATCGCTTCGTTGGGGGTTGATTATTACCATCGGAAGAAGGGGATCGGCAGGATGATACTTCTTTCCCTTGCCGAAAAGGCGAAAAGGCGTGATTCCCGGAAGCCCGTTTACTGTGTTACCCACAGCCCGGTCTTTTTTAAAAAATCCGGTTTCAAAGAAACCAAAGATATCCCGGAAAAATTAAAGCTAAAAAAGTGCGAAAAGTGCAAGTTTGACTCTGCGGGAAGCAGGGTAATGATCTTTAGCGGCAAGTAGCATGTCAAGAATAAAATTTGTAAAAATTACACAACAAAACTATTTAAACAATATTAAAGAAAAAACCAACAACGATTGGCCTACGTTGGCTAAGATTTGCGGTGTTCATAGTAGAACATTTTTTGATTGGCGCAGGAATAGGTATCAGATGAGTTCTGACGCGCTGAAGAGACTGCAAAAAGAATTCAAATTGACTTTGCCGCGTGGAGTAGAAACCTTACCTGATACGTGGCATATTAAGCGAGCATCGCGTTTGGGTGGCATAAAAAGAAATGAATTATATGGAAATCCAGGTACTCCAGAAGGCCGGAGAAAAGGAGGCTTAGCTACGTGTTTAAAATTTAAAAACAACCCGACACTCGCTAAAAAATCAGGCTTCATAATAAGAAAACAAATTTTTACTCCAACAAAAACACCTTTATTGGCTGAATTTATTGGAATAGTTTTAGGCGATGGTGGAGTAACTGATTATCAGGTCAAGATTTTCACAAACAGCAAAACCGATTTAGAACACGCTTATTTCATAAAAAAAATAGTATATAATCTATTTAACCTCAAAGCGTCCATTTCATTTAGAATAAAAAATACCGTAGTTGTAACATGCTCAGGTAAAAATCTAGTTAATTTTTTGGTAAAATGTGGTTTAAAAAAAGGTAACAAAGTTGCACAATCGGTCAATGTCCCGCCCTGGATATTGAAAAATAATAAGTTCTTAAAATCGTGCCTTAGGGGTTTGATCGACACCGATGGAGGCATCTATTTCCATGTTCATGTAACTAAAGGTATCAAATATAGACATATTGGATTATGCTTTTCGAATCACTCAAAACCTCTTTTAGATTCTGTGTATAATATGTTTTTACAATTAGGCATAAAAGCAAAAAATGATGGGAGATGTCACATATTTATTTATGACAGGAAGGAACTTAACAAATATATGATTTTAGTTGGAAGTCACAACAAGAAACACATAAAGCGATTCAAATCGTATAAGAATTCGCTGGTAATATAGAAATATACGTTTATAATAAGATTCGAGGAGAGGTACGGAAGTGGCTATAACCGGCTTGCTTGGAGAGCAAGTGTACGCGTAAGCGTACCCAGGGTTCGAATCCCTGCCTCTCCGCCATACTTTTGGCTCGGACCAAAAGCCTATTCAAATCAGTAAAAAAGCGTTTTCTCGACGGAAAAACGTCGACTTAAACGCTTTTTTCTTCTTTCATCTACTTTCACAAAAAATCACACATTCTTCTCAATCACAGAAATTGTGGACAAAAAGTGGACAAAAAATGCCCAAAGTGGACAAACTTTTTACCCCTGTCATTGCGAGGCCACCGAAGGCGGCCGAAGCAATCTCAAAACATTTGTCATTCCCGCGAAAGCGGGAATCTATAAAGGAATAACCTATGCGCGGCTACCAATTCCTCCAAAACAACTTCTTCGAACTCTGCAAGACCCGTAAAGTGAAGCGGATCCCCATGCTCTTATATATCTACCTCCGGGGCTTATATTGCCGCTTCCAAAAACCGACCTTCTTCAATAAGGATAAGACAATCCAGGACCATCTTGGCCTTAACCACAAGGCCCTACAGCGTGCAAGGTCGGCCTTGCAAGAGAAAGGTCTAATAACCTTCATAAGCGGCAAAGGAAGCACTCCTACGACCTACCAGATGCTTGGCACAGTTCTGCTTCCGGAGGGTATGGCCAAATCGACCATACGAAGTGGACATGCTACGCGTAAGGGTGTGGACATTATGTCCACACCTATAAAGATTAAAGAAAGAATGAAGAAAAGAATAGAGGTGTTTAAAGGCACTTCTGAAGAGGACAGAAAAGCACTGAAAAACAGAGGCCTATATGGTATCTAAGCAAAAATGTTAGGAATGAAAAAGATATCTTTTCATACTTGACAATACAACTATTTCGTTGTATACTTGTTTTAGCAAGAAAGGATGATATTGAAAACAGTAGAATGTAGTTATTTAGTAAAAGGCAAACGAAGCCCAGTCAAAGAATTCATCTGTTCTTTGGACTTTTGGACACGAAGAAAGTTTCTTGATAAAAAGGACCTTTTAGAAGAATTTGGCCATAAGTTACCCGGGCCACATGCTAAATATCTCAAAGATGGAATATTTGAATTAAGATTTAGCGGGAAAGAAGGGAAAATAAGGGTTCTTTATTTTTTCTTTCATAAAAACAAAGCGATATTTACGAACGGTTTTATTAAAAAGACTCAAAAAACACCAAAGCAACAATTAAAACTTGCGATTAAAGATAGAAATGGTTTTTTAGAAAAATATAAAAAGGAGACCTAAAATGAAATATAAAATAGAAAGCGTAAATGAACATATAAAAGAACAATTAAAGGATCCATATTTTAAGGAGCTGTATGAGCTTGAACAGCAAAAACTTGGATTGGTAAAGAAAATTATTGCCTATAGAGTTAGTAATAACATTACACAAGAAGAGTTGGCTGATCAAGTGGGGGTTACGCAGCAGCATATCTCAAAAATCGAGAACTGTGAATTTACCGATCCTGTTACGCTTGCAAAAGTCTTACTTTTTGTCGGTTTTAGAGTTCATATGAAAGCAGAACCCATCAGATCCGTAGCAAGAAAAAAGATAAGACGTGTAATCCAAAAATTAGCAATGGCGTAGAAATTAAGATAATGAAAAAGTATCAGCGTTTATGGGCTATACTTCTCGTTACACTCTTTCTAGCCACCGCGCCACTACTTGCCCAATCCGGCTTTGTTCCAGCCCAAGTCAAAGACATATCCGGCCGTGCCTATGAATCAGCGATGATAAAGCTATTGGACGGAGCTAAGAAATCCATCGTTATTTCTATGTATAACATAAGCTTGGGAGCAAAAGGCAGGAATCCTGTAAGCTTGTTACTTAACGATCTAGTGGAAGCAAGATCAAGGAATGTCGATGTTACTCTATACCTGAATACGAAATTTAGGCATGCAGGCAATGACCCAGCACAGGTTATTAATAATCCGGCACTTAAAAGACTGCAGAATGCAGGATGTGTTATCCACCTCATGCCGTATAATCGCCTACTGCATGAT